>NZ_JACFPX010000022.1:0-47690 GCF_016101765.1 Gilliamella sp. B14448G11 | reverse complement strand
AGACTTTTAAATATAGAGAGAGCCCAGCAGGAATGCTGGGCTTTTTTGCATATAGAGATAATAAAACTGACTGAAATTTATATAAGTGTTATATTCAAGTATATAACTAAACATAAAAATCAACGTTATATTTATCTTACACATCATACATAACCTTAAATATTTCTTATAAGTATCATTATTTTAACTATATTAATGATATACAATTCTATTCTATTGAAAACTAAAATTTGTTTTTTTACTAAAACTATATTGGTATTCAATGAAAATACATATAACATATTCGTTAGTGATGATAAGGAATTTATATGGATTTATTGGAATTACGCGAACAATATAGAAGTGGTAAACAATACAAATATATATACTTTTGGGGGCATGTAGAAAAGCAACCTTCTATCATAACAAAGAGTTGTTTTAGCCAATGGTATCCAAGTCGTTTTGAGGTTGATAATATTTACTATGCAACAGCAGAACATTATATGATGGCTGAGAAAGCAAGATTATTCGGTGATGAGCAAATATTATCAAAAATACTTACTGCTAATTCACCTGGATTAGCAAAAGCATTAGGGCGTCAAGTAAAAGGCTTCATACCGGATATTTGGGATGCACACTGTTTAAATATAGTCATAAATGGTAATTTTGCTAAGTTTTCACAGAATCCAAAGTTAACTGATTTTATATTATCAACCAAACAAAGAATATTAGTAGAAGCAAGCCCCGTCGATAAAATATGGGGGATAGGTTTGTCTATGGATGATCCTAATATTGATAATCCGTTAATGTGGCGTGGAAAAAATTTGCTTGGATTTGCTTTAATGAATGTTCGACAACAGTTACAAAAAAAATTATGAAATTATTTAACTAATCTTGGATAAGAAGCAATATTCTGCTAATAAATATTGCTTCTTGATTTATTAACCTAATAATAAGGCATCGTCAGTTACTTTTTCACCACGAGTTTTTTCAAACATAGCGAGCAAATCGTTTACTGTTAGCTTTGAACGTTGTTCTCCAGAAACATCAAGTACGACCTGACCTTGATGAAGCATTACTGTTCTATTGCCGTACTCTAATGCTTGTTTCATAGAATGGGTAACCATCATGGTAGTTAAATGATTTTTAGAAACAATTTCATCGGTTAGGTCTAAAACAAATTGTGCTGTTTTAGGATCGAGAGCTGCTGTGTGTTCATCAAGTAATAATATCTTGGATGGTTGTAATGTTGACATGAGTAGACTGACGGCTTGTCTTTGTCCACCAGAAAGCAATCCCATCATATCGGACAATCGATTTTCTAAACCTAAATTCAGCGTTGCTAGTTTTTCTTTAAATATTCCGCGTAACTTTTTATTTAAAGCAGGAGATAATGTAAAGCTATGACCCCGGTTATAAGCAATAGCAAGATTTTCTTCAATGGTTAAGTTTTCACAAGTCCCAATCATTGGGTCTTGAAATACTCGAGCAACTAAACCAGCCCTTTTCCATGCAGGCCATCGTGTTACATTTTTTCCATTAATAATGACACTGCCTGAGTCGGCAAGTAAATCACCACTAATTACATTGAGTAATGAGCTTTTTCCAGCTCCATTACTACCTATAATTGTAACAAATTCACCTTCGCTTATATTAAGATTTAATCCTCGTAATACATGATTTTCGATAGGTGTCCCTTGATTAAAAGTTAATTGTAATTCTCCAACTTTAATCATGCTTACTTCCTCTTTTCTTTGCACGTTTTTTTAACTGTTTAGGTAAAACTAAAGCAAGTACTACCAAGATTGCTGTAATAAGATTTAAATCTTCGGTTCCAACACCAATCGCTTGTAAAAATTCATTACTGAGTGCAAATGCAATGAATAAGCGATATAAAATCGAACCAAAAATAACCGCCAGCATAACAGCCCAAATACGCTTAGTTGGAAAAATACTTTCACCAATAATAATTGATGCAAGCCCTATAACTATAGTACCTACGCCAATCGTAATATCTGCTCCGCCTTGGGTTTGTACGAATAATGAACCGCCAAGAGCAATTAAGCCATTCGATATTGCCATACCAAGAATCGTGATACCACCAGTTGGAATACCTTGAGATTTAGCCATTCGTTGGTTGGTTCCTGTTGCTCTTAAAGCTAATCCCATTTTAGTATTTAAAAAGAGATTAAGTAATAACCAAAATAGAATTACAAAACCTAATATCATAAGTGGTTGTACAATATATTGGTTACTGTAATCCTCAGCAATAAATGGTGAAAATATTGTTTTGGCATCAAGCAAAGAAAGATTAGGCGAACCAGCCAACCTTGGTGTTTCGTCCATAATATAAGGTCCAATACCTAATATTCTTAAATTGATAGAATAAAGACCTATCATGACGATGATACTTGAAAGTAGTTGTAGTATATTGAGTTTAACATACAATATTCCAGTCATTGCTCCAGCAATACAACCTGCAAACATACCTAACAATGTCGCTATCCATGGATCAATACCTACGTAAATACATAGACCACAAATAGCCCCTCCAAGCGGAAAACTTGCATCAGCGGTAAGATCCGGAAAATCGAGTAAACGGAATGAGATAAAAACACCTAAACTAACCAGTGCATAAATAAGTCCAATTCCAATAGAACTTAATAAAAATTCAAAAGACATGAAAACATCCACTAAAAATTAACCGCCAATATGGCGGTTTAGTTATCAAAAGTTACAATTATTTTTCAACAATTTTGGCTGCTGATTTTAATACATCTTCAGATAAAGTAATACCTTGGCGTTCAGCAGCTTTTTTATTAATTGTTAATTGAGTAATATTACCAACTTGTGGTGGAATATCCCCCGGTTTTTCGCCATTAAGTATACGAATAACTATTTTACCAGCTTGGCGGCCAAGATCATAATAACTCATTCCTAAAGCTGCAATTGCACCACGTTCGGCTGATTCAGGATTTGATGCAACAAGAGGAATTTTACTTTCATTAGCAATTTTAGCTAAAGCTTCATAAGATGAAACAACGTTATTATCGGTAGTCGTATAAATCATATCAACCTTACCTTTTAAACTTCTTGCCGCTGTTGATATATCAGAGGTTCGCTGTGCAGGAGCAGCGATAATTTTCATCCCTCTTTTTTCAAGTTCGATTTGCAATTGTTTTAATATAATCGTTGAATTAATTTCACTTGGACTATAAACATAACCAATATTTTTAGCATCAGGTTTAATTTTTAACATCATCTCAATTTGAGAATCTAGAGATAAGGCATCGGATACGCCTGTCACATTAGTTTTTGATGCATCCCAACTTGGTGTTAATTTAGCAGCCACAGGATCAGTAACAGCGGTAAAAACAATAGGAATAAGTTTTGTTGTTGCAACTAAAGTTTGTGAACTTGGTGTTGCGATACCAACAATTACATCAGGTTTATTTGCGACAAATTGTTTCGCTATTTGAGCTGCATTTGCACTGCTACCTTGTGCACTGGCAAACTGAAGTTTTAAATTTTCCCCAGCAATATAGCCATTATCTTTAAGTTCATCTTCAACACCTTTGCGTACATTATCTAGTGCTGGATGTTCAACAATGGCAGTAATGGCTACAAATTTTTGTTCGGCTTTTGTATCTGCGTAAGAATAAAATGCAGCGAACGGTAAACTGAGAAGCATAAAAAGTTTTATAATATAATTACGCATAGAGAGTACTCCTGTACTGTTTTTTTTACAACCAAGCTAAATTTTGACTTACTATAAAGCAAAATTAAATATTTTTCCAGAATAAAAAAAGAACTCGCAAGTGTAAATATTTTATTACACTGTGAGTGATGATTGGCTATAAATAGGATGTTATTTGTAATATCACACTCTGCTCATACCATTAAGCAAAATTATTCTATACTATTTTTAATAAAATTTTAATTAATTATTGCCCAATTATTTTATAAGCTGATTGAATAATTTCGGGGGATAAATTTACTCCTTGTTTTTTTGCTGCGTCAGTATTAATTACAAGATGTAAGGTTTGTCCAAGTTCTGGGGCAATACTTCCAGGTTTTTCACCATTTAATATCCGAACAACAAGCTTACCTGATTGGCGGCCAACATCATAATAACTCATACCGTAAGCAGCAACAGCTCCTCGTTCGATTGCATCAGGAAACGATGCTAAAAGGGGGATTTTATTTTCATTGGCAAATTTTACTAACGATTCATAAGCGGAAACAACATTATTGTCTGTTGTTGTATAGATTAAATCTACTTTACCTTTTAAAGTATTGGCTGCTGTTGAAATATCAGCAGTTCTTTGTGCGGGAACAGCTACAAGTGAAATATTTTGTTTGGATAAATGAATTTGTAGATTTTTTAGAACCACGGTAGAGTTAATCTCACTTGGACTATAAATATATCCTACAGATTTAACATTCGGCACAATTTTCTTCATAAAATCAATTTGAGGAATAATTTCTTGATAATCTGAAACTCCAGTAATATTTGTGCCCGTCGGTTGCCAGTTTTTAATTAATTTTGCAGCAACGGGATCAGTAATTCCTGCAAATATAACAGGGATTTGTTTGGTTGCTGCAGCAGTTGCTTGTGCGCTAGGAGTTGCAATGGCTACAATGGCATCAGGTTTTGCTGAAACAAATTGTCTAGCTATTTGAGCGGCAGTGGCACTACTTCCTTGTGCACTTTTATATTGTACCGTTAAGTTTTCGTTTAACTTATAGCCACTATCTATTAATTCATCTTTCACGCCATCACGGATTTGATCTAATGATGGATGTTCAACGATTGCTGTAATTGCTACATGTTTAATCTTATCAGCGAAACTAAGCTGCGGGATAAATAGCATTATTATCAAAAAAATAAAGCGTCTCATAAAATACACTCATAAACTAGTACATTAGTTCAATTCTAACCTTATTAATATAAAATGTTAAGATGTATTTTATTCAAATGATAAATATCGCTAATCAAGGCTCTCGTTTGCAAATAAAATTGATTGTGAAATTAATAATATTGATAAAAATTAGTTTAAAACTATCAATGTCAATTAACGCTGTTATTGCGCAAATATAAAAGGATTTATGCCACTTTTAGCAAATCCTTCCTCTTCTGTTTTGATATCTAAGATCAACGAAGCGATATCATCTGCAATAATTTCAATACGAGGATCTTTATCTTGATCTAGAATTTTTAGATAACTATGGCAAGCATCACAACATTCTGTTTTTGTTGCAGATAGCTCTTTATCCAGTGAAAAATATTGAATGTCTTGCATATTATCACAACAAGTACACTTTATTCGAGGTACGTACCATTCACTTTCACATAAGCTACAGTGTAAATAACGTAACCCATTGTTACTTCCAAGTTGAATAATACTGGCAACGGGCATACTATTACACACTGGGCATAACCAGTTTTTATCGGTGCTCTCTGCGATAGCCTTACCTTTGATTTGACTTGCTAGCTGGCTATAGTAAACCGATAATGCTGACCAAATAAACATAGCTTCATTACCTTCTACACAATTAAATTCACCATTAATTAAATGGGTTGCTTTATCTTGTAGTTGTTCTGAACTATTTTGTCTGAGTTGTTCTATCACTAATCGAATTTGTTCTGTGGTTGCGGTAACTGAACTTAATAGGTCGCTTAAATATGTCTGCCAAAAAGTGGATAAAGTAAAGTTATATAAACTTAAAGGTGGGTGTTGACCATCAAGGATATTAGGTAAATCTATGTTCACTGGTTTTTGTTTTACAATATTTGCTTGTACTTCAGCAATTGTGGCACAAAATTTCAAATATTCACTAAATGGACTACTTGTTGCCAGATCTTTTAAACGTTCCGCGCGATGAATATATAGTGTTTTCGGAGATGGATAAAAGAGTAGTGGGATTTGTCGAATAACTGAATTTGTTGTTTGTTGTTCGAGTTGCTCTTGTGGGATGATTTTTATACTCATTATTGATTACCGTTTACTATCGTTTTATCCATAATTTTTCATAATTAAATGTTATCGGTTAATTGAAATTAACGATAACATTTATTTGATGTAATGAGTTATTACGCTGGTTTATGCTCTACTTTTGTTGTTTGTTCTGTTTCTGCTTCGGTATTAGCATTAAGTTCTTTCTGATATATTTTTGCCATTTCTTCTTCATACCATGCAGAATGGTTTTTACGAGCCCAAGCACGTGATACATAACCTGTTATCATGCCTTTAATTGATCCCTTAACCCAAAGAGCCATATAAGCATGGCCAATAGCGAGTAAAATTAATCCTATTGCAGCAAGAGAGTGGAAGAATATCGCGATACGGACAATTTGAACTGGAAAATAGTCAGAAACATACCTACGCCACATGATCATTCCAGTGATAAATAACACAGATATTAAGCTCATAATACACCAGAATAAAAACTTCTGACCAACATTGTATTTACCAATTGGAATACCTTCTTCTTTACCCATAATTACATGCTTAAAGTTCTTTATCCATACAATATCCGCTTTATTTGGAATATTATGGTGTGCAAGTTTCAAGAACATAAACATTAATAGTACGAACACAACACAGCCAATCATTGGATGCAATGCTCTAACTAATTGAGGGGTTCCGAGTACTAAACCAAACAGTTTAATTGATGGAAAAAATAAAAATAGGCCAGATAGTGCGGTTAGAATAAAAAGACATACCATACACCAATGACAAAAGCGAACAATAAGTGGTGTTCTTAATATCATGTCTTTTTTATTCATGACGATTCTCCTGTTGCGCTGAATTAGTGCTATTTTTACGTTCAAAAATTGGTAATCCTAGGCGTTTTCTAGCTTGTTTATCAGCTTCTTTTTCATGCTCTATATCTTCTTCATCAACTTCAATTGCACCAACTCCCATATAATGGAATAGTAGGCCTCCAAATGTTGCAATGAATGCAGCTGCGGATAACGGTTTCCATGCACCTTTCCAGAATTTAACAATTTCACTAATGTGAGGATCTTTTGGTAAACCATGATATAGTTCTGGTTGATCAGCATGATGTAAAACATACATTACATGAGTACCGCCAACACCTTGAGGATCGTAAAGACCAGCCTGTTCAAAACCACGTTTTTTAAGATCCTCAATGCGATGTTCGGCATGACGAATCATATCTTGCTTTGTACCAAAATGAATTGCTCCTGTTGGACAAGTTTTGACACAGGCAGGCTCTTGTCCCACTGAAACGCGATCAACACATAATGTACATTTGTACGAGTGATTATCCTCTTTACTGACTCGTGGAATATTAAATGGACAGCCAGCAATACAGTAACCGCAACCAATGCAGTGTTCTGATTGAAAATCTACAATACCATTTGCATATTGAATGATTGCACCTTCTGATGGGCAGGCTTTTAGACAACCTGGATCAGAACAGTGCATACAACCATCTTTACGAATCAGCCATTCAAATTTACCGTTTACTTCGACTTCAGAATAACGCATTACTGTCCAAGCTTTAGGCTCTAAGTCTGCTGGGTTATCATAAACACCAACAGTATGACCGATTTCTGCACGTAGATCGTTCCATTCGCTACATGCAACTTGGCAAGCTTTACAGCCGATGCAGGTAGTCACATCAATCAGTTTTGCCACTTCCTGTTGATAATCTCGAACTCGAGGAGCTGGAGTTAAAGCATTCGTTGCTGAGCGGCGGATAATATCTTGAGTTTGTAATGACATATCTTTTATTCTCCCTAACTTATGCCGCTGTAGTTACTTTTTCGATATTCACTAAGAAAGATTTGTATTCCGGTGTTTGCGAATTAGCATCACCTAAATGAGGAGTTAATTCGTTAACTAAAAATCCTTTCTTTGTTTGCCCGGTAAAACCCCATACGATTGGAATTCCAATGGTTTCAACTTCTTTACCATCAACGGTTAGTGTAGGAAGGCGCTTAGTCACAACCGCTTTTGCTTTGATGTAACCGCGGTATGACGTTACTTTAACGGTATCACCAAGTTTTATTCCTTTTTTATTTGCTAAATTCTCACTTAGCTCAATAAATTGTTCCGGTTGTGAAATAGCGGCCAACCTTGCATGTTGCGTCCAAAAATGGAAATGCTCTGTTATGCTGTAAGTTGTTCCGACATAAGGGAATTGGCTGGCATCTCCTAAGCGAGCCAAGTCTTCTTTAAATGCACGAGCTACCGGATTGTTGATCTGGTTAGGATGTAATGGGTTATTGGTAATTGGTGTTTCAAAAGGTTCATAATGTTCTGGGAATGGCCCATCGACTAACCGATTCAAACAAAATAGTCCGCCTAAACCATCATTATTCATAATGAAAGCTCCTGCGCCAGAACTTGGCGATAATGTTGCGGTGAAATCGGCAACGTCATTGCCATCCCAACTTGAACCATTCCATTTTACTAAGACTCGTTTAGGATCCCATGGTTGACCATTTTCATCAGCAGAGGCTCGATTATAAAGTATGCGTCGATTCATTGGCCATGCCCAAGCCCAGCCAGCATGAATACCTTTACCAGATGGATCGCTTGGATCGCGTCGTGCCATTAGGTTACCCTGCTCTGTCCAAGAACCGCAGAATATCCAAATACCTGATGATGTTGTACCGTCTGCTTTTAATTGAGAAAAACCACTTAATAATTGTCCTTTTTTAAGAATAATATTGCCATTCGCATCAGTCATATCTGCCAGTGCTCGGCCATTACACTCTTTTGCTAGCTCTTCAGCAGATGGCCCTTCAGGATCTTGATAATCCCACGATAAATTATTAATTGGTTCGTGATAAGCACCACCTTCTTCTTCATAAAGTTCTTTGATTCTTAAATAAATGCGCGCAATAATTTCTGGATCATAAAGTGAATCATAAGGTGGTCTTGCCGCTGCCCAGTGCCATTGCAATAAACGTGATGAGTTAACGATTGTACCGTTTTCTTCAGCAAAACAGTTAGCAGGTAGTCTAAATACTTCGGTTTGAATTTTGCTTGGATCTACATCATTTGATTCGCCATGATTTTTCCAAAATTCAGCCGTTTCTGTTGGCATTGGATCAATGTTAACCAGAAATTTTAGCTTAGATAATCCTTCACGAATACTATTTTTATCTGGTAGCGCAGCAAGCGGGTTAAAACCTTGACAAATAAAGCCATTGGCTTGACCATCACGCATCATTTTGCTGAATCTTAAAACATCATAGGTTTTATCCCATTTCGGTAACCAATCAAATCCCCAATTATTGTCAATAGTGGATTTATCACCATACATAGTTTTCATGAAACTGATAAAAAATTTAGGGTAATTCCCCCAGAAATTAACTTCATTAGGACCGAGTGGTTTTGGTGTTTTTTCATCTAAATATTGTTGAAGTGAAACTTGAGAATCTTTAGGGAGTTCAAGATAGGCAGGTAAACGATTGGATAATAAACCAACATCGGTTAAACCTTGAATATTCGAATGTCCACGTAGGGCATTAATGCCGCCACCCATCATACCAATATTACCTAAAATTAGCTGGATCATCGCGGCCGTACGAATAATTTGTGTACCGTAGCTATGTTGCGTCCAACCTAATGCATATAAAAAGGTTGCAGCTCTGTCATTTGTTTTGGTACTCGCTAAGGATCGGCAAACATGTAAAAATCCTTCAATAGGACTACCAGTTACTTTATTAACCATTTCAGGTGTATAGCGACTTACGTGCTGTTTGAGTAGATTCCAAACACAACGAGGATGATTTAATGTTTTATCACGAAGTGCAAAACCATTTTCATCTTTTTGATATGCCCAACTGGTTTGATCATATTGTTTGGTTGTTGCATCGTAGCCACTAAAAAGTCCACTGTTTGCATCAAAATTAAAATCATCACGAATAATTAAACTTGCGTTACTGTGAGTAACTAAATAATCATAATTAACTTCATTATGTGTAATAAGATAATTAATGATACCGAGCAAAAACGCAATATCCGATCCTGCTCTAATCGGTACATAATGATCAGCAACAGAAGCAGTTCGGTGAAAACGTGGATCAATGGCAATTAATTCTGCGCCGTTAGTAATTTTCGCTTCAATCGCCCATTTAAAGCCAACCGGATGTGCTTCTGCGGCGTTCCCTCCCATGACAATAACAACATTGGCATTTTTAATGTCATTCCAATTGTTGGTCATTGCTCCTCGTCCATAAGTTGCTGCTAAGCTTGATACTGATGGGCCATGACAAACTCTTGCTTGGGTTTCAAGACTTAACATACCTAATGAACGTGCCACTTTAAATGCTAGCCAACCTGTTTCATTGCTAGCGGCAGAAGTAACAAGCCAGCCTGTTGTTGTCCAACGGTTTACTGTTGTACCTTGTTCATTTTTTTCAATAAAATTTTTGTCACGATCTTCTTTCATCAAACGGGCAATGCGATCAATCGCTTCATCCCAACTAATACGTTGCCATTTATCCGAGCCGGGTGCACGATATTCTGGATATTTAACGCGTTGTTCACTTTTGATGTAGTCAAGTACTCCTGCACCTTTTGGACAAAGCGAGCCACGACTAACAGGATGGTCAGGATCACCCTCTACATGAAATATTGATGATTCGGCATTTTTGGCGCCATCTCCCCGGCTATAAAGCAACATTCCACATCCAACAGAACAATACGTACAGTTATTGCGGGTTTCTTTTGATTTTAGTAATTTAAATTGGCGCGTTTGTGCAAGCGCTACATTCGGCATTAAACCCAGTGTAGCTACAGTTGTTCCTGCCATGCCACCAGCACAGATCTTAAAGAACTGCCTACGGTTAAATAGCATATAGACTCCTTAGAAAGCAGACATTACATTATTAAATTTATTGTATTGGAGGCGATAAATATCCTTATTGCTATTAATAATAATCGTTTATTGAACAGAAATAAAGGGAAAAACAAATAGTAATTGTTAAAATTTGATGTTTGTCAAAAAATAAATTGATGTATATATTTAATACGATGAATTTAAGAAAAAGAAAGGTTATATCCTAGTGAAAAAGCTTTAGGAATACATAATGGTTAAGCATATTTATCGCTACTTATTTAATAGTGTATCAAATAAAAATAATTATATATTCCTAAAAACAATACATTTTTAATCTTTTATTAATGGATTGATTTCATCAATAGTTTGCATGACTCGCGCGGTAATTAAAGGTTTAAGTATTTTGTTCATAGTTTCAATTTTTGGCAAATTGGCTTCATCTTTATCATCTAAGTAGCCTTGTTCACGTAGTGATGCGACTAATATTGAAAATACGCCTTTGTCAAAAAATTCAGGCGCATTAATACCATGTAAAACAGACAATCTTTCAGCAATTAATCTACCTTCTTTTTCCAAAGTAGCACGACTGATAGATGGATCCTTTTGTAACAAAGAGAATGCAATCATATAGCGCTGTAATGTATCTTTCGATGATGAAGCAAGTAATTGCAATCCTAAAATTTTTAAATAGTTTAACGTTAATTTATCCGGTGAATAATTGATTAAATTTAGTTCAGCATAAGTTGCAATTATATTATTCACATATTCAGTGAGCTGTTCATCATTGTGGTAAAGGAATAATTCGGATTTTATCAATGGGAAAAGTAATTTTACTTGTTCAATGACCTCTTGTGATGAAATTCTATTATGCTTTAACAATATTCTGGCTACTATTGCAGGAATAATGAGTAAATGTTGGATATTATTACGGTAATAGGTCATTAATACCGCTTGTTCGGGTGTAAGACCAACCATTTCACCAACTTCATCTGTTGTGATAATAAATTTTCCCATCTGTTTTGCATGTTCAAACAGCTCTTCGGGAGTTTGATCTGGGATAGTAACTAAATCAGAATAGGGCACTTTGTTTAATAATTTTATGAGATAACCAATATGTTCAATTAATCTAACTTTCGTTAATGCACACTGATCTGCTGCTAATAATATTGAGCTACATAAATTCATTGCATTAATTGCTGCTGATGAATTAATGCGTTCCATTATCTCCTTGGCAAGTAAGTTGGTTGTTGGTGTTAACCAGTGTGGGCGTTGAGAGCCTGTTGGTTCAATTTCATCACGCCAATTAGGGATATGTTGATTTAAAAATTGATTTAATGGGATAGGTTGCCCAAAATTAACATAACCAAAACCTAATTTTTTTAGTTTAAAAAAGGCTTTAATGGTCCGCCATAAACTCTCTTTTTCTTTTTTGGCTCCTCGCAATTCATTTGCATAGGTTGCAACTTCTAAAACATGTTCATAACCAATATAAACAGGAACAATCGTAATTGGTCTGCTATCGCCACGTAATAAGGTCTGTACTGTTATTGTTAACATGCCTGTTTTAGGATCGAGTAATCGTCCTGTACGAGAGCGACCACCTTCAATAAAATATTCAACAGAATAACCACGAATAAATAGTTCAGCTAAATATTCACGAAAAACAGCGGTATAAAGTTTATTTCCTCGAAATGAACGACGAATAAAAAAAGCACCTAAACGTCGAAAAATGGGACCAGCTGGCCAGAAATTTAGGTTAATACCTGCGGCAATATGTGGAGGAACTAATCCTTGACGATAAAGAACATAGGATAACAACAAGTAATCCATATGACTACGATGGCAAGGCGCATAAACAATCTCGTGCCCGTTTTGTGCTAACTCCCGAATTGGGTCCGCATTGGTAACTTTTAATCCTTGGTAAAGTCTATGCCATGCCCAAGTCAGAATAAAGTCAGTTACTCTGAGCATACGATAAGAAAAATTAGCTGCAATTTCATTTAAAATGGATAAGGCATTTTTTTTAGCTTTATCAAGATTAATGTTTTTGCTTTTTGCTTCTTCTTGTATGGCTTCTGAAATGTTTGGATTATGTAATAATTTATTAAGCATTTCTTGTCGAACAGGCAGTTTTGGCCCAACTGATGCTGTTCTTTGTTTAGCAAAATGAATTCGAGCAACACGTGATAATTTGCGTGCTAATGTTGAAATATCTTGGTTATTGTCAAGTTGGAGCGTTTTAAATGAAACGGTTCGAGAAAAGTGAGTATAACAATCTCGCCCAGAAACAATTATTTTATATAACTTATACGTTGCACCCACCACTTGCAGTGATGGCATTTTTTTGCCTTCTTTATCTGGTCTTCGCCCAAACATTACCGAAACTGGTAACATTTGCACATCCAGATCATGATTTTGCTGATGTGCAGAAATATAATCTCTTAGAATCTCAATAGCTTTAGTTTGTTGTCGATAAGAGGCAAAAATACCCGGTCCTTTATCAATATAAATATACGACGGTACGATCTTTCCATTGATTTCAATGCCTGTCAGGGGATCAGGTAAATGATATTTTAAACAAAGAGATCTAACGACCATCAAATCAATTTGTGAGTTATAAGGAAGTACATATAAAATAGGTTTACTTGAATCCAGATTCAGTTCTTCTATTGGATCGGTAGGAATCGGTTTACTTTTAACAAAAAGTTTGACTAAGATTTGGATAAGCAAAAAATAGACTTTAGTCCACCATGAAAACATAAAAAAATAAACCTCAGAATTTTACACTATTGATATACTTAAATAAATTTAATTATAAGCTTGTTAATTAAACAGAACTATTTGTTAATCTTATAAAACTAAACGTTTTTTAAATAAAGAGATAACTTAAGTATATACTCGTTACTAATTAATTGTTAGCAATTTTGCACGATCTTTAGGCTATGCGATTTACTGAACGTAATTAATTTTTAACGAAATATAAACTTATTATAAGTGGTTATTAATCTCAACTCTACAAATCAAATCTATTCGGTACTATTTTCAGAAAAATATTGAAAAATATTAAATTTAACTACCCATGTAACCACACTTAAATCATTATTTAAGCCAAACTCACTTAACCTTATAAATATGACGATTTATTCTATTTTTAATGATGTTTACTTAAACAGTATTTTTTATTGATTAGATTGAATTAGATAATTTTATTAAGCTTTACTTCGATACAAGACATCTAAAATATATCGTAACTCTTTCACATCTAGTTGACCTGGCGCGGATGCATTTTTAGCTGCTCCAAATGTCATTGAAGATCCAAAGGTTATTCCAGACACGCGACTGATTGCGCCAAGACCTGCCATCGACATAGTAATAATAGGTTTTTCAGCGTAGTTTTCGTTCATTTCGGTTGTTGCAGCAAGTAATGTTAAAACATCATCCGTTGTTTTTGGCATGACTGCAATTTTGGGAATGTCTGCACCTAAATCTTGCATTTTTCGTAACCGGTAGATGATATCGCTTTTAGGAGGTGTTTTGTCAAAATCGTGATTGGATGCTACTACAAAAACATTGTGCTTATGGGCAACATGAATCATCTCTTTTACATAATCATCACCAATAAACACTTCAACATCAATAAGATCGATTAAACCACTATGCACCATTTGTTTATTTAACTCGATATATGAGGTTAATGGCCAAGGTTTCACGCCACCTTCGTTTGCGGTTCTGAAAGTAAATAAGATCGGCTTGTTAGGTAAAAGTTCTCGAATTTGTTTTGCTGTTTGTTTTACAGCATTGATATCGTCAACTTGAATAAAGTGATCAACACGCCACTCTAAAACATCAAAATCGATTGATTGTAAAAACTTTATTTCGTCAAGTAGTTCTGCTTCGGTTTTACCGACAACAGGAACGATAATTTTAGGTGCGCCTGAACCTATTTCAAGTCCTTTAATATTAATGGTTTTCATTTTATATCCTGTTAGTAAAAAATCATATTAATTCAAACTAGTTAAATAAATTTTATCACCAATTATGGTGGTGGTATTTAAGTCTAAAAAACAAGTTTAATTATCTATTAATCATTAAATCCCATTTTTTCTTTTACATATTCAATCGGAGCTTCTTCGCCAGTCCAAATTTTAATTTGTGCAGCACCTTGCCATAGCATCATGCCAATACCATTTAGTATCTTACAACCTTGTTGCTCTGCTATTTCAAGTAATTTTGTTTTTCTAGGACTATAAATACAATCAGTTACCACAAGATCAGCTCTTAGCATCGTTGGATCGGTTATTAAACTTTGGCCTTCTAATGGTTTCATACCTACGCCAGTAGCATTACAAAGTACGACACTTTCGGCAATTTCTTTACGTAATTGCTCTTTATCATCAAGATCCGTTACATAAACTTTACATTGAGTGTTTTGGTTTAATTTTTTTGCTACTGCTTCGATTTTTTGATAACACTCATCTTTTTGGTTAAATATGGCAATCTCTTTTATACCATCTAATGCCGCTTGTACAACAATCGCGGTTGCCGCACCGCCCGCTCCCATAATTGTCATTTTTTTACCAATAACATCAACACCAGCCTCTTTGAGCATACGCATATAGCCTATACCATCGGTGTTGTAACCTGTTAGCACGCCATTGTCATTTGAAATTGTGTTACAAGCGCCGCTCATTTCGACCGCTGGGGTTAATTTATCTAAATATTGGCAAACCAATTGCTTATTTGGCATCGAAACGGCACTTCCACGCAGTCCTAATGCTCGTAAACCTTTTATTGCGTCGGGTAATTTTTCTTGATCCACTTCGAATGCTAAATATACATAAGGTACATTCAATTTAGAATAGATTGTATTTTGCATTTGTGGCGATAAACTGTGGCGGATTGGGTAGGCCATTAATCCGATTAATAAAAAATGACCGTCGATATTATCTCTCATTGAAATTCTCCAAAATAACCTTATTGATACGCAACGTTTTATAAAATAGATATTTTTATACAAATTGTGTAAGTCATGCGCAAAAATTTTCTATATACATTATAGCGCGTTTAATGAGTGATTTTGACAGGGATAGTTCATCATTACAACATTCAATTTAACTAGTTATTTACATAATGGTTTTAATAATGATACAAGATCAATTTTTATAAACCCCATTAATAAATGATAATTACGTGCTTGGTAAAGTCATTCTTTTCTATCTTTTATTTTTTTATGTCATGGTAACGTTGCATATATCATTGATAATGATTTTTTTAGATTTTTAGGTGAGTTTGCGTCATGATGAAAATTAAGTAAATTGGTTATCATGCCTCAATTATGGTGGTATGCTTCTTTCAGTTGTTCATTACTGGTATTAATATTTGGCATATCTTTCTTCTTAATTAAAAATTTAATTCATATAAAATATAAATTCTATGTAATTTTTAAATTAGCCTAACTATGATTTGTCATGATATTTGTATAAATATTTATTGTTTAAATTAAAGTGATATTGTTCACTTAGTAAGTTAAAAAAGGAATTTTCATAAAAATGGGGTCTATATCAAAAAATTAAAAATCAGTAGATTAAAAGGGGTGTTGCGCAAATATCAGACAATCTATTGATTTTCTTTTTAATTAAAATATTTTTAGAAATGTTACAAATTTGTTCAAAAATTAACATTTTTTGCGTTAACGTTATTTACAATCTATATATTACGCTATCAATTGCACTTTCCATATCTATAGCCTAAAATGTTAAACTTTGCTTCTTAACCCAGAATCTTCTTATGAATACAGTGCTTGATTTGTTCTCGTCCATAAATGCAGTTGTGGTCGCGGTAATTTGTATGTTAATTTTGTCTCTTTGCCGTGTTCATGTGGTAATCAGCTTAATTATTGGTGCATTTGTCGGTGGATTATTTAGCCATTTATCTTTGAAAGAAACGATCGATGCCTTTAATACTGGTATTAGTAATGGTGCCAATATTGCGCTTTCTTATGCTATGCTCGGCGCTTTTGCTGTGGCGATCTCAAAATCAGGCTTGCCTGAATTATTAGCAGACAAGGCGATAAAACAGCTTACAACCAGTAGTGCCAAAAAGCGTATTAAATGGTTATTAATTATCATTATTGCACTAGTTAGTATTTCGTCACAAAACATTATTCCTATACATATCGCTTTTATTCCTCTCTTAATTCCGCCACTTTTATATGTAATGTCGCGGTTGCAATTAGATAGAAGAATGATTGCTTGTATTATGACCTTTGGTCTTATTACACCTTATATGTTCTTACCAGTTGGTTTCGGTAATATCTTTTTAAATCAAATATTATTAAAAAATATTATTTCATCGGGTATGGATGTCAGTCATGTTAATGTCATGCATGCAATGGCGATTCCTGCATTGGGCATGTTTGTTGGCTTATTATGGGCTATTTTTGTCAGTTACCGCAAACCAAGAGAATATAAAATCATTCGTGAAGAAACCAATTTAGACGCACTAAACAATGTGAATAAGCGTTCACTTATTGTTTCGTTATTAGCGATTGTTTTATCGTTCACGATTCAACTTTACACAGGATCAATGATTTTAGGCGCATTAGTTGGTTTTATTTGCTTTATTGTATCAGGCTCTATTAAATGGGGTGAAGCAGACGGCGTATTTACCGATGGCATCAAAATGATGGCAATGATTGGTTTTGTGATGATTTCAGCCCAAGGCTTTGCCGAAGTTTTAAAACAGACTCACGAAATTGAACCTTTAGTTATCAATAGTGCTGAGTTGTTTGCGGGCAATAAAGTTATTGCTTCATTTATGATGATGCTCGTTGGACTGGTTATTACTTTAGGTATTGGCTCTTCGTTTTCAACTGTACCAATTATTGCCGCTATTTATGTACCGCTTTGTGTGCAACTTGGTTTTTCTCCTATTGCTACCGTTTGTTTGATCGGTGCATCTGGAGCGATTGGTGATGCGGGTTCTCCACCTTCCGATACCATTTTAGCAACATCAGCAGGTTTAAATAGCGATGGTCAGCATGATCATATCCGTGATAGTGTTATTCCAACATTCACCCACTTTAATATTCCATTATTTATTGCGGGTTGGGTTGGATCATTAATTTTATAATCATTTAGGTAGATGAGTTAAGGTCATTATTAGTTATGAATAAAAAGTTACACTCAAATATTCGAGCTATTTGTGCGCAAGCGATTTTTAATGTACTTGAAGATGGGCAATCGCTAAGTACGGCCTTAACGTTATCGAGCCATAAAATAGCGGAAAAAGATCGCGCATTAGTACAAGAGATCTGTTTTGGTGTGATGCGAGTTTTGCCTGAACTTAACTTTTATATTCATACTTTGATGAGTAAAGTACTTACTGGCAAAAATCGAGTTCTTCACTATTTATTGTTAGTGGGTATTTACCAAATTTTATATACCCGAATACCTGAGCATGCTGCAGTAGGTGAAACGGTTAATGCAGTAAATGATTTAAAAAAGTCAGCGCTCAAAGGGTTAGTAAATGGTGTATTGCGTGAATTTTTACGCCAACAGGCATCATTACAGCAAAAATTTATACAGGATAACAAACAACAGACAAGTCAAACTTTGCACCCAAGTTGGTTACTTAATCGTCTTAAGCAAGCTTATCCACAGCAATGGCAAAATATTATTAATGCAAATAATCAAAAACCACCAATGTGGTTACGGGTTAATCTTAATCACTATTCTGTCAGTGAGTACCAACAATTATTGGCTGAACAGCAAATTGAGTCAGAAGCTTTTGCTGATTTGCCTTGTGCAATCCGGTTATTGTCACCAGTGAATGTAACGAAATTACCTTATTTTGCTGAGGGAGCGGTTACTGTACAGGATCTATCAGCACAGTATGCTGCATATTTACTAGCACCAAAAAATGGTGAGCAAATTTTGGATATGTGTGCCGCTCCAGGTGGTAAAACAACCCATATTTTAGAAATTGCTCCGAAAGCGAATTTATTAGCGGTAGATATTGATGCGAGTCGTGCCAAACGTATTGAAGAAAATCTGGCTCGCTTAAAACAAGTAGCAGAAGTTAAAGTAGGTGATGGGCTTACTCCTGAAAAATGGTGCTCAGGCAGACAGTTTGACCGAATTTTACTTGATTCACCATGCTCGGCAACCGGCGTGATTCGTCGTCATCCTGATATTAAGTGGTTACGTCGTGATAGCGATATTGCGCAATTAACTGAGTTACAACACGCTATTTTAACTAATATTTGGTCATATCTAAAAACAGATGGCACTTTAGTTTATGCCACCTGTTCAATCCTACCCGATGAAAACAAATTACAAATTGAGCGTTTTTTAAAAGAAAACAGCAATGCTCAACTCGTGAGTGACATGAAGCAATTTTTACCAACGGCACAAAGTGGTGATGGATTTTTTTATGCTGTTTTAAAAAAGAGTAGTTAGTGCATTTAAAAATGTCATGCTCTATTAAAAATGATTAACCTATTATCTATCGTTGCTCTACTTACTGTAATTTTTAATCAATTGAGCTAATTGCTTACTGTGCTGTAATGCTTTTGCTTTTATCGTTGCTTTTTCTCCTTCAATAACAGGTGATACACCATATAAAAGTATTGGGGGAAGATATTTCATTTGTGTGTAGAGTGCTGAAACTTTAACGGATTCAAGTAAATTATTTATTAATTCAGAGCTATATTCTTGATAATTTTGCTCTACTTGTCCTACTGTTAAGCTTTGTAATAACTTTTTATCTTTTAATTTATCTCCCTGCGAGCCATAAGCAAATTGGTAGGTTAATACCTCATCAAACCATAATTTAAGTATTGCTGGCATATTAAACCAATACATAGGGTATTGTAGTACGATAAGATCATGTCTAAGTAAAGCGGCTTGTTCTTCTTGTACATTTATTTTGTAATCTGGATAAAGTTGGTGAATATTACGAATTTCTAAATCAGTAATATGTTCTTGCAATGATTCTATGATGGTTTTGTTTGCAATAGATTGTTCAATATTGGGATGACCTAACACGATTAATGTCATGATAATTCCTTTTAAATTTATACTATAAAAATTTGAGTTACTATAATTAGTTTATTCCTTAATGAGGTTATGGCAATATCTATCAAATTAGATAGTTATAAAAAAAATAGTTAGGTAAGTTAAATGGAACAAGACAAACAAAGACTTTCAAAAATTTATAAAAATAAAACGTATTATTGTCCTATCAGTCTAGCGATGGATTTAGTTGGTGGAAAATGGAAAGGTGTAATACTTTACTATTTACTTTCTGGAGAAAAAAGATTTAGCGAACTAAAAATAGTGATCCCTGAAATTACCGATATGACATTAAGTATTCAACTAAAAAAACTTGAAGATGATGGTTTAATTACTCGCACAGTTTTTGGCGATAAGCCCCCGTTAAAAGTATTATATAAATTAACGTCACTTGGTGAACGAATTGGTCCTGCATTAGAACAACTTTGTTTGTGGGGATTAACTGTATAGTGTTAAATGATTATATCAGTATATGTTAAAAGTTTTTTAGAGAATAGATATTTGAATATAAAATTACTTTTTGTAAAAAATATTCAGGAGTCTATGTCATTTCAAATTTTGTGTATATTGATATTTGAATTTAAACGTTAAATGCAAGATAAGCTAAATCCCAATTTGGACAATCTTTTATAGATATGTTAAATTTTGTCATCGTTTTACGTTATAATGATTTTCTAATATGGCTTATACACTCACCTATAATGATTTACCTGAGAATATTCAAAATTGGCAAGGATTACCGCTTTCTTTAAATGGTTGTGAGGTTGTTCCACTTGATTACAATGCAGGTAAAACCGGTTGGATTATTTATGGAAAGAAATTAAATAAAACAATATTATCAACATTCCAAAATAAACTGGCTATGCCAATGGTGATTGTGTCATCTTGGAAAATTAAAACCTATCAAATTGTTCGAATCGCTGGGGTGATGCCTAAAAAAGCTAAATCTATTTCACTTACTTTAGGTATTGATGTTGCACCCATTGATAATTTACCAACGTTGCATTCTCCTGGTTTACTTGTCATGGATATGGATTCAACTGCAATCAGTATTGAATGCATTGATGAATTAGCCAAACTGCATGGGGTTGGGGAGCAAGTTGCTGCCGTTACTGAACAAGCTATGCGCGGAGAGCTAGATTTTTCAACGAGTTTACGTAAAAGAGTTGCAACATTAAAAGGTGCTCATCAAAACATCTTACAAGAAGTGAAAGATAAACTACCACTTACGCCAGGCCTAACTTATTTAGTTCGTGAGTTATACAAAAAAAATTGGCATGTTGCCATTGCCTCTGGGGGCTTTACCTATTTTGCAGATCATCTCAAACAAAAACTAAAATTAGTTGATGTTTATGCAAATCAATTAGAAATTAAAAATGAAAAATTAACCGGCAAAGTAATTGGTGATATTGTTGATGCTAAATACAAAGCAAGAACATTGCAGCAATTAGCGGCCTCGCTTGATATTCCAATCGAGCAAACCGTAGCAATTGGCGATGGGGCAAATGATTTAATGATGATCCGCATTGCAGGTCTTGGGGTGGCTTATCATGGTAAACCCAAAGTTGTTGAAAAGGCGAGAATTAGTATTAATTATGCAGATTTGACTGGTCTATGGTGTATTTTATCCACCAGTTTATTAAGTGAAGGTTAGGAGAATAATTTGGCAAAATCCGTTAAACGTGCTTATGTGTGCAATGATTGTGGCGCAGATTATCCGCGTTGGCAGGGGCAATGTAGTGCGTGTCACGCTTGGAACACGATTAATGAAGTTAGGTTAGCAAGTACTTCATCACGTAATGACAGATTAACAGGTTATGCGGGTGGGGCAGGTCAAGCTAAAATTCAAAAGCTATCAGAAATAAGTTTAGAAGCCTTACCAAGATTTTCAACTGGATTTTCTGAATTCGATCGCGTATTAGGTGGTGGAGTTGTACCGGGTAGTGCCATATTAATTGGTGGTAACCCTGGTGCTGGTAAAAGTACTTTATTGCTACAAACCATGAGTAAACTATCAGCCCAAATGAACACTTTGTATGTAACAGGTGAAGAATCACTGCAACAAGTCGCTATGCGTGCACATCGTTTAGGTTTACCAACCGATAATATTAATATGTTATCTGAAACCAGTATTGAACAAATTTGTCTGCTGGCTGAACAGTCACAACCTAAACTTATGGTCATCGACTCTATTCAAGTGATGCACCTTGCTGATATTCAATCTTCACCAGGTAGTGTTGCGCAAGTGCGAGAAACGGCAGCCTATTTAACACGCTTTGCCAAAACGAAAGGGATTGCCATTATTATGGTTGGACATGTGACTAAAGATGGCTCACTAGCAGGTCCAAAAGTTCTTGAGCACTGTATTGACTGTTCTATTTTATTAGATGGCGATGCCGATTCTCGTTTTAGAACACTACGTAGCCATAAAAACCGTTTTGGTGCAGTAAATGAACTGGGTGTATTTGCCATGACAGAACAAGGTTTAAAAGAGGTCAGTAATCCATCGGCGATATTCTTAAGTCGCGGTGATGAGATGTTGCCTGGCAGTTCTGTTATGGTACTTTGGGAAGGCACGCGCCCACTGTTGGTTGAGATTCAAGCTTTAGTTGATCACTCTATATATGGTAATCCTAGACGTGTTACCGTTGGACTTGACCAAAATAGATTAGCGTTATTATTGGCTGTCTTGCATCGTCATGGTGGGTTACAAATGGCCGATCAAGATATCTTTGTTAATGTTGTCGGGGGTGTAAAAGTTACCGAAACTAGTGCTGATTTAGCCTTGATTGCTGCATTAGTATCAAGTTTTCGTAATCGTCCTTTACCGCAAGATGTCGTGATTTTTGGTGAAATTGGCTTAGGTGGTGAAATTCGCCCAGTACCAAGTGGGCAAGAGAGAATTTCTGAGGCCGCTAAACATGGCTTTAAAAAAGCGATTGTGCCGATTGCCAATATGCCGAAAAAGAAACCTGACAATATGCAGATTTTTGCAGTGAAGAAAGTGTCAGAAGCTTTAGATATTTTGAGTGACTTTTAACGTTACGTTTAATAAAGATTTTTCCGCCGATTCTATTTTCGGCGGAATATTATAAAAGATGTGTTTTGACTTTCTGTTAATAACAAATCTCATAACATGGTTGGTAAGCGGTTCCTCCCGGCAGTTTCATACGATCTTGTTTTACAAAGCTTCTTAATAAATTATCGAGTTGTTTCATAATTTCAGAATCACCTTGTAATTTATATCGCCCATGTTCGGCAATTTGTTTCATTCCAAATTCTTTTACATTGCCAGCAACAATGCCCGAAAACGCTCGGCGTAAATCCGCTGCGAGTAATTCGACAGGTTGATTTCTATGCAGATTTAATGCAGCCATGTTTTCATGCAGTGGTTCAAAAGGACGTTGTAGGGATTCATCAATTTTCAATAGCCAGTTAAAACCATAGGCATCACCCGTTTTTAAGCGCGAAGATTTTACGTGTTTTACACCATCTTTCATTATACGAGCAACTTGTTCAGGTGAGTCGATCACTATTTGATAAAGCTTGGTTGCTTCTTCACCTAATGTATTACGTATAAAATCATCAATGGCAGCAAAATAGCTTTCACACTCTTTAGGACCAGTTAAAATCAGTGGAAGAGTTTGGTTTTTATTGGCTGGGTTCAACATGATACCAAGAATATAAAGTAACTCTTCAGCCGTTCCCGGTCCTCCTGGAAATATAATAATACCGTGCGCCATTCGTACAAAAGCTTCAAGACGTTTTTCAATATCCGGCATAATAATCAGTTCATTGACTAAAGCATTTGGTGGCTCAGCGGCGATAATAGATGGTTCGGTCATACCAATAAATCGACTATCTTTATAACGCTGTTGTGCATGACCAACAGCCGCACCTTTCATTGGTGCTTCCATAATACCTGGACCACATCCCGTACAAATATTGAGTTCACGTAACCCAAGTTGCATACCAACTTGACGAGCATAATAATATTCGTTTTCATTAATTGAATGTCCACCCCAACAAACAATGAGATTCGGTTCCTCACCAACATGGAGTGCATTAGCATTACGTAAAATAGAAAAAACAAGATTGGTGATGTAATAGGAATGTTCTTTTTCAAGTTTGTCATTAGGAACCAAATGTTTTATTGCCATTATTTGGCTATTTAAAAAAAGAATATCACGTAAAACCGCAAATAGATTAGCTTGAATTGAGCGAATGATTCGTTTATCTACAAATGCACTTTCGGGGGCATTAATAAGCTCTAACTTAACCCCACGTTCTTTACTAATAACATTAATTTCAAAAGATTGGAATCTATCTAACAGATCTTTAGTATTATCGGTTTTACTGCCTGCATTGAGTGTTGCTAAAGAACAGTTTCTAAACAACTGATAAAGATCACTATTGGCTGATTTTTTTAAAATATCGACTTCAGCTTGAGCAAGTAAGTCCATTGATCCTAATGGGCTAATATGGGTAATCATTACAACCTCCATTTGACGGTTTTATCGGCAAAAAATCATTATATATTCAAACAGAATAAAGAATAAGTAAAGCTGATAATAGCTTAATTTATAAATAACTTAATTAATACCAAATGAAAAAATACAATTGTTCTTCTTTTATCCAATTTTTTCAATATGATATTTAACAATAACTTAAAGGTAAACGCAGTATAAAATTATTTCAATTTTAGTTATTAAGTAATGATGTTATCAATGAAAACTGATTTTTGATTATTTAAGTGGATGGTCAGTCAGCTAAGAAAGGATTTTTATTATTCTTCATTTAAACAATTGGAATCAGGATCGCCAGTAGCTGATAAGATTTTTTGCAACTTTAGGCTATGTTAATCCTAAAAATTTTGCAATCAAAAAAGAATATGATTTTTTTATTGATAAATTAAATTTTTTATATAAACAATATAAAGCTAACTATAGTGGTTCATTAACAGATGAAGAAGAATTGTATGAAGAGTTTACCGATTATTATAGAAGTCAACAATCGGATAATGATACTGAGGATGATATTTTACTAAAACGATTTTTAAGTGACGAGCCACAAGGTACACAGTGGGTTTATATTTATCGAACAGCAACTGTTATTCCTAGCTACATAACGGTTATTCATACCGAGGATAATAATGACAAAGTCGAATCTTAGGTAAAAAACAAATTGATTTTTATTATGATGATATTAAATAATTGCTCATAGTCAATAAATTAAGACTGTGCTAGACTTAACCAAACTCTGAAGCTATTTTACCTAAGTGATAATGTTACTCATATGGTCAATTAGCCGCGGTATAGCGCAGAAATGGCTATGCTTCCCGATTTGGATAAGGTGTTTAAATTATATATGCAATTAGTTGATAACTATCAACGGCGATTTCAATATTTGCGTTTATCGATTACTGAACTGTGTAATTTTCAGTGTCAGTATTGTTTACCAAATGGTTATCGACCTAATAAAAACCATACGTTTCTTTCGCTTAATGAAATTGATAATGTTGTATCTACGTTCACTGAACTTGGTGTGCATAAAATTCGTTTAACTGGTGGAGAACCCACATTACGACGCGATTTTATTGATATTTTGTCAATTATTTCCTCTTATTCTCGTATTAAAGAGCTGGCAATTACCACCAACGGATCGCGTTTATTAAAAAATATTGCACATTGGCAACAAGCTGGACTGAATGCGATTAACATCAGTATTGATAGTCTATCTCCACATTTATTCAAATTAATTACCGGCCAAGATAAACTCAAAGAGCTAATGCAATGTGTTGAAAAATCATTGGAAGTTGGTATAAAAAAGGTCAAAATTAATACCGTTCTGATGAAAAATATGAATGATAATCTTGATGATTATTTGTTATGGATTAAACATCGCCCTGTAGAATTACGGTTTATTGAGTTGATGGAAATAGGCGATAGTGATGATGTGTTTAAACGATATCATACCACAGGTAGTATAATTGAATCACAGCTCATTGCTCAAGGTTGGCAGTTACAGCCCAAAATGCCATTGTCAGGACCTGCCAAAGTATATGTACATAATGATTACCAAGGTAAAATTGGGTTAATTATGCCGTATTCCAAAGATTTTTGTAAAAGTTGTAATCGATTGCGAGTTTCATCGGTTGGTAAATTACACTATTGTCTGTTTGGTGATGCAGCCGTTGATTTACGTGATTTGTTGGTAAGTCCCGAGCAAAAAACACAATTAAAAACCAGAATTTTTGCTTCATTAATGATCAAACCAGAAAAGCATTTGCTACATGATCATCAGGTTGGCATCACGCCAAATTTATCCTATATCGGTGGTTAATTGGGTATTTTGTTTAGGGACATTTGTGATCTGCCAATGTTGTATTGCCCAATCTAAAAGTTGTTGTTGGGTTGCATCTTGCCAATCTTTTGGCACTTTTTGCCCTAAAAATTGCAAAGCTTGAACTGTTAACGCTTTAAGGTTGTTTAAATCGATAGGGCGGGCATGATTTTGTTTTGAAAGCTTATTACCATTCTTATCTAAAGCTAATGGTAAATGGCAGTACGTCGGTACACTAAAACCAAATAGCTGATAAAGTGAAATTTGTTTGGTTGTGACGGGTAAAAGATCCGCACCCCGTACTATTTCTGTAATGCCTTGCTCATGATCATCAAGTACTACCACTAGATTATAAGCAAATAAACCATCTTTGCGATGAATAATAAAATCTTCTAAGGCATCTGCTAGTTGGGCAGTTTGTTCGCCTCGGATTTTGTCAGTAAAAGTTAAAACTGGATGCTTTTGTTTTATACGAATAGCCAATTGATCTTTATCTTTAACTGACAATCGTCGATTACGGCAAAAACCGTCATAAATTTTATTTGCTAAATTGTGAATTCGTTGCCTTGTGCAATTACAATAATATGCTTGTTGTTTATTGAGTAGCGATTGCAGGACAGCTTGATAACGCTCATTACAGTTTGATTGATATAAAATCTCATCATCCCAATATAAATGAAGAGCTTCAAGCGTTTTTAGAATGAGAGATGATGCCCCTTTAACTTCTCTAGGTGGGTCGATATCTTCAATACGAACAAGCCACTTACCAAAACAGGATTTGGCCTGTAAGTAGCTACCCAAAGCCGTCACCAACGAACCAAAATGTAATGGTCCCGAAGGTGAGGGGGCAAAACGACCAATATATTGCATGGACGTATTAAGTAAACAAGTTGATTAAATGGAATTATATACCCATTTGTTTTTCACGAAGTTCAGCTAATGTTTTACAATCGATGCATAAATCAGCCGTTGGGCGTG
The DNA here is from genome assembly GCF_016101765.1 of Gilliamella sp. B14448G11. Lineage (NCBI taxonomy): Bacteria > Pseudomonadati > Pseudomonadota > Gammaproteobacteria > Orbales > Orbaceae > Gilliamella > Gilliamella sp. B14448G11. Next base: position 20,490 of record NZ_JACFPX010000022.1, on the reverse strand, counting down.
CTTCTAAACGGCGAATACCAATTTCAACGCCACAAGATTCACAAAAACCAAAATCATCTATTTCGATTTTCTTCAATGTTTTTTCAATTTTCTTAATGAGTCGACGTTCTCTATCGCGAGCACGTAACTCAAGACTGAACTCCTCTTCTTGAGTTGCTCGGTCAGCTGGATCTGGAAAATTTGCAGCCTCATCTTGCATGTGAGAAACAGTTTTACCCATTTCACCTTGTAATTGTGAAAGCCATGCTTCTAAGATAAGTTTAAAATGTTTCAATTGGTTAGGATTCATATACTCCTCACCTTTTGCCTCTTTATAAGGCTCAAGTCCTGCAATTGAAAGCAGGCTAAGCGAAGAGGTATTTACTTTTTGTTCCTTTTTCAAAACAATCCCCTTATGTACAGATTATTTGCAGGCGGTAAACTATAGCAATAATTTAGCCTTTGGCAAATTTTTTTTAATTATTTTTTGCGTTAAATAGGGGTAAAATAAAACAACTCCATGTTATTAAACAAGATAATTAATTATTCCACTTTATTAAACCATTGAGGGGGCATTTAACCACTAACTCGTGCAGTTTATCGTTATCAGGTAAAATTAAATCCGGTGCGATATCAAACAGTGGATAAAGAACAAATTCTCTATTTTTCATATGGTAATGAGGAATGGTTAATCGATCACTATCCATTATTAAATCATCATACAATAAAATATCCAAATCTAAGGTTCTTGCTCCCCAGCGGTTGTCTTTACGAACGCGCCCTTGCGATTTCTCGATTGCTTGCAGTTCGTCAAGTAAAGCGATTGGTGGCAAATTTGTGGACAGTTTAATAACCGCATTGAGATAGTCATTTTGGTCTTTAGGACCTAATGGTTTGCTACGGTAAAATGGTGAAACAGCTAAAATATGAGTATCTGGTAATTGTTTTAATGCGGTAATAGCCTGATTGGCTTGTGCAAATGGATCATCCAAATTGCTACCTAAAGCGATATAACAAATTGACATAATGGATTTAATTTTTGTGGTGTTAGATGTAATGTTATGCTCATATTTTAACATATAAATTAAAAGTAAAAAAAGAGATATCCAAAGTCTAAAAGTTATGACTAAAAGTTATTAAAATATAACCATATAGTCTTTAACTTATTACTTTTTATACGTTATGGTAATTAAGATCAGTTTCTTATAAAACGATATATTTTTTGAGATGGAAAATGAATTTAGGTCAGCAATTGAGTTTTTTAATAGCAAATACCCCCATCATTAATGATCCTAAGACGATTGAATGTGCAGTCAATGGTGTGATTGATTATTTTGCGAGTAGTTTACAAGCTCGTCATGAAGCCGATGTCCATCGATTGCTCAATTGGATTGACAACGAAGGGGGTAACGCTAAAGCTTGGTTAGTGGGACAAAAAAAATTAGTGACAGCTCGGCAAGCGGCACTATTTAATGGTTTTCAAGCACATTGCTTAGATTATGATGATGTCCATTCTGATGTGCGTGGACATCCATCCGCCGTTATTTTATCAGCACTATTTGCCAGTGTTCAATTAGATAAAGTTCAATTTCATATTGATGGTAAGCGTTTTTTAACCGCTTATATTATTGGTATTGAAGTTATGGCGCGATTGGGCAAAAGCGTTAATCCTAAACATTATGAGAAGGGATGGCATACAACCCTTACCTTAGGCGGTATTGCTGCCACAGCCGCCATTTGTTACCTTTATAATGAACCTTTTTTGTCGCAAGCTTTGACATTGGCGGCGACTCAGGCATCTGGTCTGCGTTTGGTTATGGGTACCCCTATTAAGTTTTTACATGCAGGATTAGCCGCTCAGCATGCGATACAATCGGTTGAATGGTTACGCGTTGGAATAACTGCTGAGAGAGACTTTTTAGATGATAAATTAGGATTTTTAGCTGTTTTTGGACAGGGTAATAATTTCGATTTAAGTAAGTGGGGAGTTGTTTGGAAAATTGTTGAGCCTGGACTATGGTTTAAAACTTACTGTTTTTGTTCTGCTGCTGCGTATATTGCTGATGCAGGAAAGCTACTTTATCAACATCAACAATTGAATGTTCACCATATTAGCCGTATTACCCTATTTTTTTCGCCAGCAAACAGCGATGCCGCATTAATCTATAATAATCCTTTATTGGCCGAGCAGGGGCGGTTTTCAGCCGAATATATTTTAGCGTTAACTCTATTAGGTATTCCTCTTAATTTTGAGCAATTCAGTCCAAATCCTATTCCAGAACAGATTCAAGCACTGATGCAAAAAATGCAGCGTAGTTATCAAATTAATCTTGCGCCCCATGCTGACGCCTATAACAGTCGTTATGTTGTGATAGAAATTGAGTTAGATACAGGGAAAAAAATTAGACAACGTATTGATGTACCCAAAGGATCGCCTAAAAATCCTTACAACCAAACAGAGATGTTATTAAAACTAACGGATGCAATTAAAGAACAACAAAAAGCGATGAATTTATTAACTGATATTAAAGAATTAGCCTCAGGTTTAACCGTTAATCAATTTCTAGCACGACATTATTTAACATTGTAAAATGATACATGCTAAATGAGTTCAATGGGTTTACTTGTGCTAACTAAATTTCAAAATCTATTTCATCAGTAATTTGGCGTAAAAAGCGTTGTGTCAGTTCATGTTGTGGATTATCGATAATTGATTTTGCTGGCCCTTCTTCAACAATGACGCCATTTGCCATAAAGATGATACGATCGGCAACGTATTTAGCAAACTCCATTTCGTGCGTGACAATGATCATCGTAATATGCTCTTTAGCTAGCTGTAACATCACTTGCAGCACTTCATGGACTCGTTCGGGATCGAGTGCTGATGTCGGTTCATCAAATAATAGTACTTTAGGTCTAACTGCCAGTGCTCTAGCTATGGCGACACGTTGTTGCTGACCACCTGATAAGGTGATTGGATATTGATTTGCGTACGGCAACATACCAACGCGCTCCAGTAAAGATAGCCCTTGCTGTTTGGCTTTGTCTTTACCTATTTTTTGTCCAACTATTAGTGGGTAGGTAATATTTTCTAATGCAGTTTTATTTTTAAATAAATTATAGTGTTGAAAAACCATTGCTGATTGTTTACGTAAATTTATTTCGTCTTTACAGCGATATTGTTCACTATTTAAGGTAACCGATCCTATTTTGATTGTCCCTGTATTTGGTTTTTCCAGTAAATTTAAACAACGCAACAAGGTTGATTTACCTGAACCCGATGGACCGATAATGGCTACCACTTCGCCTTGTTTAATATTTAAATTAATGTCCTTTAACACTTCATTATCAGCAAAGCGTTTAGACAAATGTGAAATAGAAATCATCACCTTTCTCCTTAACGGTGATAGGGTTTACTGAGCTTGTTCTCAAGCTTCTTTTGTATCCAAGAATAGATAACAACAGTAAACCAATAAACAATACCGACAGCCAAATAAGTTTCAAAATAGAGGAACGAATTGGCCGTTAACATTTTCCCTGCTGCTAATAATTCTTGCACGCCAACAAAAAAAGCCACTGATGAATCTTTAAGCAATGAAATAAACATATTGCCTGTATTGGGAAGGGCATTAACCACTGCTTGTGGCAGAATAATGCCACGATAAACTTGAAAAGTACTAAGACCTGAGGTTAAGCCTGCTTCTTTTTGCCCGTGATCGACCGATGCTAAACCAGCACGAAAGATTTCAGCTAAATAAGCCGAATATTTTAAACTAAAGCAAATAATCGCCGCTGTCGTTGCGCCCATCTGCTTCAATATCGGGAAAATTTGCGGTAATCCATAGTAAATAATAAACAATAACACAACGGAAGGAATACCACGAAATAATGAAATAAATAGCGCGAACATAGCATCAATCACGATAATCTTATGATTACGTAATAATGCAATAGCTAACCCAAAAACAATAGCAAATAGGATCGAAACGATAGCAATAAAGAGTGTGACTGGCAGATAAGGTAAAATCTGCGGGAACACACTAAAAAAATAAGTTACATTAAAATTCATGAGGTAATATCTTCACCAAAATATTTAATTGCAATGTTTTTCAATGTGCCATTGGTGCGAAGTTTTTCTAAAGCCTGATTGAACTTTTCACGCAGTGCTTGGCCTTTTTCATCTTTACTAAATGGGAACGCTACTTGTTCAATAGTAATAGGATCACCGACCAATTTAAACGGTAAGCTTTTGCGTTTAATTTCGGCAAGTAAGATAGGTTTTGAATTGATATAACCATCAACACGTTGATACTCAGTATCATACATAGCACCATCTCGTGTTTCATAGGTTTTGATTGTAATATCATTATTTGGAAAAGCGTTTTTTAAATTATTAATATGATTTGAACCAAGCACACCAGCAATGATCTTACCCTTAAAATCAGAAAGTTGGGTGATGTTTTCATTGTCTTTATGTGTAACAATTTGACTGCCATAAAAGCTGTAAGTATTGGAAAAATCATATTTGGCTTCACGTGCAGGGGTAATTGCAACTGCATTGGCAATGGTATCTAAACGTCCTGAATCAAATTGCCCCATTAAACCGCCAAATTCAGCAATCACCCACTCAACTTTATAACCGAGCTCTTTGGCGATAGCTTCAGTTATCTCAACATCAAATCCTACTAATTTATCGTTTTGTTTATAACCATTAGGATAACTTTGCCCTGTGGAACCTACTTTTAGAATATTTTGCTCGGTTGCTTGATTACTGGATTGGTTATCACAACCGACCAATGCTAAACCGGTTAATATTGCAGCAGATAATAATGTTATTATTTTATTCATTGTCTATGGCTCCTATTTTTCCATTCGGTATAGCTTTTTTGATTAAAAATTTTTTCAAAATAAACAGTAGTATGGTCTTCGGTTAAATCTGCTTGTCCAATTGGACTAAAACCTTTTTTGATATACATTTGTGCCAACCAAGGGTGATTTTGTGCTGTACCTAAAGTGACGGCTGGTAGTTTTAATTGATTAATCAGGATCTGTTGTTCTACCCAATCCCACAACTGATTGCCATAACCTTGTCCTTTATATTTGGGATCGGTTGCAAACCAACCTAAATGCGGTAATCCATAAGGTCCTGGATTATTTCCCCATGGAAAACGAATGCTTAAGGTGGAAACAAATTTACTTTCTTTTTCAAATAGATAAACTGCATTGGATTGTATGTGATGATTAATTTGCTCATCATTTACTGTGGCAGCGGCAAAATGAATTCCCAAATTCGTTGTCATTTGATAAGCATTGTGTAATAAAGCCTGATACGCAGGAATATCGGACTTTGTAATTAAGCGAAAGCTCATGCTAGTACTCCACTTTGCTCAGCATAATTGATCACTTGCTGCACTTTTTCTGGTGCTGAGCCAAGATAGTTGATTGGTTCAAGCCAGCTATCAAGTTCTGCTACAGAAAACTCTTTATTCAATAATGGATCATCTAACAGTACATCTTTAAAATCTCTGTTTTGTTCAAAAGCTTGCATAGCACAGTTATACACCAGATGATGAGCAGTTTGTTTGCCTAAACGCTTACCAATTTCAAACATGACTTTTTCAGATAGCAACAGCCCATTTTGCATTACTAAATTTGCTAACATGCGATCACTATTGACTTTCAAACCTCTAAGAATAGTGAGTGCGGTCTGTAATTGAGCAGAGATGTATAAATTAATTTCGGGTAAGGCAATCCATTCTGCCCGCCAACTCATGGCATCGCGTTCATGTTCAACTTTCATCGATTCGTGGATTAACGCAACACTTTTTAATAGGGGGGCAGTTAAGCTTGCCAAACCTTCTAAAGCTGCTGGATTACGTTTGTGAGGCATAGTCGTTGAACCGATTTTTCCTTCCGAAAACGGCTCTTCGACTTCATTAATTTCAGTGCGCATTAAGTTATAAAACTCGTTGCCAATTTTGCCTAGTGTGCCACTAATTAAGGCGATGACAGAGCTATATTCCGAAAAACGGTCGCGAGCTGATTGCCAACCGATATTTGGGGTATTAAGGCCAAGGTTCGATAATGCACGTGCTTCAATCATAGGACCAAAATGCCCCATTGATGCATAAGTGCAAACAGCACCACTAATATTTCCAACTAAAACACGCTGTTTTATTTCAGTTAAACGTTGTAAATGGCGTACAAACTCATCTAACCAAACCGCTAATTTAAAACCAAATGTAGTCGGTAGGGCTTGCATACCGTGAGTGCGCCCAACCATAGGCAGATATTGATATTGTTTTGCTAATCGTTTAAGTTCAATAGCAATAAGTTTGGTATCACGTTCAACAATAGCGAAAGATTGTTTTAATTGTAAAACCGTTGCCGTATCAACAATGTCTTGAGTGGTTGCGCCGTAATGGATAAATTGTCCAGCTTCGCCCACCTGTTTTTGTAGTGCATTAATCGTCGACATTAACGAGTGTTTCGCTTTCGCGGCTTCGTCAGCAATTTGTTGTAAAGATAATTTCGATGCATCTGCTTTTTTTACAATTTCATCAGCTACATCCGTTGGGATCACACCTAATTCACCTTCGGCTTTTGCCAAGGCGACTTCCACATCGACTTGCTTTTCTAAACGATTTTGTTCTGACCAAATGGCTCGCATTTCACTGGTGCTAAAGTTATTCCCTAAAATTAAAAAATCTAAAACATGTGATGCCACAACAGCCCTCAATTATTTTCTATATTTCATTGTTCAATTATTAATAATTAATGGATTAGCGTCTAATAATCAGTTTGTATATTGATATAACTAAAAGGAATAAAAATAGGAAATTAAAATAGAGAATTAAAGAAATAGAGGATTATCCAACATCAGTTAAAAATGAAATTATTTTTATTTAATGGGATATTGTGATTTGAGTGGATTAGGATTTTTATTGTTACTCGCAATAACTAAGGAAATTTAATCATTCCCTTAGTTTTATTCGATATTTTGAATTATTATTCAATTTGTTAATGAGTTTTATAATACTTCAACAATTGATTCACAGAGTCTGGACATATTATCAATAGTCATTCCTGCAATATTGATTCGTCCTGAATTAACAATGTAGATGCCATAATCACTGCGTAACTTTAGAACTTGCTCTTCACTTAAGCCACTAAATGAGAACATCCCATTTTGTTTAGCAATAAAGCTAAAGTCTTGATTTGCACCTTTATCTTGTAACGTTTTAACAAATAATTGTCGCATACGATGAATGCGTTGACGCATGTTGGTTAATTCATCAATCCACTCTTCTTTTAACTCTTCATTATTTAGAATATAAGAGACAATTTTAGCTCCATGAGCTGGAGGATTAGAATAATTCGCGCGAATAATGGTTTTAACTTGACTAAAAGCACGATCGGCTATTTCGGCATTTGCAGCAATTAATGTAAATGCGCCCACACGCTCGTTATATAACCCAAAGTTTTTTGAATAGGAGCTTGCAATAAGCAATTCAGGTTGATGATTTGCAAATAATCTTAATCCATAAACGTCCTCTTCAATACCTTGCCCAAAGCCTTGATAAGCTAAATCAAACAGAGGCAACCAACCATTTTTTAACGCTAAATCAGAAATAGCTTGCCATTGTTCTGGTGTTGGATCGATACCTGTTGGGTTATGACAGCAACCATGGAATAGTACTGCTTCGCCAGCTGCGACTTGACTTAAACTGCTCATCATAGCATCAAAATCAAGACTATGTGTCTGCGGGTTATAATAGTTGTAGTCTCGTACTTCAAGACCAGCGGTTTGAAATACACTACGGTGATTAGGCCAAGATGGATTACTTATCCAAATACGTTTGACTTTGGTTCGGCGAGATAAGAAATCAGCCATTATGCGCAGTGCGCCTGTTCCTCCTGGTGCTTGGGCTGTTCTTGCGCGTTCATTTTTATTACCAAAAAGCAACGTTTGTGTCGCTTCATTAAATGTACTGGAACCATCAATCGGTAAATAACTTTTAGTGGTTTCGTCGGTTAATAAAAATTGTTCCGCCTTTTTTACACTTTCTAAAATAGGTGTTTTGGTGGTTTCATCCTTGTAAACACCAACACTTAAATTAATCTTATTGGTGCGTTCATCTTTATTATAAAGATCTGCTAGCCCTAAAATGGGATCGGCTGGCGCTGCTGTTAAATATTCAAACATAATTCACCTATCTAATCTAATGACTTTTAACGCATTATATACACATTATTTTATAAGTTACAATTTAGAAAATATTTACTTTTATGGATCGACCTCAGTATTGAGTTATCGCTTGAGTTATCGCTTGAGTTATAGCTTACTAATTGTTATTTAATTAATAACAATTAGTTTATTTAAAAAAGATGTTAAATCTTGAGTAAGTGTAGTTAACTCTCCTGTAATCAAATCTTCTTTTACAATTTCACCAGTTAAATTGTTCAAAGAAATTATTTCAGTACTTTCATCTGTAGCTGCTATAAAAATGGTTGGAACACGTTTTAATTTTTTTTGTTGGGATAAATGGGCAATTAAATTTTGTTCTAAGTTAGAAAAATCATCATCATTCCAAGCTTGGATTAAAGTTAATTTGATGTCGGCAAATTTAGCTGTCATATTGCCAGCATATTGTGTGCCATAAAAAATATGTGAAGAGGGATGTAAAGTAATACCTACAACTTCTTCAACTATGGATAAATCTCTTGGTGGTTGTAAGGCAAACGGTTGCCAAAATACGGTAAGTTGTTCGGTTTTTAAAATACAAGGAGAAGGGATGGCATGCAATTCTTCACTTTGTGGGGCGTAATCAAATTGATTTAACCAACGAGTGGTAAATTCAATGAGTGCTGTTTTTTCAGGTATGTCCATAAATTGTTTTTGTCTCTTGTTAACAGTTTTCCTTAATAATTATTATACTGATTAAGATTAGCCTTGCACCATGTAATTCATTGCTTATTTTTAATTATGTGAGATAAGCGTCAGGACAAAAATTTGTAAAGAAGTTTCAGGTTAACATGATGTTTTAGTATAAAGTACTCATATCAGAAAGTGAGATTTTCTTTTTTAGTTGAACAAGAATTATGATAAATACAAAATACCTTGATAACCATTTATAAAATAACAATTTTAATTTGCTTGCTATCCTTTGCTGAAACGTTAAAATAAGAAAGGATTTTTTTATCCTTGTAATGCAGCAATGGCGTTAGACATTACAATTTTTTTTAAAAGTAAAATAGCGTAAGTAGGATTATTATAATTAAATAATATGTTTATTTTGAACAATCATGTAACGATTTAATTTGGTAGCCAAAGTCAAAAAAACTTTAGTTTATAAGTTAACCATAGAAATAATATCGATGAGTTATATGTTTAGGGATGGTTCATAAAGAGAGTGAAACTTTTGAACATTGATAATGCCTTAAATTTTAAAAAGATATTGTACAAATAATATCGGTTTCACATAATATAATAACAAAAATAACACAAATAAAATAATGAATACCATATTTGAATATTTAGTTAACAACCATTATTTATCATTGTTAAAATAAACGTTTATTATTGATAATAATATTCTACCTATAATTAATTAAGATTAATAAAGAGTGTAGAATAATGAAAAGAATGCTAATCAACGCAACTCAGCAAGAGGAGTTGCGCGTTGCGCTCGTTGATGGACAACGTTTGTATGATTTAGATATTGAAAGTCTTGGGCATGAGCAAAAAAAAGCCAATATTTATAAAGGCAAGATCACTAAAATAAACCCAAGTTTAGAAGCCGCTTTTGTCTCTTATGGTGGTGAACGAGATGGATTTTTACCATTAAAAGAGATTGCTGAAAGTTATTTCCCCGCTAATATTTCGGGTCGTCGTAGTATTAAACATCTACAAGAAGGGCAAGAAGTTCTAATCCAAATTGAAAAAGAGATCCGTGGTAAAAAAGGTGCAGCATTAACGACTTATATTAGCCTAGCGGGTAGCTATTTGGTATTGATGCCTAATGATCCCCGAGCGGGTGGTGTTTCACGCCGTATTGAAGGTGAAGATCGAGCGGATTTAAGACGCATTATTGATGCGATTGAAAAACCAAGAGGAATGGGGGTTATTGCTCGAACCGCCGGTGTAGGCAAAAGTCAGGAAGAATTACAACAAGATTTAGATGCCTTAGTCAACTATTGGACAGCTATTCAAAACGAAGCCAAAAACTACCCAGCTCCAAGCTTAATTCATAAAGAAAGTGATATTATTACCCGTGCATTTCGTGACTATTTGCGTGATGACGTGGGCGATATTTTAATTGATAACCCTAAAGTAATGGAAGTGGCTAAAAAGCGATTGGTTGATTTAGGTCGCGTTGAATATGTTAACCGTTTAAAACTTTATGAAGGTGATGTTCCATTATTTAATCATTTCCAGATTGAAGGGCAAATTGAGTCAGCATTCCAACGTGAAGTTCGCTTACCATCTGGTGGTTCAATCGTTATTGATACAACCGAAGCATTAACTGCCATTGATATTAACTCTGCTAAGTCAATTCGTGGTAGTGATATTGAAGAAACAGCGTTTAACACCAATCTTGAGGCAGCAGAGGAGATCGCTCGTCAATTACGTTTACGCGATTTAGGTGGTTTGATCGTTATTGATTTTATTGATATGACACCAATTCGTAACCAACGTGAAGTTGAAAACCGCTTAAAAGAGGCGATGAAAACTGACCGTGCCCGTATTCAAACTACGCGAATATCGCGCTTTGGTTTGCTTGAGATGTCTCGTCAACGTTTAAGTCCTTCATTACGTGAAGCAACCCATCATATTTGTCCTCGTTGTCAAGGTACGGGTACTGTACGTGATAACAATTCATTGTCTCTTTCTATTCTTCGTTTGATTCAAGAAGAAGCAATGAAAGATAATACCGTTCAAATTGATGTGATTGTCCCTGTACCAATTGCCAGTTATTTACTTAATGAAAAACGTCGAGCGATCACAAATATTGAAAAAATGCATCCTGATGTCAAAATTGTAATTGCTGGTGACGAAGAGATGGAAACCCCTCTTTATAAAGTTATTCGTAAACGTACCGGTGAAGAGACAGATATACTCAGTTATAATCTTCCTAAACTGATTCGTGAACTTGAAGAAGAGGAAGAAGAGCAAACGACAGATGTTATTGTAGAACAAGCTATATTATCAGGGCCTAAAGTCGAAGCTTATGCAACACCAAAAGTTAAAGCTGAGCCAAAAATTAAGAAATTATTTAACTTATGTAATACTATTTTAGGTAAAGTAAATAAACTATTTGCTGCTGAAAAACCTAAACCTGAGCCAGAAGTTAAACAACCATCACAAAAACGACGTGATAATCAACGTTCTAATAATCGACGCCAGCGTAATAATCGTAACAACAATGCTGTTAATAATATTATTGCTATGGTGACGCCGGCAACAGAAACCAATACGAAAGAGACGCCAAATAGAAGCAGTGGACGTCGTACAAGGCAAAACAATAATGCAAATGCATCAAATACGATAAATGCTACTGCTAAGGCAGATAAAACGGTTAATGAAGCCACAGCTATTAAGCCAAAAGAGCCTAAACCACGACGTCAACAACGTACTTTAACTAAAAGTGTCCGAGTTAAAAATAGTGAAATGATCGATCAAGTTGTCGATGAAAAAGTTATTATTCCAACTTTATTATTACCAATTATTGTTGATCAACCAATGAGTAACAATGTTGCTGATATTCAACCAAAACGTCAACGTCGTACATCTAGACATTTGCGTATGAATGGTCAGCGCAACAAGCGACGCGTAAGAAATACTGAACAAAAACAGTCACCAATGCCATTGCCATTTGCTGCTGCATCACTCGAACTGGCCTTAGGTCGAGTATCTATTGATTATAGTCAATTGAAGCAGGAAGAACCAAAAATGACAACACAGGTGATTCCGTCGTTACTAGTACCAGTTATTATTAAAGATAATGAAGTTGTAGCGACCAATGACATTAAAGATAATACCGATATGACGTTAAGTGATACCTCAGCAAATCAAGTAAACGTTGATATGCAACCTGATTTTGAAGAGGTTAAACAAAGTAATGACAGTGAGAAGTCAGTTAATGGAACTGAACAAACAACGGGTCATTCTTCGGCTGTAATGACCAAAGCGTCAGCACCAGAATACGAAGTATCGAATGAAAGTATAAAGTCGCGTGAAGAGTCAGACTATCATTTTGATGGTAAAGGTAATGCTGGTGGTTTAAGTGCACAAGATCATGCTTATGCAGCTGCTAGTAAACCAGTAATATCAGAAGATTAATTCTTTAAATAGCTTAAAACACGGTAATAGAGAGTTGTTACCGTGTTTTATTTACTTATAATAGCGATAAAGATAAATATGATTATCTATATTTTCAAAAAAATAGTAACGTTTTTATTTATTATCTGCGTATTGACTCAGATTTGTTTCTGCTTAGTCTATTTTGCTCCACATTCAATGCTTAACTTTAATAATCTCAGTTTTGTTGATGCATATAGTGCTTTTTTTAAGCAATTACTGCAAGGTCAATTCAGATTATTATCAGGTGAAACCGTTCCATTTTTTCATACTTTATTAGCGACTTTTGAGCTTTGTATACTCGCTTTAGTGGTTGCTTTAGTAATTGGATTACCGTTAGGAATATTTCTTGGTCTGAGTAATATTAATTGGCTAAATAGTACAATTCGCTTAGGCTCGTTATTTCTATATTCTTGCCCTATAGTTATGCTTGTTGTTATTGTTATGCATTGGTTATCGCCTACTTGGACGATATCAATGAATTTTGACGTGTCGCCGTCAGTAGCAGGGACATCGTTACTTGATATTTTAATTGCATCAAAAACATTTAAATTACAAGCGCTATTTGATCAACTTCATCATTTGCTTTTGCCTATTATTATTTTAGCCATTCAACCAAGTATCATGACAATACAATTAGTGAGTCAATCAGTAAAAAGTACCTCACGTCAAAACTATATTAGAATGGCGATTATTCGTGAACGATCTCCATTTAAAGTTTTACGTCGTCATTTGTTACCTAATTCTATTCCTGCAACGATTCCACAGTTAACATACAATACGACAACGTTGCTGTTTTCGACAATGGTAATTGAAATTTTATTTAATCGTGTTGGTCTAGGGCAATGGGTGATGATTGCTTATCGCCATCATAATTATTCGATTATTGCTATTGCTATTTTGGCATGTGGTACGGTTATCAGTCTATTAACATTATTAGGTGAGGTTTCCGCAGTTGCTATTTATCCATTACGCCATAAGGTAAATTATGTCTAGGGTAACTAAATTAGTTAATGCTATTGTATCTTGTTTTAATAAGCTACATAGTAATGTATATTTAATTATTAGCTTTTACGGCATATTAGCAATTGCATTTGTAGCATTATCGACTAAATGGTTTTTCCATGCTCATTTAAACCCTATTTATCCCGCCTTACTACCACCAGCTTGGTGGGCGAATGGTGATTTGAATCATATTTTAGGTACTAATGCTAAAGGACAAGATATTTTTGATTATTTATTGATTGGGTATCGTTCGACCATATCCATGACATTAAAAGCCGTATTTTATGTCATTGTTATTGGTGGGCTAATTAATTACTTAATGTTTTTTATCTCTTTTTTGCGACCGTTAGTTTTATTTATTTTTAAGTTTTGTATGGTTGTACCACCGCTACTCGGTGTCATTGCCATTAGCATGGTATTTGAAGATGATATTACCAATATGTTATTAGTGGTAGGATTATCTTATACACCACGCTTTATCTATAATATTCATCAACGAGCGATTAATGAATGGCACAAAACTTACATTACCGCTTATCGATTGGATGGGTTGTCACCATTTTCAATTTTTAATCACTATATCTTACCTAATATTTTACCTGTATATTTGACCGAAATTGTCTCTTTATTTGGTTCGATTATTTTGGCCATTACTACCATAACTTTTTTAGGTTTTGCCAATGATATTTCTCGTCCCGATTTGGGTATGATGATGTTTAAAATGAAAGATATTATCGGTACTAATTATTTAGCCTTTCTTGCTCCAGGATTGGCTGTGGTCGTTACCATTACTTTGGTCTATTTATTCAATTTTGGATTATATGGCCGACGAGCAGGGCATTAATTATGGCTTTGTTAGATATTCGAAATTTAACCATAGAATTTATTACACCTGATGGTTTGTTGCGTGCAATCGATCGTGTAAGCTTAAAATTATCTGAAGGTGAAATTCGTGGTTTAGTTGGGGAGTCTGGTTCAGGAAAAAGCCTTATTGCTAAAGCCATTTTAGGGGTGACTAATCACAACTGGAAAATTTCGGCTGATCGTTTTCATTTTAATGATATTGATCTATTAAAACTGACTCCTAAACAACGTCGAAAAGTGATTAGTGATAATGTTTCTATGATATTTCAAGAACCACAATCATGTTTAGATCCCTCAATGAAAATTGGTCAACAACTCATAAATGCCATTCCAAGAAGAACATTTAAAGGGCATTGGTGGCAAAGATTCTTCTGGCGTAAAAATCGTGCCATTGAATTGTTGCATCGGGTAGGAATTAAAGACCATAAAGAGATATTGAAATCTTATCCATTTGAATTAACTGAAGGAGAGTGCCAGAAAGTAATGATCGCTATTGCTCTGGCTAATCGACCTAAATTATTAATTGCTGATGAACCCACTAATTCAATGGAAGCAACAACTGAAGCACAAATATTTAGACTTCTTGCAAGTATGAACCAAAATATTGGTACCACCATTCTTCTTATCAGTCATGATTTACAAATGGTGACACGATGGACCGATCGTATTAGTGTATTGTATTGTGGGCAAACGGTAGAAGTTGCTGATAGTGAGGATTTAATTAAATCACCTTATCATCCTTATACCCAAGCTTTAATTTATGCTATTCCTGATTTTGGTAAAGCGATGCCCCATAAAAGTCCCCTCAATACTTTACCGGGAGTGATTCCATCTCTTGAACATTTGCCGATAGGTTGCCGGTTAGGACCGCGTTGTCCTTATGCTCAAAAAAAGTGTATTCAAGCCCCTGAGTTAATACCGATAAAGGATCACTCGGTAGCTTGCCATTTTCCGTTAAATACAGATGAGTAGTAAATAATAGGAATATATCATGAGTCCAATATTAAAAGTGCGTAACTTATCTAAACAATTTAAAGTTCCTAAAGGTCTCTTAGGGCATTTACGGATTGATGCGGTTAAGCCATTGTCGTTTTCTCTAAGTGAAGGTAAAACATTGGCCATTATTGGACAAAATGGCTCCGGAAAGTCAACCTTAGCGAAAATGTTAGTTGGTATGTTAAAACCTGACAGTGGCGATATCTGGATTGATGGTAATAAAGTTGAATATGGTGATTATAGTTACCGTTGCCAACTTATTCGCATGATATTTCAACATGTCGAAAGCTCTTTTGATCCAAGATTACGTATTGGTCAATTGTTAGAAATCCCATTAAAACATAATACTAAATATAATGCTCAAGAACGTGAAAAGTTAATTAGTGAAGTCTTAAAGCAAGTTGGATTGTTACCTGAACATGCTTCTTATTATCCTTCGGTAATGGCGACGGGACAAAAACAACGAGTGGCATTAGCTCGAGCATTAATTCTGAAACCTAAAGTGATAATTTTAGATGAAGCTTTAGCTGCTCTAGATATTTCAATGCGTTCGCAAATTGTGAATTTAATGTTATCCCTGCAAGCGGAGCAAAATATTTCTTATGTATACGTTACTCAAGATATAGGGATGATGAAACATATCAGCGATGAAATTTTAGTGATGCATAATGGCGAGCTAGTTGAATATGGTAATACGGCTGAAGTGTTAGCTTCACCGTTAAGTGATATTACCCAAAAATTAATTAATAGCTATTTTGGCGAAGCATTAACCGCTGATACTTGGCGTACTGACACTCGTGCTTTCTAAGATTTCATGTCTCTAACAGCCATTTTACTGTGACAACCATTCAAGTATTATCTCCTATTGAATTCGCTACTATACTGATTTTTTAAATCTTATTTCTATTATTGTTCAATAAAAATCTCGACAAATATTATAAAACCCACTATATTTAGCTATACAGATATCTAGACGTCTATTTTAACTGTTCAAAAATAACTGATTATTTTAGGAGCTGTTGTTATGCCTATTTGTATTCCAGACTCATTGCCCGCTGTTGATGTATTACGCAATGAAAATGTATTTATTATGACTTCATCGCGTGCCAAAACCCAAGAAATTAGACCTCTTAAGCTTCTCTTTCTCAATTTAATGCCTAAAAAAATCGAGACTGAAAATCAATTTTTTCGGCTTTTATCGAATTCACCTTTACAAGTGAATGTTCAATTATTACGTATTGATCAGCGCGAATCAAAAAATACACCAATGGAACATTTAAATAGCTTTTATTGTGATTTTGATGATATTCGACATCAGAATTTTGATGGACTTATTATAACGGGAGCACCATTAGGAAAAGTACCTTTCTCTGATGTGGTTTATTGGCCTAAATTAGCTGAAATTATTACTTGGGCAAAAGAACATGTAACTTCAACAATGTTTGTTTGTTGGGCTGTGCAGGCTGCTTTAAACGTTTTGTATGATTTGCCAAAATTTACTCGCAGCCAGAAATTATCAGGCGTTTATCAACATCACATTATTCAGCCGAATGCGATTTTATCTCGAGGATTTGACGATACCTTTTTAGCACCGCATTCACGTAATGCTGATTTCCCCAAAGATAAAATTATAAATTACACCGATTTAACAATCTTAGCCGAGTCCGATATTACAGGACCTTATCTAATGACCACGGCAGATAAACGCATGGCATTTGTAACAGGGCATCCGGAATACGACTCTTTCACCTTAGCCAACGAATATTTTCGTGATATTAAAGCCGGTATAGACCCCAATATTCCAGAAAATTATTTTCCTGATAATAATCCAAATCTGACCCCTAAAGCCACTTGGCGCAGTCATGCCTATTTACTATTTAGTAATTGGCTTAACTATTACGTCTATCAATTAACACCATATGATTTAACAACACGTAATATGACGGTTGATGATTAAAAGGAAGTTAATTTACAAAGCTTGTTTGTATATAGATGTGGAGAATATCGATTATGGAAAATAATTAAAAATGTGTAAAAAAACATGCTGTTCACTGGTGAACGTAAAATAAAAAAGAAAACCATTTAATAGATAAATAAAATTCTAAAATATAGATATTCTTCGATCTATTATTGATTTTGTAGTATAGGAAATAAAAATAAGATCAATGAAATATTATAGACTCAGTACTCAAAAAAATGGCAATATTGGCAGCAACCCGTTTCCGAAAATCATTTAGCTAGATATAACTTTATTGATTTATCCAGAACGCAATTACAAGAATCTAGTTTTGAAAAAGCTCGTTTTGATTATAGTTCTGCTTAAGATGGAGTAATTAAATATGGCATTAATTATCCAAATCAAGTTAACAGATCTATGGAATGCTATATAAACTATATTTTTATTATGGCTATAGTCACTATCGTCATGATAATGCCAAAGTTATCCAAGCTTTAAAAGAAGCGCTCACTACCGATAGAGCGCTATTATTTGATTTAGTGGAATTAACTTATGAAATAAACTTGGTAATATAATTAGAAAATAAAATCCTACACAAATTAACATCAACTGAAATACGTGAACAAGAACTGTTTTTTATTGATGAAAAGAACTAGAAAGAATTTAACTTAGAAAACTTACCGAATAAACCCTCTACATTATTTCATAGCGGAACTCAAAAAGTTATTTACCAAGTTTACACTGATAGTAAATACATCCATGCCCCTTATTTATTATTGCAACCAATATCAAAAGAGGACTAGGAAAAACATATTAAAGCAATCAATCCTAATGAGTTATAATTTCCGATAAATTATATGTTTTTTAAAAGAGTAAATAAAATGTCTATATATAAAATACTTAATCCAGAAAGAAATCTACTCAACATAATAGAAGAGATTAGCTCTTGAATGTAGGCATTATAGGTAACAATATCCAGAGATAAGAGTAAATAATCAATTAGAAAAAAACTGTTCAAATATTCCTTCATTTGTTTCATTTCGGTTTGAAAACGAATCAGTAGAAATAATTAATAAATTAAAACTATTTGCTGATTAATAATTATCAAGGCGCTCTTAAATGGGAACTTCATGAGCATAAATGGGCACGTCTACCCGCAACAAATTTGGTGATAATGCTTTTATTTTATTTAAAAAAATAAGTTATAAAAATATCCAGTTCTTATATCCAGCAAATTTGAATTTAGAGTATTCTTTTTGATATTTATTTTGCCGAAAATAAGTAGTTTTTCTGACTGTATATTTATAGGCAATAAGAAATTACCGATTTGGTCGTCTTATTTTGACTTTTTTCCGCTTATTAGTATTTTAAACATGTATTCAGTAAACGAAAAAATATGAAATCAATCAATTTAAAAAGCTAAGGATAAAATCTTAGTAATTGTAAAAAACAAAAGATAAAATCCTTATCTTGCATCATGTTAGGCATAGTTATATTATGGATAGCAGTGCTATATTAATTAAGGAATTAAATATGTTAAAGTCAATTGATCCAACTACCACTTCTTCTTGGAAATCTCTTCAAGCGAGTTATGAAAAGCATCATGAAAAGACAATTGCGCAAATCTTAAATGACGAGCCTAAGCGTGTTGAAAAACTGAGTATTCCTTTTGAAGATGAGTTTTTGGTTGATTTGTCAAAAAATAGAGTGACACAAGAAACTTTAGAGGTTCTTTATAAACTTGCTGATGAATGTGATTTAAATGGCGCTATTAATGCCATGTATAGCGGTGAGAAAATAAATCGTACCGAAAACCGCGCTGTATTACATGTTGCGCTCCGTAATGTTTCAAATACGCCGATTTTTGTCGATGGTAAGAATGTGATGGATGATGTCAACACAGTATTGGCTAAGATGGAATCGTTTAGTAAAAAGATCATTAGCGGAGAATGGAAAGGTTATACAGGTAAAGCAATAA
This sequence comes from Gilliamella sp. B14448G11, assembly GCF_016101765.1. Taxonomy (NCBI): domain Bacteria; kingdom Pseudomonadati; phylum Pseudomonadota; class Gammaproteobacteria; order Orbales; family Orbaceae; genus Gilliamella; species Gilliamella sp. B14448G11. Next base: position 1,350 of record NZ_JACFPX010000022.1, on the reverse strand, counting down.
CCGATGTAGTTAATATTGGTATTGGCGGTTCAGATCTTGGTCCTCATATGATTACCGAAGCATTACGCCCTTATAAAAATCATTTAACAATGCATTTTGTTTCGAATGTCGATGGTACTCATATTGTTGAAGCGCTTAAAGGTTTAAATCCTGAAACCACTTTATTCTTAGTGGCATCTAAAACGTTTACCACACAAGAAACCATGACAAATGCTCAGACTGCTCGTAAATGGTTACTTGATGCAGCTAAAGATGAAAAAGCCGTTGCTTTGCATTTTGTTGCACTTTCAACCAATGCTAAAGAGGTCGAGAAATTTGGTATTGATACTACCAATATGTTTGAGTTTTGGGATTGGGTTGGTGGTCGTTATTCTTCTTGGTCTGCAATTGGCTTGTCAATTGTCTTATCAATTGGTTTTGACAACTTCAAAGAGTTTTTAGCTGGAGGTCATGCTATGGATAAACACTTCCAAAGCGCGCCAATCGAGAAAAATATTCCAGCATTACTCGCGTTAATTGGTATTTGGTACAATAATTTCTGTGGAGCAGAAACCGAAGCAATTTTACCGTATGATCAGTATATGCATCGCTTTGCAGCTTATTTCCAACAAGGAAATATGGAATCAAACGGTAAGAGTGTTGATCGTAATGGACATAAAACGTCTTATACTACAGGCCCAATTATTTGGGGAGAACCAGGGACTAATGGTCAACACGCATTTTATCAATTAATTCATCAAGGTACTAAATTAATCCCATGTGATTTTATTGCACCAGCAATCAGCCATAATCCAGTGGGTGATCACCATCCGAAATTACTGTCTAACTTTTTTGCGCAGACCGAAGCTTTAGCGTTTGGTAAAACCGCTGAGCAAGTTGAACAAGAATTCATTGCAGCAGGTAAAACACTTGATGAAGTTAAATCAATTGTACCGTTTAAAGTTTTTGAGGGTAATAAACCAACAAATTCAATTCTCGTGAAAAAAATAACACCTTATACTCTTGGAGCATTAGTTGCTATGTATGAACATAAGATCTTTACACAAGGTATTATTCTTAATATCTTTAGTTTCGATCAATGGGGTGTAGAGCTTGGTAAACAATTAGCTGGTCGCATTTTACCTGAATTGGCAGATGATAAACCTGTTACTTCTCATGATGATTCAACTAATAATCTAATTAATCAATATAAGAAATGGCGTTAAGAAGTTTAAAAGATTAACTTTGCTTAACTAAAATAAAAAACCTTCAGTTTAATGAAGTGCCCCCATAAAGTTGGACACTTTTATTAAGCGGCTTGTAAGGCCTGATTTCGATATTCAACCGGAGTCAGGCCTTTTAATTTGGCTT
>NZ_JACFPX010000068.1:0-261 GCF_016101765.1 Gilliamella sp. B14448G11 | reverse complement strand
TAAAAAAGTAACTTTCATTAACATACACTTTACCCGTCTTACGATTAAATATAATGGGATTACCAAGACGGGAAAATGCATTTTGGTAGAATTCAGGAATAATTAGATATAAACCAAAACTACAAGTAATAAAACCAATTATTCCAATTAGTGCCAGTTCATGATCAAATCCAAAAATAAACATAACCATACCAACAATTAGAATATTCATCCCAATAATACAAATAAAATAAAGATATGTATAAAAAATCTGATCATTTC
>NZ_JACFPX010000021.1:0-51886 GCF_016101765.1 Gilliamella sp. B14448G11 | reverse complement strand
AACTGTTTTAATGGCCCAGACTGTTTTAATGCATCTAATGGATTAGCCGAAGTTAAGGAATTAAGTGCATTAAGTCCTTGAGTTGCAAAGTCGCTTAAACTGCCAGAATTAGCAGGATTAAAACTCAAACGGGCATTTTGGTTAAGAAATGGCTCAACAGAAAGTTGTTTATCCGAGCTGGTAAAGGTAATGGTGTAATACCAAGGCTGGTTAAGTTGCTCATTACCCTCAACTTGTAAAACTGATACCTCAGCAGACAAACCATCAATATTTAACGTATAGCGATTATGGCCGACTCCATTAACTAAACCTTGCTTTAAGCCCCGACTTAAACCATTACCCAATTGATTCACCAAATTGGTTAATCCTTTATCCATGCTATCCTCGATATATTTCAAGTGCGCTGCAAATAAAACTTTGTTTTATTGAACTATTTATTATTAATATTTATTTAATATTATTTTTTACTAAAAAATTGATTATTTTAATGATTTACCATTATTAGTTAAATATTTTTATGAAGTTACGTTAAAAAATAATCTAAAGAGCATATAAAATACGCTTTTTTACGTTTTTTGCAATCTTTTTTTAATATTTCTTTAAGTTTAATTACACATATAACTTACTGATATTATTAATTATATTTATAACAAATCATTAAATATTTGTTACTTAAACATGATCAAACAAGGATTAACAGAACTTGGATTTTGCTGATTTTTTATTAAATATTTTGCACCGAATTTTTATTGAGATTTGTAACTAGAAAATCATTTTTACTCAAACATAGCTATAACCTGAAACCTTTTGGCATAAATAACTAACCACCAATTACAAAAAAATTTCTCTTTAAAAATAACAATAAAATTTTTGAGTAATTAAATAATTGAGTTAAAGATATTTAAAAATTTAATTATATAAATAAGTTATGATTAATTTTGTAAAAATATTCAGGAGTCTATACCATTTCATCATAAAATCACGCCAATTTTAAATTCAAAGAAAGAATGATCATTGTGAATTGTAGATAGAATTTGGATTTTATGTATTCTGCATAAGTATTTTGTAGAGTGTTTTTTAAATCATTAGGCCTAAAAATTGATTTTTACTCAAACATAGCCATAACCTGAAACTTTTTGACAAAATAACTGATTTTTCAAATATCAAAAATAGTGGCTTTATAAAGCGATCAATTAGGCTATAAACAGGATTTTAGTGTGATTAAATAATTGGGTTGAAGTTATTTTAAATAATCTAATTATATTATTGGGTTATAATTTACTATGTAAAAAATATTCAGGAGTCTATGCCGTTTCATTATAAAATCACGCCAATTTTAAATTCTAAACAACAATGGTAATTGTGAATTGTAGATAGAATTTGGATTTTGTGTATTCTGCAAAAGTACTTTTTAAATCATTAGGCCTAAAAATTGATTTTTACTCAAATATAACCATAACCTGAAACCTTTTGGCATAAATAACTAACCACCAATTACAGAAAAAATTTCTTTTTAGAAATAAAAATAAAATTATGAATAAAATTTTTAAGTAATTAAATAATTGAGTTAAAGATATTTAAAAATTTAATTATATAAATAAGTTATGATTAATTTTGTAAAAAATATTCAGGAGTCTATACCATTTCGTCTTTTTAATTGAGTTAAATTTTCTGATATCAATGAAAAGTTATGTATGATTGGAAACATTCAGATTTTTTAAACTTTTTAAGTGTTGTGTTGTGTTGTGTTGTGTTGTGTTGTGTTGTGTTGTGTTGTGTTGTGTTGTGTTGTGTTGTGTTGTGTTGTGTTGTGTTGTGCAATAATCTTACATCTAATATTAGTATCTAAAACGATTTTTTTATAAACTCTATTTTTAGCATAAAGCTTTTTTATAAAATAAAACTACAATTTAAAATTAACCATTTTTTTATATAAAATAGACTTAAATCAAAATACATACCCGATCTAAAACTTTTCAACAATAGTCAAAAAAACTAATGTTAATGGTAAAAGATCAGGTATTTTATAATTTAGTTTAAAAAAGCCTAATTATTGGGATAAAACATACTTTAATAGACACATCTCAAGTTTCATTTATCCCAACACTTTCCTCTTCTTCAGATTCCTCTGGAGGAAGATCAGTTGGGGTTACATCGTCAAAACGAGATTGCCATTCTTTAGAAGTTTGGCTATCTTGAATTTTACCATTATTGGATGTAAAACCAAATGAAGCAATCATTGGAGCACGTGCTTGTTTTAATAAAGCATTAGCATTAACATAATGTTCAGGATAAGGGTTACGACCAATATCACAAAATTCTGGTACTTCACCAGCCTGAACAACGACTCCCCCATCGTAGGGATGAAAAATAACGCTTTCATCACTATTTTTTTGTTTAACGTCATCGAGACTACCTAATTTTTCAGTAAAAAGCTCTTCACTAAGAATAGTTAGCCAGTTAATACTTTTAAATCCGTCTCTAAAATGTATATCTTCTTCATCAGTGGAAATATCTAAACCTAAATATTTACGCGCTAACTCACCTTCTAAATATTGATAATCATAATATTTATAACGTTGTCTTATACCTAAACCAAAAAAACCATGCATAGGTTTTAAAATTTGGCTGACTTGTCGGATGAATTCTACCATTTTATCAACACCAAAATATTTTAATTCATAAATTGGCAAGTAAAATTGTAAATAACTCACTGTGTTATATTCTTTTTCAACAGATTCTGCTCTTGATAAAACTTTAATTAAATAATCAGGGATTAGATATAGTTTATCTACATTACTCCAATAAAAACTTAAAGTATCTAAACAAAATCCGTTATTAAGTATTATTTTTTGAGCTAAACTGATATTTTGATAACGATATAGAGTATTGGGATCACCATCCCCAAAGCCATGAGTGAGGTGGTCACCCCAATTTTTATCATATAATGCGAGGACTTGGTTAATTGCTTGACGCTTTTCAGATTTATAAGATTTATCTAAATAAAAGCATCCTACTAAACCGACTTTTAAAGCACTTTCGGTGTGATCAAAGTCCAAATAATGACCGAAACCAAATTTATCATAGTTTAGTTTATATTCATCTAAGAGTTTCTGCAATTTATCGTTCATTAGTTTATCCTATCTTTTTATGTGACATTGCATTAGTCAATATCTTATTATATTACATATAAAACGTTTTATTTGTATAAAGGAATTGAGAATTATTAGATAACATATTAAATATACTGAAAAAAATGGTGGCATTATACCTGTAATGGTTTGATTGTTCATTATGAACAACAATTAATAAAGAAATAATTAAATATATCTCATCAACTGTTAAAGTATAATGATTATAAATAAAATTTTCATGCAACTGTTTAATGAATTCGAATGATTCATTTTTCATACCTTTCTCCTTTTATAATCCCTACATTATTTTGTAATGATTAATATTTCTATATTTTTTTAATATTGAGTTTTTTAGAATTTTGATTTGACATCATGATTATCATTATAACTGGAGTAATTCTACTGATATTGATTCAATTAGTAACTTACAAAAGTTTACAAAAAATAACCAAATGTAATGTATAAACTACCTGTTTTATAATAATTTGCAACCATTTTTATCTGATTATTTTACTTTTTTAAATTAGCCTCAATATTTTGAGTGAAATTTATACAATAATGGTGCGGATACGCTTCTATAAATTGTATTATCACCTCATAGATAGCACTTTTATTTTTTGGGAATGGATAACTCAACCTTATTTTTAAATAAATAATATAGAATTATATAAAAAGAGTTATACAAAAATGGGATATTAATAGTCTTATTAAAAATAACCATAAATCATATAGTTAATACATATTAGTTAATTTTTAATTCTTTGTTCGGTAATTATTTTTTAACCTATTAAGGAAAATAATTTTCCATTACTTTCCCTAATCATTATATAGAATGATAAAAATTCATATCATTCATCTTTATTTATTAACTAAATTAAGTTGATTTTGAACTTCTTCTGTTGCTTTTTTAAGATCTTCTTGAAATTTGGGAATAGTAAGTAAGCGAGAATATTCAACCGCCCCCACAAGTCGTCCTGCATCCACATCACTTTGCCAATGAGCACCACAGATCATACGACTCTGACCAAATTCATATCCACGTTTTATAATTGCTTCAGCGTGTGATGGAGCTATTTGAGCAAGAACTAATGCTAAAGTCCACCCGTATGAAGTATGACCAGACGGAAACGATCCATTTTGACGTAGACGTTCTTCTTCATCTTCAGGTTGACAGCTATGATTACCGAAGTAGACAAATGGACGCCCTCTATTATATGCTTCTTTCGCTGTTTTAGTCGCATTATCCGCTGAATCCACCAGAAGATCGCCTAGCATTTTATATAAAGTTGGAGTTGTTTCAGGTGAAATTGTGATACCTAAAGGAGCAGAAAAAATTTTAGCCACGTTTGGGGTATGCAAATCAGCATCTGTGGTTGCCTGTTTCCAACGTTCTGTTCCTTTAAGGTTATACCCATGAAGATAAGCAATCTTGTCTGCTTCAAATTCAGGAGTACCTTCTTTTGGATAGATTGGCAAATAGGCCTTACTACTTACAGCTTGCTCAGCAGTATGATAAGTAATCCCTATTTCATGACCTAAAAAATCCTCAGTTGAGCCTTTTTGAAAAGCGAATGATGATGAAAAAAATAGAGAACAATAGAGTGCAGAAATCAATATTGTCAGTTTATTAACGCTTACATTTTTTTTCATTATTTACTCCTATTACCTAATTTATGATTAAACAACAATGAATTAATTATGGAGAACTTGAAATTATAAAAAAGCGATTAACTAATGGAGCACTAACGCTCTAAATTTTTATAGATTATAAAATATATTTAACATAAATTATACGATATTTTTACAGTTTACAATAATATTAGGACTTTTGTATTTATATAAAACACCTTTAAGTGATATATTTTCCAAAATAGCATGTTAACCTAATCCCCTACGGGCAATATATTCGAATCGATACTGAAATCCTCTTAAATATTGAATACTGTATTCAAACCTTTCACCCGTCTTTAATTCACTCACTGAGCGAAGCCGTAATATTGGATGATTTGTATCAATATTTAAATGTTTAGCAACGATATTTGTCGCCAAAACGGGTTTTACATCTTGCTTACTATGGGATATTTGATAGCCTTTCTGGTGCTCTACATAATAGTACTTTGATGATTGCATGACTTTAACGCTTAAATCAGGAAATAATGAGAGTGGCATATAGCTTTGTTCTAAAATTTCTGGCTCATCATCAATTGTTCTTATACGTATTATTGAAAATATTGACGCTCCAACTTCTATTTTTAAATGTTTAGCAATAGCCGGTAAAGCTTGTTCTAATTGGAAATGTATTACTTTTGTACCCGCTATTCGACCTAACGAAGTAATATTCTCATCAAATCCTTTCAATTGAATCGCATCATGCTTGGCTGAATTATATTTTACATAAGTCCCACTTCCTTTAATTCTCTCTACTAATCCAAGATTTTCCAATTGCTCAAGCGCTTTGCGAACAGTCACACGACTGACTTTATAGAGGTCTTGTAAAGCCTGCTCTGTAGGTAACACATCTTCTAAATCCAATTCACCAGAATAAATTTTTTGTTCAAAGGTTTCAGCTATTTGTCGGTATAGTGGTTTTGCCATTTAAAGTCTCAACAGATTAAATTTATGTCATTTTATCATTTAATTAGCAAATTGAGGTTAAAAATATTTTGTGATCATTTTCACATTTGTATTAAATAAGTATTATTTTAAATAATACTTATTGATAACATATTTGTACTTTATTTGTTTTTTAATCAACAATACAATTAGGAAAAACTATGAAAAAGATAAATTTAACTGTTGTTGGGGCGGGAAGCACTTATACGTTAGGTATTATGAGAAGTCTGATTACTGAAAAAGATAACTTTCCTTTAAAACGAGTTGTTTTCTATGATATTGACGCACCACGCCAAGAACTAAATGCTAAAGCAACAAAAATAATGTTTCAGGAACTTTATCCAGAGCTTGAAGAATTTATCTATACCACAGACAGAAAAGTGGCTTTTGAAAAATCCGATTTCTTTTTTATGCAAATCCGAACGGGTGGATTGAAGATGCGGGAACGTGATGAGCAAATTCCTCTATCGCATCAGTGCGTAGGTCAAGAAACCTGTGGCGCAGGCGGAATGGCTTATGGCCTACGTTCTATTGGTGACATGATAGATCTTATTCGTGAAATCCGATGTTATCAAAAAGAGGCTTGGATCTTAAATTATACTAACCCTGCCGCTATTGTTGCCGAAGCTTTAAATAGAGAATTTCCTGATGACAAACGAATTTTAAATATCTGTGATATGCCTGCTGCTATAATGGTGAGTTATGCCAAATTACTTGGCTGTCAAATTTGGGATTTTGTACCTGAATATTTTGGTCTTAATCATTATGGTTGGTTCACAAAAATAAAAAATAAACAGGGAGAAGATCTTACTCAGAAGATTAAAGACATTATCTTAAAAGAGGGTATTAGCGCCGTTGATTCGGTTATTGCTAATGACCCTTCTTGGCAAGCAACTTTCAAGAATATGGAAATAATGCTAAGGGATAATCCAGAATTCCTACCAAACACTTATTTACAATATTATTTGTATCCGGAAAAAATGGTTAGCAAAGAGGATATCAATAATACCCGAGCTCGTCAGGTTATTAATGGACGAGAAAAACAAGTATTTGAAATGTGCCGTCGCATCATTGAAAAAAATTCAATTCAAGGGGAAGATCTTCATGATGATATACATGGTCGGTATATGATCCGCGTAGCATCATCTTTAGCGTATAACAAAGGCGATATCTACCTTGTCATTGTTCCTAACAATGGCGCTATTAATAACATTCAAGATGATGCAATGGTTGAAATCCCATGCATGCTCACATCAGATGGACCTAAATCGTTTACTATCGGTAATATTCCAACATTCCAAAAAGCAATGATTGAAATTCAATTAGGTTATGAAAAACTTGTCGTTGATGCTTGGTATGAAGGTTCGAAGCAAAAGCTTATTAATGCATTAACACTAAATAGAACAGTGGTTAATGTACCTAAAGCGAAGACAATCGTCGAAGAAATATTAAACGAAAATAGAAAATATCTACCTCAATTTTTTAAATAATTAATTTAATTGAAACAAATAACACTAGGTTTGCTATCAAACCTTAGTGTTAGCATAAGTTATCAATAAATTAAAATAAATATTAATCAATTTGTTAAAGGATTAATGTCTATATGAGAAATACAATTCAACGCTTTGGTGCAGCAATGTTTGTTCCGGTTTTATTATTTCCTGCTGCCGGTATTTTGTTAGGTTTAACCGTTGTTTTACTTAATCCCCATTTGTTTCCATTCGCTACTGAGGGTTCTACATATGTAAAAATTCTTGGCATACTACAAAAGGCATCGATGGTTTTATTTCAAAATATGCCAATGCTTTTCGCTCTAGGTTTACCTATTGCTTTAGCCAAAAAAGCATCAGGGCGTGCAGTACTTGAAGCTTTTATTTCATATCTAACATTCAATTATTTTATTGGTGGGATTATTGATGTATGGAGTGAACAATTAGGGATAAATTATCAAATAGGGCAAGCTGGATTAATTCAAATTTGTGGTGTCTTAACTTTAGATACGTCAATCGTTGGCTCAATTTTAACTGCAAGTTTCACCGTTTGGCTCCATAATCGCTTTTATGATTTACGTTTACCTGAGTGGGCAAATGTATTTACTGGAACCCCAATTATTGTCATTCTTAGTTTTCCTTTAATGCTAATACTAGCTATATTAACCGTTATTGTTTGGCCTCCAATCCAAAGTGGAATACAAAGCCTACAAGTGATTATTTTAAATTCTGGGGCTATTGGTGTTTGGCTATTTACTTTTTTAGAGCGAATTTTAATACCAACGGGTTTGCATCATTTTGTCTATGGCCCAATTTACTTCGGTCCAATTGTTACTGATGGCGGGACTGTAAATTATTGGATTTCACACATTTCAGAATTTGCAGATAGCACTAAACCATTAACAGAACTTTTCCCTCAAGGCGGATTTATGCTTATTGGTATGGGAAAGGTATTTGGTTGCACGGGCATCTCGATGGCGATTTATTCAACCGCCAAACCTGAAAATAAAAAAATGGTTTTTGGATTATTAATTGGTGCAACAATCACTGCAGTTTTGACCGGTATTACTGAACCCATTGAGTTTACTTTTTTATTTATTGCACCAATGCTATTTTTAGCTCATGCTCTTTTAGCTGCAACAATGGCAACAATCATGTTTATGTTTGGCGTATCCGGAAATTTCTATTTAGGTGTGATCGATTTCATCTTCCAAAATTGGTTACCATTAGGTGCAAATCATTGGGTTACTTATGTTATTCAAATTGTGATTGGTTTGACTTTCACCGTAATTTACTATTTTGTATTTAAATTTCTTATCCTCAGATTTAATTTAATGACTCCGGGACGCGCAGATACCAATATAAAATTGTTTACTAAAGCTGATTATAAAAATAGTAAACATAACTCAACAACGAGTACCCAAACAGATGAGGAAGAAAAACAAAATGATGAAATTAGACAGAAAGCGATAGCTTTTCTTGAAGGTTTAGGAGGAAAAGATAATATTTCACATTTAACTAATTGTGCAACTCGGCTTCGTGTTCAAATTAACAATCCAGAATTAGTGTATGACGTCGAATATTTTCAAAGTAATGGTGCAATAAATATCGTAAACAAAGGCAAATCTATACAAATTATTGTAGGATTAACGGTTCCTCTTGTCAGAGAAGAGATAAATGCATTAATGAAATAAAACCAATCTAGTAAAAAAGGCAATACAGATACCTTGCTATTTATATTGCCTTTTTGTACTAGATTATTTAACAAAAAAATTTAAGTAGCAGTTTATTGAATAATAAACCTGATTCCTTACCTCTTAATGATTAACCTATATTTAATTATTACTTCAATAACTGCAAAGTATTTTTAATTAATATCAGTTGTATCACACAAATACTCTAACCATTTTTTAATATCAATTTTTTCGCCGTTTTCAAACTCTATTTTACATTTAATATTCTCAATTGGTGCTAAAGTTCTTTTCTGTTTTGATACATTTTTCATCAAGATTGCTTTATCATTATTATGAAAAATATAGTATTTTTCGATTTCAAATAGTTCGTTGTTGTTATTTATGGGTAACAAGACTTTTGTCGGAGGATCAAATGTAAAAATATATTTTTCATTGAGAGATACTTGTTTTCGAACATGATCAGCAAATTTAAATATTTTATCTAATTCTAACTTTAACACATCTTTACATAAGGATTTGAAACTATAATGTGTTGCATTAATCGTAATTTGAATCGTCGATGTAAGTTCATTAAATGCAATTTGTTCAATTTTATGACCATTTGCAACAGATAGATAAAAGTTACCATCCTCTTTTAGAATTAATTGTTTTATATAACCACTAAAATTTTTGCTATTACCTGGTAAATTAAAATTTGCAAAAATTGCATCTTTTTCCCAAATAAGAGCAACACCTTGATTCATCCTATAATCTAAAAATTCGTAACTTTTCTCATTATTTTGAACCGTTTTTATTACTTTAGGTTTGACCATTTTTTTAAGTAACCATTTATCATGAAACAGCCGTATGTTAATGAAACCAACCAAACAAACCAAAATAATGATCAATGAGATGAGTTTCAAATAAGAAACAGATTCGGGTATAAAAGCGTTGTTAAAATACCCCATCAAACTCGTGATAATGAAAACCAATGTAGAAACTACTAAAAACAACTTTATCGTTATAATCTTTTTCATCAATTTCTTTCCTAGACAAATCCAATTTATACTAATCCATATATTAATCACATATTATATAAATACCCAATTACTAAGCATTAGTTAATTTTTTTACTGGATAAATAGTTAATTTAAATTAGTAAGTTAAATCCATTTTAATACAAACCAGCATTAAGTTGCTAGAATATAACAGGCAGATTTTCCATAATATGCTTGGCAATAGGTTTTTCAGTATGTTGTACAACCATTATTGATAAATAACCTATTGATTAAAAGTAATGAAACAATTTTTTTCATATTTTATTATGGCAACTGATAAATTAGTATTGTCTAAACACGCCCATTACTTTACTTAAAATAATTAGATAAATTATTGTGTTAAGTCTAATAATGTATCAAGTAAAACATCCGCTCCAGCTTTACACCATAATGTTGTTATCGATTCTGCTTCATTATGACTTATCCCTTTAATACAAGGAATAAATATCATTGAAGTCGGGGCGACTGTACTTAAATGACATGCGTCATGACCTGCTCCTGAAATCATCTCAATGGCAGAATAATTATTTTTTACCGATGCATTTTTTACAGCGTTTATACAGGCGGGATCGAAATGTATGGCTGGCATACTCAGTATTTTTTTGATTTCAAGTTTTAAATTTAATTTTTTTGTTATTTCAGATAATAAAGCGTACATTTGTGTTTCAAAACTTTCCAACAAATCTGAATCATAATGTCGTAAATCAATAGTAAAAAAGCAATGTCCAGCAACAACATTACGAGAATTAGGACTAACCGTTATCATACCAACTGTTAAGCGAATATCTTTACTGTCTGGATTCAAAGCTAATTCATTCAAAGCGGTTACACATTCAGACAAGCCGACAACTGCATCTTGGCGCATATTTACTGGTGTAGTTCCTGCATGAGTAGCCAAACCAGTCAAATTTACTTCGTACCAACGTTGGGCAAATGCACCTTTAACAATACCAATAGTTTTATTTTCGAGTTCCAATATAGGCCCCTGCTCAATATGAGCCTCGATAATAGCTTTAATAGAATAATTTTCAGTATTATCACTTCCCAAATAGCCTATTTTTTGTAAAGCTTGTTTTACTGTAATTCCTTGTTGATCTTTAATTACATAAGCGTCTTCAAGTTTTAGTTTTCCCGTAAAAACAGCGGAACCCATCATGGCAGGTGCAAAACGTGACCCCTCCTCATTCGTCCACATGACTAGTTCAATGGGATGATTGGTCTTAATATTAAAATCATTCAATGTTAATAGCACTTCCAAACCAGCTAATACGCCATAAATGCCGTCATAACGCCCCCCTTTTGGTTGACTATCACCATGAGAGCCTGTCATAACAACGGGTAAGTCCTTTAGACCATCTCTGCGTATGAAGATGTTTCCAATTGCATCAATGCGTACTTTGAAGCCAGCAGATTGACTAATTTGAATTAATAAATCACGTGCTTGTTTATCTAACATTGTTAATGTTAAACGACTCACTCCACCATTATCCGTTCTACCGATTTTTGCAAAATCATCTAATAACTTTTCAAGACGTTTTATATTAATTTGGGGCTGTATATTATTCATCATTTTTAACTCGCAGACAGTAACGAAAATCACAAATACCATCACCCATCATAATTGTATGAGGACGGTCTAAATTAACTTGTGGTGCATAACCTTCTATGAATTTACTATCACGGTTACACGATAATAGAAAACCGATTTCAGCTAATCCCATTTCTTTATACATTTCGGCATATTTACAGCGATGTACATTATAATCATACTTTTCATGGCTACTCTCAACAACAGTGATTGTTAATGCATCATCTTGTTCCCAAAGATGTTGTAATGCTACAAAACTTTCAACACTAGTGCCATTGGGTTCTTTTGCAGCAAACTCCTTTCCTGCGTCAATAGCTGCTTTTGCAACAGCTTCTTCAATAACAGCTTTAGCTGCCTTGTTACCGTAATTTCTTATTAATATTTCATAGATCGGCTTGATTATTTCGGCTTCGATTTTACGACGATGTAAAATACCAATTTCGGGAAATTCCTGCATCACTTATACCTCATTTGATCCTATTCATGTTTATCAAATTAATGTTCATTCTGATTTAAAAATTGTTGTAAACGTTTATCATCACTATTTTTTAAAACATCAGGATTATCATCATGGATTATCTGACCTTTTTCCATAAAGATAATACGATTAGACACTTTGAATGCAAAAGACATTTCATGGGTGACAATTAACATAGTCATGCCTTCCGTTGCTAATTGTGCAATTACGAGCAAGACTTCATTAACCAGTTCAGGATCCAGAGCTGAAGTAGGCTCATCAAATAACATAATACTGGGCTCCATAACAAGTGCTCGAGCAATTGCAACTCTTTGCTGTTGTCCTCCAGATAATTGATGCGGATATTTATTGGCATGTTCTAGCATTCCAACCTTATCTAATAAAGCCAATGCCAATTGTTTGCTGTTATCTAGATCCTTATCATGATATTGAGGTGCTAAAAGTAAATTTTCTAAGACCGTTTTATGGGGAAATAAATTATAATTTTGAAAGACCATCCCCAAGTGGACAATACGGTTGTAAAATTGTTTATCATGTAATTTTCGTCCGTCAATAAAAGGAACTCCTTCAAATAGAATTGTTCCTTCATCCAAATTTGATAACCCGTTTATAGTTCTTATAAGGGTTGTTTTGCCTGAGCCTGATGGTCCAATTATTGAAATAACATCTCCCCAATTGACATTTAAATTTATATTGTTTAATACTTTAGTATGTTCATAACTTTTATTTAAATGCTGCAACTCCAATACATACTTACTCGTTTTATTTGTTGATAAAGAATCACTCTCTTTTTTGGAAACGGAATCAAGGGTAATAAATTGGATTTTTTCGTTGTTAGCCCTTTTAGTGACATCTAAATAAACCTCAAAGCGTTTAATTAACCAAGTCACGATTGTCACGATTGCAACGTAGTAAATCGCTACAATCGTTAATGTTTCAATTACCAGAAAATTACGAGTATAAAGTTGTTGGCCAACTAATAGAATTTCTGTTAATGAAATGACAGACACTAATGATGTTAATTTTATAATGGTGACTAATTGATTAGTCAGCGGTGGGAGTGCTACTCTCAATGCTTGGGGAAATACAATTTTAGTTTGAATCGCCCAGTATCTTAATCCTAAAGCTCTTCCAGCATCTATTTGGTCGTTTGAGACAGCTTGTAACGCACCTCGATGAATTTCTGCCATATAAGCACTTTCACTCAGAACTAAAGCGATAAGCCCTGCCCAAAAAGGATTAGATAAAATGATACTACTTGCTTCCCAAAATCTTGGTAAACTATAAATATAAATTAGTAAAACGAGTAATGGCAAACTTCTAAATAACCAGATATACAATGATGTAACTTTGATTAAAATAAACTGTTTTGAACGATTACCTAATGCCAATAGCAAACCAAAAAGTAGCGCACTTATCCACGCCAAACAACTTAAAGAGATAACTGTAAAACTGGCTTTTACAAAATTTGGATTGATTAATTCGTTAAAGAAATAATTCCAATTAAAGCCTTTTTGTTCGATCTTATTGTTGTTTTTTAGATTGCCATCTAGATCCGTTGCGATATAGTCTAAATTGTCATTTAATAAAGTTTGACTAGGATAAGCTAAATTATATTTTTTAAGCAAAGCATCATACTCTCCAGACTGTTTTACCATTTTAATAAGATCGACCAGATTCTGTTTAAACACCAGATCATTTTTACGAACGGCTAAACCGATTAAAACTGGATTAAGCATGTTCTTACTGGTAATTTTCAATGTATTGTTTAGCTGATTTATAACCATATTGGCTACAGCTGCATCTTCATATTGAACATCGACACCTCGTGAGAGTAATGCTTGTGAGGCCTCGGGAGCGCTTGGATACTCTTTCACAACAATTGGATTCAACTTGTTAGGTTTGCAATATGTCTGACTAACCTGATTTATGGTTTCAATCCACGCAGCCCCTTTCATTGAAGATACCCTTTTACCACATAAATCTTTTAAAGTTTGCGGGTTAAAATTATCATCTTGTCGAACAAGCAAAACGCCACCAGTTTGTAAATACGGAATAAAATCAACCTGTTTAGCACGCGTCGCATTTACATATAATGCACTTGCAACAACATCATAATGACCTGACTCAAGCCCAATAATGATATTTTCAATTCGAGTATCATTAAAATTAGCTATTTTATGGGATTTTTCTGCCAACAATCGCATAAAATCAGGATCAAAACCTTCAGCTTGATTGTTTTCTAAATACGCAAAAGGTGCATAAGTCAAATCAATACCAACGTTTAATACATCAGATTTTTCGTCGATAGCCGCTATAGCTAAAGGACTTATTAAGATAAAAATATAGCCAACAATAATTCTTAGAATTTTTTCATTAAATGATAGGAAAGAGAACATAACTTTTCCATCCTTGTCTGATTTCAATACAAAAATAGATTACATTGATGTTATTTGGATGAGTTTGATTATAATTAGATAGAAATATTTAAATAATAATAAATAGTTATATTGTTATATCATTTAAGTATATAGACTAAATAAGTAATCAGATTTCGGTAATTTGAGTAATGACGGAGAGGATCATGTAAATATTTATTATTAATCAAATTGATTAAATTCTTAATAATTTTGGTTAGAATATAAAAAAACAAAAAGACTTTTATCCTTGCATGTGGTTTTCAATTCTTTTAATAGTTTATTTAGTCAATGGGATCATTTTGATAGTCATTTTCATATTTGCGTATATCAAATCAAAAAGATTCTTTAAGTTATTTCAATAATATATCCCATTTTTTGCTTAAAAAGATAGTATTAATGGATGAAAAAACAAGCTTTAAGCGTTGTGTTAACTAGTTTTGAAAATGCTTCAAGAATTTAAAAAAATGTTACTGTTGATTGATTTTGTGCAGCAGTTAGACTTGAACTGACACGCATTTAAGAGAGATTTTTGAATTCTAATGTCATGCATTTAGAACCAAAAAATTAATGATAATCAGGATATAATTGACCATTACCGAGTATAGCCGGACACAACCGCCGATATACCGCTCATTCTATTTTATGGCAATCAGTAAATAATTTAGCCATACTATTTTTGGCAACTGGGTAGTTGATTGATTTTCACATAAACTCAATAAGTTTTTACTCTATCTTTAAGCGTTAAACTGTACAATTGATACCAAGTGTTAACAAAATCAGATATTCTTCACCGATCTTGTTTTTTAGTCATCCATTGATTAGTTGCGGTTTACGCTTTTATAGAGTTTTATAGGCTATGCCCTCACCCTCATCTTTTGTAATAAATGATTCACGGATTAGTCCACCACCTTAAAAAGCTTTCTGAAACAGCCATTTGCCGTTTTTTTCTTATTGACATTAGAGTATATTGATTTAAAAATCATTAGTAGAGATTTTGTCGCAAATATCTTTAATATGGTACGACGATGACATTGTCTTTTTATCTTTAAATGTGAATCGGTTAACCCACTCAATATCCTTTTCTTTAAAAAATGAAACTATCTCCTCATTTTGACAAAGTTCTTCATCAAACAATAATTCCGAAAATGAATCTACATCTTTTTGACTAAATTTAACGCTTTTAGCTTTATAACGATAATCGTAAATTATTGATCGACCTTTTGAACTTATATTTGTCAATGATATTTTATCATCAACTTTTATTGGAAAATTGCCATAGTTTTTATTTAAATCCTTTTTTATCCATGAAGCTAATTCTCTTGCTAGTTTGCTTTCATAATCGGCAAAACTAGAAGATGTAAATAAAAGACATGCTGCTAGTGATAAAGTCAATGTAATAATTTTTTTCATCATTCTATCCTTGAATAAATCTATATTTTATTTTTTAAATACACAATTTTTTAATAGTACGAATTCATTTTCTGTTATCGCATTTTCTTTCTTTAATTTTAAAATACGCCCTATTTCCGTAAACATATCACAAGATAAAATAACTTTTTTATTGATTGTAGCCCATTTATACTTGGTTCACCCTAGCCTGTTAATAACTAAGAAGCGTTTACTTCAGTTTCAATAGTACATCTCAAAACAATATCTGAAAGTAAAGTATTGTATTTTAATTACAATAACACTTGTAGTTGTATCTCAGTTCTTACATAACCTTTTTAAGGTAGTTAACTTGAAAATCTTTAAATTCTAGAAATAACAGATTCGAAATCATCAAAATTGAGCATATTTTCCCTTATTGTAAAAAGGTCTACTCAACCTATTAAAATATTGAAACTGTATTATATATCTTAAAAAACATATCTAATTGCTTTAAATAAAACCAAATAAACACTATTTAAGGAAATAATTTATCCTAAACAAAATTTATCAATAAGTTTTGATAACGCTAATATGATTGTTGACAAATACACAAAACATTCAGTTATGAAAGTTAAAATAATCAAAGATCATGTTTTAAAGGGTTATGAGCCGATTTGTAAAAGAACATCGAATTAGGAATAAAACTTCAAGACGACAAAATACATCAGGAGAAATAACCGTAATAACATTCTGAATTAATTTAGAATTATATTAAAATTCTGGTTAATTTAATTAGTAGTTAAAGGGTATAATAATCAATGAAATGTCCACACTAAAATCAAAAACCACAATTCGCATTAGTAAAAGAATCAGTAGGATAACAGCCAAACAATATTTGTAATGTACTAATATTGACTGTAGTTACTCATTTGTTACATTGTAATCAGTTGTGACAACGTTAGAGCCGAGCGATATACCAAACTATACAATTATTAATATTCCCCTATCACAAAAAATTATGCAGCATCATAACAAGACTATGCTCCACCATCGTTGGTATTGGTATTGGTATTGGTATTGGTATTCATTATCATTTTATACAAAAGCTCATGCAATAAACACAAACCAATTTTGACATCTTTTTCTGACAAATCAGAGTCAATCATCAATCTGCTAACAAACTCTGCGCGCTCTAATTTAATATAGTTTTTGGTTATTTCATCCATACTCGCACCCTAACACTGTTTTTTTATACAGTGTATTAGGTGCGCTGAGTATTTTCAAGAAAATTTTCTAATTTGTCTATTACAAATATATGTTTCAATTAAATATATACCTAACCATGTTATTTCTTTTAATAAAAAATAGATAAAAACGAATAATAAATATCGATAAATAGAAATCAATCGCTATTTTATCGACTACGGTAAAATATTATACAGTAGAAAGCCAGGCAGCGCTAAAAGTAACCATTTGAGTTTATTGAATTTTATTAACTTAAAAAAATGTTATAAACACTTTTAATTAAAGGAAGTTAATAATTTAAAATTCATTTCGTATACCTAAAAAAAATGGCCCTTAAATTAGGTATTTTTAGTACTTATTTTTTAGATTAAAAGTCGATTTTTCGCAGATATAAAAATTTGACCAAAATTCAGTCCTCACATTTGAACATTTAAGAAATTACTCTCCCTCATTAAAATAATATAAAAACTGTGCATACTATCCATTATTTCTTGTAAGCATTGTTATATAAGGCTTTATACCATGTATGTTTATATTTTTACTGTCCATAAAAACAAAAAAACCGCCAATCAAGGTGGTTTAAACAATAACAGACAATTTTTTGGATGTTATCAGTGCTATTTTCAAGTTTTCTAATCCTAAAATAAAAAGGTTTCTAAGACTAAAAACTTACCTATAAATTTAACTGATTCAATAGAGACCGAACAAAAAGTGAAATTAATGGGACATTAGATAATATTACTAGAAATTTGTTAGAATACATTAATAACCTAAGAGGTACTTGTTCTATTTCATAAGCGGGAATATTGACTTTAAAAAATTATGAGAAATTGTTAGATACACAATATGAAATAGCAGAAATCATAATTTCATCAATCCAGAGTCAATTTTAATATAAAAATATTGATTCAAAATACTTAACTACACTATTAATACAGGAACTTATTGCCCTCTTTAACTGTATTTCTTCATAATACAGGAAAAAACTACCATTATTTACACATGTAACACATTTATCAGATATAGCTACATTAATATACTTAAATCATAAAGTATAACCGTTACCCATTATAAAAATATTTGCGTAGTAAAGTTAAAAAACTAATCAAAATGAAGAATAAAGAACGTTTAGTATTTTTAAAGAAATAAAGAAACTAAAATATAGCTCAATTACAAATATTGATTTAATTCTTACTTATGTTATAACTTTATAATAACACTCAAGTTCCGAAAATCAATCTACCTGTAATCAAGAAGTTTAATATACTCGTAGCTCAACTAACGCTACGTCACAATTTATATATTACCGATTTAAATAACCTTTTGTTTAAAAAATATCGGGACTGTCTAAAATAAATACAAAATAAATTCAATAAAATAGATATACAATAAATCATTTCAATTTAGAAAATATTTAGAATGTCATAACTAAGATTGAAGAGTTTTTCTTTAAAATTTTTATTTAGATAATAAAATACGGCAGGCTATTTGATTTAATTCAATAAATTCCTGCCAAGTATATTTATTTTTATAATTTTTTTTATATTGTTCATCTACTCGACAAATATCTGGGCGTACATCATAAATACGACATAATTTTAAATGCTGATTATAAGCAATACAAATACCATCTCCTCGATCCAAAAATTGGGTTTCTAGTGATAAATTTACATGACAACAACACATGCCACATTTATCACAAGGAAAAGGTGTTAAAAAACTCATAATGAATTTAACCACGATTTTACGGAATCAGGATTTCCCTTTTCATATGGTAATTTAATATTTCGTTTATCAATTTCCTCTTTTAGTATAAAACTTCGTTCAAGTTCATTATTGACTGAAGATAAACGTAATGAAAAGAGCTCAAGTTGTTCGGTATCAATGTTAAATTCTAATTGGTAAAGTTCTAATAGGTAACAGTCTAATTTTTTATTAACTTCACGATAAAAATCAATTCTTTTAGTGCTGTTATCAGAGAATTTATCTAAAAATGACCAAATCTTCTGACAAATTTCGCCAGTTTCAAGATAATAAGTTACCCCTAGTGTAATAATACCCGTAACTAAGGTGCTACAAAAAGTGGCTATTTCTGCGCCAAAAGGGAATGTAATAACTTGAGATAACATTGAGTTAATCATTACACCACATGAGACAGCTATTCCTGCACCAACAATTTTACCGACTTCTTTTATTAATTGACCTAAAGGTAATGATTGAGGATTAAAGAATATTAATTTAATTGCTTGTACTAAGTTTCCCCAAATCTCTCGAAGTATCTTCACGATCTGTTTTTGTGTTGTAAAAAAAATATTAATCACGGTGGTACTAACGCTTGATAACACTCCACCTATTGCCGAATCTTTAAAAGCTATAAAAAATGTATGGAACTTCTTTTTAATTCTATGCCATATATTGTTAAATGTACTCATTAAATCAATTATAAAACCATTGATGGTAAAATATTGACGATTTCGCTCATATATATCAGGAATTGATTCTTTTAGTTCAAACCACACTTCAGCCAAAATTAGCCCCAGCATTTGCCTTGTGCCCATTTTAAAACCTGAAATAGCAGCCTGTTTAGTGATATTTTTTAAAAATTTACTACTTGTATAATATTCACGATTTATCTTTTTATTATAATCTGCTCTCGCTTTTTCATCGATTTTTTTCATCTTTGCTAAATCAGCATTATCTATATTTTCTAATTTTTTTAACTCTTTTTGCTCTTGTTCGGTTAAATGAGGTTTATTTTTGAGTTCAGCTTTTTTTTGTTGTCTTTCAATATGCTCATTTTGTAGTTTCAGAATAAACTGCTCCATCGACTTATCTTGCTTCTTTTTATTAATATTTTCATTAGTAAAACAAAGATTTGATTCAGCATTTGCTAAATCTTCCCCTCTCATATCTGCTAAATTTCTACCTGCATCATCATGAATCTCATTTCTAGATATAACGTGATCTAGATTTTTTATCTCATTAATACTAAAAACTTTACCTGTATATTCATCACATAACTTCCCTTGTTGATGAGCAATTTTACCTTGTTTATTTTTTGCAATATAATTACGGTGTGAATGATATTTATGAGAATCATATTTCCCACGATTATCATATCGCTCTTTTTCCTTTTCAGTCGCGTAAATCCCCTTTCTCACATTATAGATAGTATCGACATCACCGCCATTTTTATCTTTAAATAATAAAAAATCTAATCCAAAAGAAGTCGCTAGTGATTTAACAACAGTTTGATGAAGCTCGTGACTCCAGTCTATTTCAGCTTTATACATAGACGTTCCTTAGAAAAGGGCCGGAAAATATCCGGCGATATATAATTATTTTAATAAAATTCCATTATATTTTTTAGGCTGTTCAGTTAAAACTGAATCTAAAATTGTTTCATTAATTACACTTCCACCATCTTCATCAGTTTCGAATTGAATTTGTCCATCTTTAATAACCGCTTTTCCATCTTCATCAACTTGGGGTTTAAAAATCGGAGTGGTAATAATTTCAGTCATAATGGCCGCCAATGCATACCCGTTATCAATCTTCTGAAGACATTCTTTAGATTCATCAATTGAGATATCTTCCCCTTGATGACGCTTCATAATAGTTTGATGCATTGTTTTTAAGGCATCGAAATATTCAATAAAAGTATTATTAATGATAGTCAGTGATAGATTAATTCGCTGTATATAATTAGTTATTTTGTTGAGTCGTGCTTCGGCCAAGTCCATTTTTTCTAAGGCTTTATTAACTTCTTTGCTTTGTTCTTCTGCATTCGCTAATGCTTTTTCTGCATGTAATGCATAAGCCAAACCAGCAACAGCTAAAATAGGGGCTGCTGCGGCGGCACCTAATACCATCGCACCACCAGCCATTCCCCAACCTCCAGCAGCAAGCGATCCGCCGCCAATTGCAGCCATTGTTGCATTGTAGGCAGCGGCACCTGACAATGCTGCAATAGGGGTACCTGTTGATGCTGCAGCAAATGCCATCACTCCACCATAAACAGCAAAACTTGCAGCAGCACCGGTAGCGCCTGCAGCAGCTACCGTTGCTAAAAATTCAGTCGTAGAAATAGAAAGATCACTAATTTTCTTTAATTGGTTTGATGGGATAGTCAATTTTTGGTTTTTATAACCACTTTTTTCTAATTTTACTAATAATTCCTTAGCTAATTTTTCAAATTCACCAATTGATTTACCAATGCTCAGTTCCAGATCACCAAGGTTATTTAATGCTTCATCAGTATTCTGTTGTATTTTATCAAGTTGTTCTTTTCTGTTATTATATTTGTGAATTGCAGATTCCTGAATTTTATCGGCTTCTTGCTTAGTTTTATACCCATCATATGCTTTTTTTCCACCAAACGCTGTTGCCGCAGCTGCTGCTCCAATAATTATTAACGGTAATGCCATGTTTGTTTCCTCACTTAAATTACTAATGCTAGATTCTTTCACTATTATTTTTATCAACTGTTATTACTCTACTAAACTGAAGAATAAAACCTTTTCACCAAAACTTCTGACCAATGCCATAAGTTCTGGTTCACTTACATGTGGTAATCGTTAATGTAATATCACCATTATTTAACTCATCTATTTTTTGTTGTACGGCCCATACTCGTTCTTTTATATAGTTTGAAACATCTTTTCTAAACTGTATGGTAAAGGTACGAGGTTCATGCCATGGTAAGCCAAAAGTATTTGGATTAGGATCAGGAATAGCTATACAAATTTGATGTTTAATTAAGTCTAATTTTTTTATACGGTGAATAGCTAAACACATTGTATTGATTAGTTCTTTGCCTGCATTGTTAGTGCAAGCACCATAAACATATAAAGCGTTATTCATTGCAATAAGTTTTTTGGGTATAAAATAATGATTTTTTCCATTTGGATTATTATCGGATAAATAATGAAGATGACAAAAATATTGAGATCTGATGCAGGTTAATAAATTCTCAATGATCAAATCATGTGTAGAATAATCAATCTTTCCTTTGCTAAAAAAAACGATGGGTTTATTTGTATACGGAAGTTTTTCAGAATCCAGTTGTAACAAAAGTGTTGATAATTTCAAAATGGTTTGATCTAAACGCTTAAAAATATTTTGCGGAACAAAAGCTCTGGAAAGTTCCTGGCATAAACTTAGATAGTGCAGTTCCTGATAATCAAGTCCTAACTTATTATGGTGTTTAGCTTGCAAGCGGTACCATCTGCGCCCTTTATCAAGCCCCGTTTGAAAACAACTAGCACTTAATTGCTCTATTTCATTAGCTAATCGCATAATTGTTTGTGCAGAACAATTTAGTAGTTTACCTAATTCAGATTGATAATGGCACTTATCTTCCGAAAATAATATTTGGTACATACGTAATAACTTTTGCCCTGAACTACTATCTTGGTCATGTTTTATTGCCATATTAAAAGTCCATTTGTAAATCTATAACTATTTCAATAGTACATAACGAATAACAAACACTATATCAATGTTAGTTTCCACAATATGGAAACTGAAGAGTTTTTATATGAAAAATTTATTTCAACATTGTCAATAAAACAATTATCATCATGTAATTTCTCGTCAATAACCATTTATTTTTTTCATGGGCTAACAATTCATAATCTTCCGTGCTTTTTACTACCTGTGGTTTTGAATAAACTTTTTGTAGTCTATTATATTATCTATCTAAAGCTGATGGCGTTAACTCATACTCTAAAACTAAATCATTGCGTGTTTTACTTTGTCGATAAAATGTTATCATCTTTAGTTTAAAATAATTAAAATAGGTTCGACTTTCTCATCATTTTATTTTTCTTTTTTTTAAATAGTTTACCTTATCTCTTAAAAAAATTATACGAATTAGTGTACGTCATATAAATATATCAATTTTTCTTAAAAGTTCATCTTCCTGATATGAAAAAGAAAAGCTTGACTGAATTCACTATTAAAACTTGTCGTTACAAAAAATACTTCTGTGTCACTATCTAAAAAGTCGAATTCTAAATATACTCCAAAACAAGAAAATTCTATACTAAAAGCAAAAGTAGTTAGTGCTGATATATCCGCTTATCCAGCGAATATATATTTTGAATCTGAAAATCCGATACTATTTTGGTGGATATATTTTAGAAAGATTATGAATTTCATTACAAACAGATAAAAAGGTTTTATCATCATCTTTAATGAATAAGATTACCTTTCAATAAATGGCTCATATTTAAATTCAATATCAATTTTAGCATTTTCAATATCGACAGTAACAATACAGCCTACCCACGCTGGTAAACCATTAGTTAAGTTATTATCAATACTGTATTGTCTTAATTTCACTAAATAATCTAACATATCGCGATTAGCTCTAGCGCCACCAAGAAATCGTTTAATATCATTTGATTTATTTATATAATCAAATTGACACTTACAATGATCCTCGTCAGGAGACAGCTCAGCTTTCATTATGACTGTTTTTGCTCCCTCAGGAGCTATATTGAATAGCAGTTGGCCAATTTCATTATAAATACTATTATTTTTTAACATTATTTTCCTCTAGGTGCATTTTTAAATGTGTGTTCAGATAGAGTCTCACCATCAGTTGAAGAGGTTATATAAAAGCTTTCAGGCCTTAAACTCGTTCCTTCATATAAAGGCTCTATCTTAACATAGACTGTTTTAGCTTCTGGCAAGTTTTTAACCCATCTATTTTCTAGCTTTTTCCATAAGCACAATTGAGATTTGAATTCGTTGGCAGGAAGTTAATTTTTTCTTATGATCCATTTAGTTAAGATGCAATTAAGCCAAATTATTGTAAAACTTGCCATGCACACTTCTACTTGTTCAATAATGAATATTTGCTTCAGTTGACTATGGTCGCAAATGTTCGACGTTAAGCCTAGACGCAAATACTAAGACTCTAATATAAAGTAAGATGAATTATAATAATGTGTTTATATATATAAAATGTGCTTATGTTTGGATTTGCTATTACCTGATTAAGCCTAACTATTTAATGATTAATATTATTCATCAAAAATAAATGGTTCATACTTAAATTCAATATTGATTTTACTTTTTTCAACATCCACCTCAACGATACAGCCAACCCAGATAGGTTCACCATTTGAAAGGTTGTTATCAAGATAATATTTTCTTAATTCAACCAATGTATCTAAAATATCAATTTCGGCAATGCCATCTGGATCATAGTCATGCTGTTCATTACGTTTATTTACATAATAAAATTTATATTTACATACATCTCCTTCTGCATTAGGTTCTGCATGCATAATAAGTTTTTTTGCTTTATCAGGTCCTGAATTAATTAGGATACTTCCCAATTGATTCAAAATTTGATCTTCTTTAGTCATTAAATTCCTCCTGGTGAATTTTTAAAAGTAATTTTATTAAATTTGCCATTATCAAAAGAATACAGAACTCTCAAGTCTGTGGGTCTAGTATCTGTTACTCTATATAAAAGCTCAATTTTAACCTTAACAGTTTTTCCTTCTTGTAGTGCCTTAAACCAATTATTTTCCATCTGTTTCCATTCACCACGATTGAGATTTGAATTCATTGGCAGGAAGTTAATTTTTTCCTATGACCCATTTAGTTAAGATGTAATTAAGCCAAATTCTTGTAAAACTTGCCATGCATCCTTCTACTTGTTCAATAATGAATATTTGCGCCATTTCGCTACAATCGTGAATGTTCGGCTATCAGCCTAGACGCAAATAATAAGACTTTATAACACACAGTAGAGTACTTACAGCACTGCTTATGTTTGGATTTGCTATTATCTAATTCAGCCCAACTATTTAATGATTAATATTATTCATCATCATCAACATCAATAAATCGTTCATACTTAAATTCAAAATCAATTTTTGAATTTTTAATATCTATCTCAACGATACATCCCACCCAAATCGGTTTTCCATTAGTAAGATTATTATCAAGAAAATACTTTTTAAGTTCTAGCATTGTGTGAAATATATCATTTGTAACTTTAGGGTCAGGCACAAATTGTTTTCTATTGTTTTCATTATCAAAATAAATAAAAACATAAGTAGCAACATCATTTTCTTCTACAATTTCGATTTTTGTTATTATTTTTACCGCATCATCTGGGTAACTATTAACTAATATTTGCCCTATTCTATTATAAAGATCATCTATCATATTTATTTACTCGCTTGGTTATAAAATTCTAAATAATAAAATCCTTTATTATCAACATAATACGATACCCTAAACTTATTTGGTCTTATATCTGTATCCTTATATATAGGCTCTATCTTAACTTCAACTGTTTTACCTTCTTTTAAGGATTTAACCCATTCATTTTCTAGCTTTTTCCATAAGCTACGATTAAAATTAGCATTCATTGGCAGGAGGTTAATTTTTTCGTATGATCCATTTAGTTAAGAGGCAATTAAGCCAAATTCTTGTAAAACTTGCCATGCATCCTCCTACTTGTTCAATAATGAATATTTGCGCCAGCTCTCTATGGTCGCGAATGTTCGACGTTAAGCCTAGACGCAAATACTAAGACTCTAATATACAGTAAGATAAATAATAGCACTGTGTTTACATACATAAAATGTGCTTATATTTGGATTTGCTATTATCTGATCAAGCCTAACTATTTAATCTTTAAGATCGTCATCTTCAAAAAGAGGGATAAATCGTTCATACTTAAACTCAAAATCAATTTTAGCATTTTCAATATCAACAGTTATAATACAACCTCTCCACGCAGGTAAACCATTAGTTAGGTTATTATCAATATAATATTGTCTAAGCTCTGTTACAGTATCAATTAAAGGAATTGTTATATCGTCATCCAGTAGATACCAATTTAATTCATCATTTTGATTATAATAATCAAATAAATAGGTGCAAGCATCCATCTCTGGGGTAAATTCTAATCGAGCAATTACTCGTTTTGCTCCATTAGGTGATGATTTAAATAGTAATTGCCCAATTTCATTATTTAATTGATCGTCTGTTTTTGTCATTTTATCCACCTGCTTGGTTTAATAAATTTATCTGCATAAATCGCTCATTATCTATAGAATACGATACTTTAAACCTAGTTGGTCTTATATCTGTACCCTGAAATATAAGCTCTATCTTAACTTCAACTGTTTTACCTTCTGGCAAGTTTTTAGTCCATCTATTTTCTAAAGCTTTCCACTCGCCACGATTGAGATTTGAATTCGTTGGCAGGAGGTTAATTTTTTCCTATGACCCATTTAGTTAAGATGTAATTAAGCCAAATTCTTGTAAAACTTGGCATGCATCCCCTACTTGTTCAATAATGAATATTTGCTTCAGTTCGCTAGCGTTGTGAATGTTCGGGGATCAACCTAGACACAATTAATACTTTAATATACAGTTAGATAGATTATAAAACTGTATTTATATATATGGAATGTGGTTGGGTTAGCTATTTTAATGATTAAGACTAATCATCATCTTTAAAAAGACCAATAAATCGTTCATACTTAAATTCAAAATTAATTTTTGAATTTTTAATATCTATCTCAACGATACAACCCGCCCAGATCGGTTTCCCATTAGTGAGATTGTTATCAATAAAATATTTTTTAATTTCTAGCATGGTATGAAATATATCATCTGTAGCTTTAGGATCAGGCAAAAATTCTTTTTTATTATTTTTTTTATCAAAATAATTAAAAAAGTAACCGCCAACATCATTTTCTTTTGAAATTTGAATACCCGTTACTATTTTTACCGCATCATCTGGACAACTCATAACTAATATTTGCCCTATTTTATTATAAAGATCATCTATCATATTTATTTACTCGCTTGGTTATAAAATTCTAAATAATAAAATCCTTTATTATCAATAGAATATGATACTCTAAACCTATTTGGTCTTATATCTGTACCTTCATATAAAGGCTCTATCTTAACTTTGACTGTTTTACCTTTTCGCAAGGCTTTAGCCCATTCATTTTCCATCTGTTTCCATTCACCACGATTAAGATTAGCATTCATTGGCAGGAGGTTAATTTTTTCGTATGATCCATTTAGTTAAGATGCAATTAATCCAAATTCTTGTAAAACTTGCCATGCATCCCCCTACTTGTTCAATAATGAATATTTGCGCCAGCTCGCTATGGTCGCGAATGTTCGACGTTCAGCCTAGACGCAAATACTAAGACTCTAATATACAGTAAGATAAATTATAGTAATGTGTTTATATATATAAAATGTGCTTATATTTGGATTTGCTATTATCTGATTAAGCCTAACTATTTAATCTTTAAGATCGTCATCTTCAAAAAGAGGGATAAATCGTTCATACTTAAACTCAAAATCAATTTTAGCATTTTCAATATCAACAGTTATAATACAACCTCTCCACACAGGTAAGCCATTAGTTAGGTTATTATCAATATAGTATTGCCTAAGCTCTCTTACCGCTTTGATTAAAGGGCTCGTTATATCACTATTCAATGTATACCAATTTAATTCATCATTTTGATTATAATAATCAAATATACAGGTACAAGCATCCATCTCTGGTGTAAATTCTAATTGAGCAATTACTTTTTTTGCTCCATTAGGTGATGATTTAAAAAGTAATTGCCCAATTTCATTATTTAATTGATCGTCTGTTTTTGTCATTTTATCCACCTGCTTGGTTTAATAATACTGTCTTTACCCAACGCCTATTATCAATAGAATATAATACGTCAAAACTCTCTGGTCTTATATCTGTACCCTGATATACAGGCTCTATCTTAACTTTAACTGTTTTACCTTCTTGCAATGATTTAGCCCATCCATTTTCTAGCTTTTTCCATAAGCTACGATTAAGGTTGGAATTCATTGGCAACATATTAATTTTTTCGCCAGGTCCATTCAATATCGAAGCAATTAAATGACCACCTTCATCATCGGCATTACCTAGTTTACCTGCTTTCAATTGTTGGTAAGTATTTCTGTCTAATTTATCAAGTTTAAGCGTCGCCTCAACCCTTACCACTCTCCCTAAATGGTCAGTATGATATTTTTTATTACCATCTACAATATATATTTTATTAGGTTGAGGATTATTAAGTTCTTTATTCCAATTGCCTTTGCTACCTGATTCAGTTTTAATAGTTACCGTTTCATTAGTTACACATTCAAGTTTATAGTGAGCTTTTGTTTTAACGTCCGACACCATCCATTTAATTCTTGCGTATTTTAATGTTCGCAATGAATGGGAAAAAGGTTCAACTAGCGAACCAAGCAATAACCCTTCTAAAACATTTTTTAAACGTCCTTCGGCTGCACTATCATCAGGATTAGCTTGTAAATACTCTGTGACCGGATTTTGTAGTTCTTTGAACGATTGGACTAAATTTGATAGCCGTTCTTCGTGAGGTGCAAAAACCGTAAAATCAGCGACCCCGCCAGCAATCGTGCTTTGACCTAGCTTACCCATTTTCGATATAGGTTTAATAAATTTGAGCGCTTTAGATGCTGGAATAAAACCGACTAGAAACTGGGTTATGCCATGAGTAAGTGTACCTGATATAGTTTCAGCTTCAGGAACTTTACCAAATTGAAGAGGATTCTCCGTTTCGACGTTAAAACCATATTTCATTGTTAGGTTAATCGTCGAGGAATCCCATGCTAAATCGGATACAGATTGCGCTGCATCACGAATCCCTCCTAATAATTGTAATGGTACATCATAATACCATGGGCGATTATCTTGCTGCTTATCAAAAACGATATCAACATATTGGGCGTTTACGGGTAAGCTAACATAAGCGTAACCACTGCTGTCTAACGTCCCTTGCTTCAACATCTTCTGACTAGCATTATCAAATATAGTAAAAGGTTGGTTCGCTAAATTATAAACTGTAAATTCAATATAATTATCTTGATTATCATATCTTGTTTTAAGTTCATAAGCTTTTACTTCATCTGGGGTTAATTTACGAGGCACTCTATTAACATCTGATTTTATAGGATTATTTTCTGGTTGTAACATACCAGAATGATGCTCAATCGGTATTTCAAATAAAATAGCCCGCTGTGACTCTATTGCCTCTTTTAGGGCGGCTGAGAACTTTTTATCATCTTTATTATAGGTATTCGTACCATAATATAAACCAAGCTCTTCAAGGGTTGGGTATAGGTTTTTACACTCATCTTGATGTTTAACGCAATATTTAATAATGTCATCCATCTTACTACTATAATCATAGCGGACGGGTTTTAGCTTACTATCTTGAATAATAGTGTTAAATATAAAAGATCTGGGGCGAATGATTGAATTATCTTCTTTTTGTTTTTGTAATTCTTGCCACTGCCGTGTGGTCATTAATAAATAATATTTCATGATAACTATAATTTTTTATTTTATACACTATAACGATAATCTAAATAATATAGAAATCTAATCTACTATTTATTCCATGAGTTATCAATTGTTATCTTATTTTAAATTCCAAACTTTGAATGATATTTATTTTAGTTGTCTTTATTATGAAAATAACTGCTTTTAGAAATTTAATATCTATTATCATTTATTGAACTTCTCTTTTATGAACTTAAGAAACTATAATATCGCCAAGTAAAATTTAGTTGTTTATGGTGTATGTTTTTAAAAATAAATTTCTTAAAAATAAATTTCATTAAAGTGATTTATAATACTTTTTGTCTATAGTTATTGTAGAAAGATTTTGAATTCCTATAAATATTGATTTCCTCTTGTGTAGTGGCCAATAGGAAGTTTCATGTTTAGGAGAGGAAAGTCAAAAGTTCATATCGAAACATTCCAAAAATCACTCGTACCCATTCATTTCAGCGCTAACTTAATTGTCTAGTTTTTGGTTACCCTTTTAGTAACAATCAAACCAGCATGGAGAGAATCATCATTATGTTGAATT
This sequence comes from Gilliamella sp. B14448G11, assembly GCF_016101765.1. NCBI lineage: Bacteria > Pseudomonadati > Pseudomonadota > Gammaproteobacteria > Orbales > Orbaceae > Gilliamella > Gilliamella sp. B14448G11. The sequence continues at coordinate 21,887 of NZ_JACFPX010000021.1, read as the reverse complement.
TAATATTTACTCATGAATAAACTAAATAATGACAAATTAACCTAAAAGATTTTTGATTTTTGGATATGAGATAGGTAGGTAATGTTAGCCAGTAAGTCATCATCAATAATTTCCATATTGACAGCATAATACATTATTTCATTAATTAGTCGGCAAACTTGCTTAACTGTTTCGTATTTATTGTTGTTATTTAATGGTTGTAGTGCATTAATTTCTATAATATTTGTTATTTGCTGTAGTGAAATATCAAAGTAACTACCAAAACTGAGTAATACCTCTTTTTTTGGTATACGAGCGCGTATACTTAAAACGCCAAATCTCAAAGTTATTTGCTCTGATTAAAAGGTATATACCGCAACCATCAAATAAAGAATAATCCTTATCTGTTTTGGCTAGGCTGCTTTTATTTGTATGTCAGTTAATGGTAGAGTTTTTCTTGCCATAATAATTTTAGATATATGTTTTTCTAAGTATATTGCATTAATACACCTAAAAATATAACTAAAATTTGGGTTATAAATTTCTCTTACTGATGCTTAATGAATAATAAGATAGGTATGCTTTATGTTTATTATGTTCAATGTATTTTAAGGAATTTAAAAGAGTGTTAGTGCTGATTGATTTGGTGCCAGTGGTCGGACTCGAACCGACACGCTTTTAAGGGCGGCGGATTTTGAATCCGCTGCGTCTACCAATTTCGCCACACTGGCATTAGAAGTGTAAATAAGTAAACGTGGGCATTATACTAAGCTTTGTGATATCTGCAACAATTATTATCATAAAGCTCTTTGTTTGCCTAAAAATCAAGCTATTGCCAGCGTTTATATCCTTTAGGTTTAATAGTATAGATATGTCGCTATAACTGATAGCTACATAGCAATATTAATATTTTGAATAACAGATTTTGTATATTTAATTATGCCATACAAATTATCTTCAATCGGATTCCATAATTCCATCTGAAATTGCTATAGGTTAATAATAATGTGACAGAGTTCAAAAAATTCAATCTTAATTGCCTAACAATGATTATCAGCGGTATATGATTGCTCAATCTGTTAATCAAAAAGGAGAATTATCCTATGAAATACAACCTTTGTAGTTTTTTAAAAAATATCTTTTTAGTATGCGTCTTATCAGTTTTATATGTTACAAATTGTTTTTCATCACAGGGTATTGTTGATTCTAGTAAAACGATAAAAAGTCAAATTTTAGGTAACGATGTCCATTATACGGTATATTTGCCTCCAGATTATCATAGTTCTAATAGAACATACCCTATTTTTTATTTTTTGCATGGTGGCGCAGATGGTATTCATACCGATCCTTATACTCAGGGTAACTTACAAGCTCATTTGGATAATTTAATCAATTCTGGAAAGATAACGCCCATGATTGTTGTTACGCCTGATGCAACTAGAAATGGGTCTTTTGAAAATAATACCTATTATATGAATGATGCGGATGGCCAGTTTCTTTATGAGGATATGTTTATCAAAGAATTCATGCCTCAAATTGAAAAAAGCTACAGAGTAAATAATTTACCCAAATTTAGAGCCATTGGTGGACTTTCAATGGGCGGATTTGGCGCTGTTTATTATAGTTTACAATATCCCGGCCTTTTTAAGGCGACGGTAGCCTTAAGCGGAGCGTTTAGAACCAAAGAAGATATAATTTCAATGGATATGAATGTATACAATCGACGCTATGGCAAAGCATTCGGTTTAAACCTTGTAGGCGAAAGCAGAGTAAATAATAAGTTTTATGATAAATATGATATTTTAAATACTACATCGAATAAATTGGAGTCTGAGGGCTATTTTTATCTTGATTGCGGTTCTAAGGATGATTTTCTTATTGGCAATACACTATTAAGTATGAATTTCAAGAAAAACAATATTAACTATACCTTTATTGCTCGCAATGGTGGTCATGATTGGTCATATTGGACTTCTGGATTTGATGATATGCTGATCTTTGTTAGTCAAAGGCTACAAGATTTTAGATTTATTGATTAAGATTTGTTTAAGTTTCAAATAAGTTTTACTTTATATGGGATTACTAAATAAGCAGACAACTCCTGCTTATTTAGCTAATATTCTTAGATTTAATCTAATAAACATTTTCTAGAGTAAAAATAAATACTTTTTACCACTTTCGTTTCCAAGCAGGTAATTTTTTTAGTATTACATATGCAGTATGTTTAGCTATTGAATAATCGATATGATGATTATTAGCATAACGCAGAGCAACTTCTTGCCATTTCTCATCAAACGTTTTCATTGTGCCATCATTATGAGCGCAATGCTTACAGTAATTTTTAGACATGTCATGCAAAGGATAATCACCAAGTGAAGTCATTGGCATGCCACATGCAATACACATTTTCATAGCTGAGATCTCGATTTAATTAACAATGATGACTCATTATTTGCAATAATTGCTGGTTTAAAAAATGCTACTCCGAGTTGTTATAGATTACAAGTTATCCCGTTGTAAAATAGATAACAAGGTCAGGATTTAAAAATTGAGTTCATTTTGCAAGGTTGTATCTTGGATCTTTTGTTGTTGCTGTTGCAATAATAGATAACGCCGTCTTAGCGCCCTTTGTTTACATAAGCGAAGCACTTCTTGCTTTTGAGTATCGGAAAAACTTAACCAATTAAATCGTTCTGTCCTAGAACGAAAGCATTTAATACAATAACCTTGTTTATCGGTTTCACAAACGCGTTTACAAGGAGAGGGTATTTCAAAAAATTCCAGTTGATCCAAGCAGTTCTATTCCCTTTTTACATATCAAAAACTCACTAATGACTTTTCAAACCTAATCCTTTGCTTAACACTTTAAAACAGTCTTCACAATCATGCGTTGCTGCATTAAGTAAAGTTTGGGTTGGCGCATGGATTAATTTATTTGTTAATCGATGAGAAAACTCAGCAAAGACTTCATCAACATTTGCGCCTTGCTTAATAGCATTTAACGCTTTGATCTCTAATTCGCGTTTAATGCTTTGTGCATTACTGCGATACTGTTTAACATAGTCAATTGCGTAACGAGCTTTAAGCCAGTCGATAAATTGCTCAGCTTGTTCCTGAATTATATATTGTGCTTTTTGAGCTGCCATGGCGCGTTGTTCTAAATTATTTTCAACCGTTTTTTGAAGATCATCAATCGTATATAAATGCACATTATCAAGTTCATTAATTTCTTGTTCTACATCACGGGGAACCGCTAAATCAATAAATAACATCTGCTGATGATTTCTTACCTGCAAGGTGCGTTCGACCATTCCTTTTCCAATAATTGGTAATGGGCTTGCAGTAGAACTGATAACGATATCGACCTCTTTAAGGCGATGAGCTATATCAGGTAGTGAAATAATTTCTGCATCAATAAGGGAAGCCAATTTTAATGCTTTATCACGTGTACGATTAGCAACAAGAACATGATTAAACCCATGAGGTTTTAAATAACGAGAAATCAGATCTATTGTCTCCCCTGCTCCTACTAACATGACATTTAATTTGGATGTGTCAGTAAACAACTTACGCGCAACAAGGCAAGCAGCATAGGCAACTGAAGCCGTATTAGAGCCAATATCAGTTTGACTGCGCACAAGTTTTGCTACATGGAAAATATTTTGAAAGAGTTTTTCTAATGTCACCGACAAGCACTGATTTTTTTGTGCAATTGCATAGGCAACTTTCACTTGCCCCAAGATCTGCGGTTCACCAATAATCATTGAATCCAAACCACTTGCTACAGCCATTAAATGTTCAACAGCTTGTTGACCTTCATACCAGTAAAGGGAGTTTTTGTATTGCTCAAGATCAACATTGTGAAATTGACCTAACCAATTTTCAACAAATCCTTTTAATCTAATATAATCTATTTGGTGTTCATAATTTAGATATATTTCGGTTCGATTACAGGTTGATAATATTACACACCCCTCAATTAGAGGATGTTGGTAAAGGCTATACAGTGCTTTATCTACTGTTTCGTTAGGGAAAGCAATTTTTTCTCTTAATGCTAATGGAGCCGTCTTATGATTAACACCTAATATTGTAATTGACATTGCATTGTTTCTTCTTGCGTTTTATTTTAATCAATAGCTGTATTATGAAGCGTCCTTGGCATAACATTATACATAAAAAAATATCAAACGTTAATTTACAGTTACTTTTTCTTATTGTTGTATTATCAGTTATAATAAAATAATTCAAACGTTCAACTACAAGAGATAATTCATGTCTAAAATCAAATATGCTTTTATCCTAGTTTTACCTTTTATTATCACGGCTTGCCAGATCACTAAACCCAAAGATATTGCATCAATTGAACAACAATGGAAGACTCATCAACAAACTCTTGAACAGATAAATACCTTTCGTGTTAATGGCAGTATTGCCCAAATAAGTGAAAAAACTCGTAACTACGGGCGATTTTTAATTACCCAACAATCCGTTAACCATTTTGAAGTTAAGTTAACTACTCCGGTCGGAACAAATATATTAACGTTAAAATCGGAGCCTGATTTTGCCGAACTCATTAATAAAAATGGTAACCGTTATAGTGACACTAATATTGAGAACTTAATGAAGAAAGTATCGAATGTTAATATTCCTTTTAACTCTCTCCATAATTGGTTAAAAGGTTATTCTAACAATATTAATGATAAATTAGACAATTCTGGCAGATTAGTATCAACTGAATTTATGCAAAACAATAATAAATGGAATTTAAAAATTCCGAGTTATTCAACTTATACCTATAAAAACCAAAAAATAGATTTACCTGCAATCATAGAGTTAAATCATGATGGTGAAAATATTCGTTTAAAGATCAGTAACTGGATTTTGCAATAACAGGAAGTCATAATGAAACAGTGGTATTCACCAGCAAAATTAAATTTATTTCTCTATATAACTGGGCGTCGTGCTGACAATTATCACAATTTACAAACCTTATTTCAGTTCATTGATTATTGTGACATTGTAACATTTAAAGTACGTCAGGATAACCAAATCCATTTACTGACCGAGTTTGTTAATGTACCTGAAGATAAAAACTTGATGGTTATTGCTGCCAATCGGTTAAAATCTTATACAAATCGTCAGGATTTGGGGGTAGATATCATTATTGATAAAAAAATCCCTATGGGCGGTGGGCTGGGTGGCGCGTCATCAAATGCTGCAACGGTATTAGTCGCACTTAATCAATTATGGCAACTCAATCTAACAACGGAAACATTAATTGAAATAGGACGGCAAATTGGGGCTGATGTGCCTATCTTTATTTATGGTCATGCAGCTTTTGCCCAAGGCATTGGTGATCAGTTATTAACGGTTGATATTCCACAATATTGGTATTTAGTCACCTACCCTAATATTGAAATCTCCACAGTTAAAGTGTTTAATGATCCTGAACTTACCCGTAATACACCAAGCCGAGATCTTGATGATTTATTAGCTTTACCTTTTGAGCAGTTTAAAAATGATTGTGAAAATGTCGTTCGAAAACGATATCCAATTGTTGATAAGGTTATTACTTATCTGTCTCAATTTGCCCCAACCAGATTAACTGGAACTGGTGCTTGTATCTTTACTCAATGTAAAACGGAACAAGAAGCGCAACAAATTCAGCAAAAACTCAATAATAATTTTCAAGTATCAAGCTTTATTGTTAAATCATTAAACCGATCGCCTTTATATAACTAAAATAGTTAAACTCTTTATAAAACCTTAGCCAAAATAATGGTTAAGGTTTATTAATTAAAAATTTACCATAACAAAAAACTCAATTAACAAGTTCGCTTGGTATGACAAAAAGACGATCATCATAGTATTCAACACAATATAATCCATCATAATTAGCGTAACCCTGCTCAGCTAATTTAGATTTTAGCCAATCTTCATCTTTGCCAATCGATTTTAACCCATCTTCATTAGGACTTTCATTTTCTAATACAAGGACGGATATGTCTTTATCACCTTTTTTAACCACAGTTAATTGACCATTCGGCTCCAAAATGGCTTTATCAACAGTATGAATAGTAAAAATATTCTTCATTCTAAGTAGTACAGCAAAACTGGAAAAATCCAAGTTAACACTGGTAAAGGCATCTAGTTTAATTTTACCCTTTTCCATTAAAATAATCGGATTACCAACAATGAATGCTTTGGCATTTTGACTTATTTTCTTTAAATAGTTGGAAGTATACATAATGGCTGTCCACATTATTAACACAACCAAAAAATCAAAAACGGTTAACTTTGGATTATAGATAATACCTCCCGCAATTCCACCTAAAATCATATTACCAATAAAATCAATACTCGACATTTGGGATAGTGAGGTCTTACCAGTAATTTTTAAAAATAAGATAATACAGATGAATACAACCAACAACTTTAATGCAATGACTAAAAAATCATAGTAATTCATTTTAGTATTACTCCAAAAAAGATTAATATACATTATTTAGAAGAGAGATAATGACCTAATGGATCTATTGGTAACCAACAAAAATAGAACTAAAACAGATATTATTTAGGATAATAATGGCAGTGTTAACCGCCATATTTAATAGGTTACTAGCGAACTAATTTAATTGAGTTTTTACGCCCCATTTTAACGCTAATTGCTGCTTATTTGAATTAGGAAGCCAACTATTAATTGCATCCAAAAGTTTTTGGTTGCCTGATTGAACCATATAAGCTTTATAGCTTTCTGTACCTTTAAATGGGGTGTCAGTTGCTAAACATAAAACATTTGGCTCTTTATATTGATAATACTGACCTTCAATAAGATCCGTTACCATAAGGTCGGCTGTTTTATCACGCAAAGCTTGGATATTATCAAAATTATTTTCTACGCGAATCACTTGGGCCTTATGAATATTATCATTGACAAAGCTTTCATTGGTACCACCAGGATTAACGACCACCTTAACATCAGGTTGATCAATTTTGTCTAGACTTGATAAATTGGATGCAACATGGCATGCAGCTAACGCTACTTTACCATTTGGCACTATTTCATCAGAAAGTAAGAATTTTTCTGCACGATCCTTTGTATAAGTTACACCACCCATAGCAATATCATAATTATCATCCGCTAAATCTTGTGATAAGGTTGGCCAACTAGTGATATAAAATACCGGCATCACATTTAATTGTTTTGCGAAATCTTTTGCCATATCAATATCAAAACCGACCAATTTTTCTTGGGTATTATAAAAAGCCAATGGCGCATAATCAGCGGGGACACCAATTTTTAAAAATCCTGAATTAATAATTTCATCGTAGGTTCTTGCTTGTGCAAGTCCTGAAAATAATAGTAATGCCATAATAGCAGACGCTTTTTTCATTTTTTTATTCCTTTTCATTTCTGAAATTTTGCAATTATTATTAATAAATTATAATAAAAAAATCAGATAAATCATTTATCTGAACTGATCATTATTCATAAAATTTTACTTTTATTAAGCGTGAGTATTAGATTGGATATTCATTCGTTTGGCAATTATTTTTGATCAAATATCTGAAATTTTTATCAAATAATTATGTTTGAAAATAGTTGTCAATTTTTCGGTTGCCAAGAAAATGGCTTTTTTAATAAGCTTACAACATAATGAAAATCAATTAATCTAAAAGAAACATTCGATGCTAATTACCGATACTAAACAAACAGAAATTTATTACCGAGCCTTACTTGACCGAAATCAAAGTTACGTAGGAATTTTCTATGTAGGTGTTAAAACGACATCTATTTTTTGTATTGCTACATGCCGAGCAAGAAAACCAAAATATGAAAATGTCGAATTTTTCTCAACTTTTAAATCAGCTCTTGATGAGGGATATCGACCTTGCAAAATATGTAAACCCACTGAAAATTCAAATCAAGCACCGGAAGAGGTAATTAAAGCCATTGAATTAATGAATAAAGAGCCCAAAACAAAAATAACGGATTATGAATTGAGACTGAATAACTTAAGCCCAGAAATTATTCGTCGATGGTTCAAAAAACATTATGGAATAACGTTTCATGCTTATCAGCGAATGTTTCGAATTAACAATGCTTTTCAGGAAATTAAATCAGGAAAAAATATCATCAATACCGCATTTGATACAGGTTATAATTCTTTAAGTGGTTTTGGTTATACCTATAAAAAAATCATGAAAAAATCACCCTCAACCAATCGACAGCATGACGTTATTTTAATTGATCGCTTAACCACTCCGTTAGGCCCAATGTTTATTTGTGCAACCAAGCAAGGTATTTGTTTATTAGAATTTGTTGATAGAAGAATGCTTGAAACCGAATTCAAACAATTACAAACCCAACTTAACATGAAAATTATTTTTGGAGAAAACGAACACATAAAACAAGCCAAAATTGAGATTTCCGAATATTTCCAAGGGATCAGAACTCATTTCACTGTAGCATTACATACACCTGGAACGCCTTTCCAACAAACCGTTTGGGAATGTTTAAAAGAAATTCCCTATGGTGAACTGACAACTTACAAACGGCAAGCACAAAGAATGAATAATCCATTGGCAATTCGAGCAGTAGCCAACGCCAATGGTAATAATCGTGTAGCAATCATCATTCCATGCCATCGAGTAATCGGATCTAGTGGTGAACTTATTGGCTATGGAGGAGGATTAGAAAGAAAAAAATGGTTAATAGAACATGAAAAATCACACTCACACAATCAAACTGAGTAAATCAGAAAATTGAAAATATTTAACCCAATCACTAGAACGATCTAATGCCTATAACCAATGCCATGAATAGTTTTGATTAAAATAGGTATTGTTGGGTTAATTTCTATTTGTTTTCTCAATTTTGAAATATGTTGGTCAAGCGTCCGACTGCTCGGTAAAAAATCATATCCCCATGCGTAATCGAAAAGCATGTCACGTGTAACAACCTGATTTTTATGTTGATATAAACATTCCAATATTTTGATTTCTCTTAATGTCAACTCAATAATTTGGTCATTTCGTTTTGCGTATAATTCAGTAGGATAAATTTTTAAATCACCAAATTCAAAATAATCACCTTGAGTGAGATTTGGATTTTTTGCTTTCAAATAACGTCTTGCAATGGCTTTAATTCTTACTCTTAATTCATGAATTCCAAAAGGTTTATTCATATAATCATCAGCACCTGATTACATTGAATTCTCCTTCCATATAAAGTTTATTCAATTATTAATCATTTGCAAAATTTATTGTCTAAATAATGTATTTAGTTGTAAAAATCCAATTAAACGATGCACAAATGGATATCAGTAATCGCATTCAAACTCGCCTATCTCACTATTTTACGGTGTGTTAACTGTTTGTTTATTGCCACTGTAAAGAGCATGGGTATATAATAAAAAATTAGTCGCTCTTAAAGAAAATAGTTAGAGAATATTTGATATGACTCAATTGCAAGAAAAACTTGAACTTATTAAAAATAGCATTATTACTATCCCCGATTATCCAAAACAAGGGATATTGTTTCGAGATATCACCAGTTTACTTGAAGACCCTATCGCTTTTAGAACTTCTGTCGATCTTTTAATTGATCATTATAAAGATAAAAATATTGATAAAGTTGTTGGAACAGAAGCCCGTGGTTTTATTTTTGCAGCACCTTTAGCCTTAGCATTAGGTGTGGGTTTTGTACCGGTAAGAAAACCCAATAAGTTACCCCGTAATGTGTTTAAAGAAGAATATCAACTTGAATATGGTACCGATACATTAGAAATGCATTGCGATGCAATAAAACCTAATGAACGAGTGCTAATCATTGATGATCTACTTGCGACAGGTGGGACCGTTGCCGCAACCGCTAAATTAATTCAAAAAGCGGGAGGAATAGCTGAAGATGCAGCATTTGTTATTAACTTACCAGATTTACAAGGTAAAACTAAGTTAACCAAGATGGGGATTAACTGTTATACATTGGTCGATTTTAATGGTGAATAACCTATAAAGCCTTTATAACAGCTAAAAAATAAATTTTAAGGGTAATGTTTATTACCCTTTTTTATAAAAAATAATCAGCCTCTATTTTTCTTTCATTTAAGTTTTATCCACCAATCAAATTTCCCACTTGAATAAAAAAACACAAAAATTGCATAAAAAGTCATATTAACTCTTGATAAAGTTATTGTTGTGAATTATTATTCAAAAATAAAGCATAATTATTTAATTAAAAAAGGATTTAAAACGAATGAAAAAATTTAATCATATTATTGCAAGAACACCAGCCAAATCACTTATCGATGGTTTAACATCAGCTAACTTGGGTAAACCCGATTATCAAAAAGCGTTAGATCAACACAATAACTATATTCGAGCTTTGCAACAATGTGATGTTGATATCACTATTTTACCGGCTGATGAACGTTTTCCAGATTCTGTATTTGTTGAAGATCCAGTTTTGTGTACCCCACATTGCGCCATTATTACTAGACCTGGTGCCGAAAGCCGTCGTGGCGAAACCGAAATTATTAGCGAAACTATTGAAAGATTTTACCCCAATAAAGTTGAAAGAATTACCGCACCTGGCACAGTTGAAGCGGGAGATATAATGATGGTTGGTAATCATTATTATATTGGTTTATCAGCGCGAACCAATCAATCTGGTGCAGATCAAATGATTGCTATATTAGAAAAATATGGATTATCAGGATCTGTGGTTACTTTAGAAAAAGTACTACATTTAAAAACGGGTCTTGCCTATTTAGAACATGATAATTTGTTAGCAGCGGGTGAATTTGTTACTAAACCTGAGTTTCAACACCTTAATATTATTGAAATTCCTGAGCATGAAAGTTATGCCGCTAACTGTATTTGGGTGAATGAACGAGTCATTATGCCTGCAGGCTATCCAATTACCAAAGCAAAAATCGAAGCACTTGGTTATCAAGTAATTGAAGTTGATACATCGGAATACCGTAAAATTGACGGTGGTGTAAGTTGTATGTCATTGAGATTTTAATTAAAAAAACAATTTATTATATAAATAATTAAATAAGAAATTAATATGAATACACCAGTAAGAAAAAAGCTTGGTATACTTCCTCTCACTTTAATGGTGGTGGGAAGTATTGTAGGGAGTGGTATTTTTAGCCTACCACAAAATATGGCTGAAGGAGCCGGTGCAGGAGCAATATTAATTGCATGGGTTATCACCTTATTTGGTATGCTAATGCTAACAAGAATCTTTCAGTATTTATCGATCCGTTTTTATAAAATCAATGATGGATTATATGGATATGTACGAGCGGGATTTGGTGATTATATTGGCTTTAATGCGGCATGGGGGTATTGGATTTCTGCATGGATGTCATGCACAAGTTATTTGGTTATCTTGTTTAGCGCTCTCGGCTCGTTTGATTGTTTCAGCTATTTTGGCAATGGTACCACGTTCCCAGCAGTTATCGGCGCCCTTATTTTCTTATGGATCGTCAATTCGTTTGTATTAAAAGGAATCTATCATGCATTTTTATTAAATTGCTTAGTTACTTTAGCTAAAATTGTACCAATTGGATTATTTATTGTCTGCATCATTTTAGCGTTCAAAGTAGATACCTTTAAAACAGATTTTTGGGGAACGCCACAATTAGGCTCTATTGTGGATCAAATAAAACACACTATGCTTTATACAGTTTGGGTCTATTTAGGTATTGAAAGTGCGACAGTTTATGCATCACGCGCCAAGAGTATCTTAAGCATAAGCCGAGCCACCTTTTTTGGCTTTGCTATCACTAGTTTATTACTCATTTGCGTATCGGTATTATCTTTAGGCATTGTTCCTCAACAGGAATTAGCAGAGATGAAAAATCCTTCAATGGCACTGGTCATTGAGCATGTTGTAGGTAGTTGGGGAGCGACTTTTATTAACATTGGACTTATTGTATCCGTGAGTGGTGGACTATTATCATGGCTACTACTTGCTGCAGAAATGCTGTTTCTAAGTGGACAAGGTGACGATCACACCGTACCGAGCTGTTTTGGCAAACTGAACAAGAAAGGAACCCCTGCCAATGCATTATATTTAACTTCTACTTTGATCAGTATACTCATCATCCTTGCTCACTTTTATCAATCTGGCTATAACACGCTGATTCAATTATCCACGTCCATGGTGCTTATTCCCTATCTGCTATCAGCCCTTTTTGTACTTAAATTGGCGATAAATCGTGGTAAAGCTTACTTAATCTTTTTAGGCTCAACGGGTTCAATTTATGGGGTATGGCTGATTTATGCAGGTGGAGTGTCTTATCTATTACTATCCATGATTTTATATGGCATTGGATTGGTATTTTATTTATACGCTAGAAAGCAAAGAGCACTACCTGCTTTCAGCTTTCTACACGATAAAATCTATGCTATCACCATAATTATTTTAGCAATTACTGCCATAATCTATTTTTATGTGCTACCTAATTAACTCATAATAGAGAATTATTTTCGAAATAGATAAAAATCATTCAATAATTGTCTGAATGCTGATGAATAACGTCCATCATCATCACGCATACAAAGTTGCTCACTGAGCACTTGACCACTATTAATTAAAGAAAAAGCCAATAAGGACAATGAAAAGTTTTTATTGGCATTATATTTGACATACAACTCTTGCTGTAAAAAAAGCTGATTTGCCTTACACAGACAAATAAACTGATCAGCCATATGAAAAGGGAGAACCAAACAAAACAGACCACCTGGTTTTAACAAGCGTTTAACTGAGTTTATAAGCTGTTCAAAATTCAAACTTTCAGTATAACGAGCAAGTTGACGTTGGCTATTGCGACAGTCAACTGCTGGTTCAAAATAAGGCGGATTTGTTACAATTAGGTCATAACATGCTGCCAGATTAAGACCAAATTTATTAATATCTGCTTGTTGAGCCCTGACCGATGACAAACCTGCGTGCATACTATTTTCTTGACACTGCTTTATAGCATCCGCATTAATATCAATAGCATCAATTTGGCAAGGGTCATGAGCCAAACGTTGAGCCAACATTAATGCTATCACTCCACATCCTGTACCAATATCAAGGATTTTTTGCGGATGATGGTCAATTGGAGCCCAAGCACCAAGTAAACAACTATCCGTTGTTACCTGCATAGGACTTTTATCATGCGCAACAAAAAAACGTTTAAACGTAAAACCGCCTTTTTTTAAAGGCTCTTGATGACTATTTTTCATTTAATAACTTCTTAAATAGAGGTTTATTCGACGCAATCGCATCTGCCCAACGAGTTGGCTCAGGTAAACGATAACCTCTTAAACACAGGTTCACCCACTTTAATGCACTCTCTTGACTGACACGATGTCCTGCTGAAATAAATAAAGGATTACAATTATTTTTACTTTGCAATACCCAACCTATCTGCTGTTGTTTATCTAACAAAGCAGTTACATTGCCTGCTTGTTTTGGTAATGTTTCATATTGCCCACATAATCGTTTTTTAGCCACTCCAATGGTTGGCATGTCCAACAATAAACCAAGATGACTGGCAATTCCTAAACGTCTAGGATGGGCAAAACCTTGACCATCGACCAATAGCAAATCTGGTTTTTGCTTTATTGGTTGCCATGCTGCCAATAAAGCAGGATATTCCCGAAAGGATAAATAGCCAGGAATATAAGGAAACTCAGTTTTTAAACGAGCTATATGATATTCAACAACAGAAAATTCAGGATAACTTAGCACGACTATCGCTGCTCGAGTAATATTACCATCATCTTCAAATCCCACATCAGTACCACCAATAAAATTGATTGGTTCGTTAAAGTCATCGGACAATCTCACTTGATTAGCCAACGATAACTGGGTTTGTTTTAATTGTTGTAAATTAATAGACATTTTAATTATGATCAGTATCATTATCAGTTATGAAACAATTTTACCAGAATACGAATGCCATATACATTAGCAATTCCCACCCAACTCACCGAAGAAATCAAAAAAAGTCGTTTTATTGTCAATGCGGCGCCAGTAACCTCGGCCGAACAAGCTGCTCAATTCATTGACTCAATCAATGATCCTAATGCCACTCATAATTGCTGGGCATGGAAGATTGGACAGCAATACCGTTTTAATGATGATGGCGAACCGACCAGTACAGCGGGACGCCCTATTTTGTCAGCGATTGAAGGGCAAGATTGCGATCAAGTTGTAGTTGTCGTTACTCGTTACTTTGGTGGTATAAAATTAGGCACTGGGGGGTTAATTCGTGCATATGGTGGTTCTGCAAGTCACTGCCTTCAACAAGCGACATTGATTGAACTTATAGCACGCATTACTTTGCAATTTCATTGTTACTATAACGAATGGCCTATTATCGAAAATCGCCTTAAAGAACTTGATGCGATTATTGAAAATCAAGAATTTGATGCTGAAGGAGTAAAAGTAAGCGTAGCTATTACTAAAGATAATTCAGTGATATTACAAAAAAATATCAGTGATATTACCCGTGGCAGAGTCAATATAACCTTATAAATTTTATGCCCGATTATACTGTGAAAAAGTTTCAGGTTAACTATACGTTTTAGTAAAAAATGGGATATTGAACAAATGTATTATTTAATTGATGCCCAAAGAGATTAGACCGTTACCCCTGCTATAATCAACTTTGATTTCACAGCGGTTGCAAGCATATTACAGTTTTTTATTATTTTAGATAATTTGGTTGATGATTGATCTGTTTAGAATTGATTTTACGATATTAATTTCAATCAATAATGTGGATATATGGATATCTAAGTTATGTAATAATAAATTTTGGTAATTGAAATGAGATTCATTATTGAATTAAAAAATAAAACAACCTTTCAGACAAATATGAAATGATCATTGTTGCAAGATGAGCAATTGATTTTGTTGGTTTCCGACTATCACTGCTATTATCCTACTTAAAATTAGACTTTATCATAAAACAAATTATTGAAATACAATATTTTATCTAGACAAGGCAGGTATTTCTTTCAAACCATAAAATTTTATATTAGTATTAACTAATCCATTATTGAATAGCCATATGGTAAGCTCCACTAATATAAAAAAACACTAGTATTAAGTAGATCATATTAGGTTTTGAATTGACAGTAAGATAGACCTATCATTGATTTAAATAATATTTAAAATGTATTTCAATCTTCATCATGGTTTCCTTATACGCCTTTCAATGGTATCATTTTCCTTTTTACTTAAGTATCAACTAACATACTGAACTTAGCACCAGCATATTAATACAATAACTGTTTAGTGTATGGATTTAATTAAGTGGTTTTTACCTGATATAGGCGTTGCCTCAATCATTTGCTCATCTGATTCAGATTCATCTTCAAGTTCACCAACTGTATTTGACTCATCATTATTCTCTGCATTTACGCCTTCATCAGATAGAGTTGAACCTGATTGCGTTTCAACTTCTTCAGTATTAATTAAGTACGTCGGATTAGCTTGAATTACATTTGCTGTCCTGACATTTAATGCAGTTACATCATTAATACTTAGCACTACAAAAATACTTGCACTGATCAACAAAATCTTGCAATAGAAAGATTTATCTAACATTAATTCAGATAAGCCCGATGCAAGATTAGAGACGGACTGAAAACACTTTTGGGGATTTAAAGAAGAATCTAAATTATGATCTCCTACAAACCAACTGCACTTTAACATCTTATTACTTCCTCCCGACAAATGATTGCTTTTTTATAAATGCAATCTTATGTTGCGAAGTATAATATTTTAAAAAAAATTAGCAAACTTATCTTAGAAAGATTTGTTAACTAATGTAAAATCAATTAATTGCAGGGACCTTTTTTTATTTCCAAACTCTATAATTTTTTGAACTTTTCTTATATAATATCATCGTTGTTGATTAAATTTCACACATCTCATTAGCTTATAATAATTGCTGTTCCTACTAAAATTAAGTGATATATTAATAGTGCAAATTATCATCCCTTTTGTACCAAAACAATATAATTAAACAAATAAGTTTAAATAATAAAATTAGAACCTAGAAATAAAAATTTACCTTTTTAGATCATTATATACAAGCAACTAGATCGCCAACTTGTTCATCGACCAATTTTATGAGTTCTAGTATTTTCTCATCACCATCAATAAAAATGTAAACATTGTCTAAACGAGGATAGTATTGTTTGAAAAATTTTCCACTTTTTTGTACTTGCAGGACAAAAATAGAAAACTAAAGCATCTTTACTGCATCCTATAGCCATAAAATAATCCTAATAAAATACACCGTCCATGTCTATTGATTTTATACAAATACCTTATTCAAAAAAAACACAATAACATTCAACTGCCCATGTAACTTCTTTGTAAAGTTTTTTAATTGATTATATTTCGAAATAGATTTGTACGTAATGCCTAATAAGATAGATTATAACAACTATACCTACTAATGGGATTAAATTAATAAGCTGTGTTAACTAGTTATTTAAAGTGAAAAACGGTGCAAAAGAAAACATACCAATATAAAAGCAACGACCTAACCAGCTAATACCATAAAAGCATATTTAAGGAAATGCAGGCGATGAATTGTACCTAGAATTTTTACAAATATCGCCTGTTGTGAATCGAATATAAAGCTGCGTTTAAATAGAAAATGAGCTTCATTAGGAGCAAGAGCATAATAAGGTTTATTAATTCTTTTTTTCATTGATATTCCTATATATTGTTTTGTATATGGCTTGCATCAATATTATAAAACACAATGATTAATTGAAAATTAACCTAACCTTATTATTTTATTTAAAATTTAATAGAAATGAACTAATTATATCTACAATTTTAAACCTGAACATCCTATACTCATAAGTTTTATCTTCGTATCTTTATATAAAACTTTACTTCTACCAACTAGCTAAAGTAATTATGATTACTTATCAGATCTTAATTACCATCTACCATGTATACTGAACCATCACCCCAAGTTCCAACATAGTAATTGTTTTTATAATATGCTAATGCAACTGCTCCCGATAAAGATGAAGCTAAATTTGTTACCTTTTTCGTTTTTACATCAATTTGTCGCAACATTCCAGCACCATTATCAATGACCGCCACAACATTTGACGAAATTGTTGCAATACCAACTCCTGGACGAGTGAATTGATCACCTAATTCAGTTTTATTACCGTTAGGTTCAATCATGGTTAAACGACCGCTATATTGAGATACAACTAAGCTATTATCAGCAAGTTGAGTAACACCAACTGGAGTAGTCAATCCTCGTGCTACGATAGTCTTTTGTTTCGTGTCTAAATCAAGTGATACAATTTCACCCGTTGAACGATTAGTGACTAATAGTCTACCATCATTAGAAAAAGCGATACCGGTAGGCGTATGATAGCCGTCTGATATTTTTTGTGATTGACCGTTCGGCGTAATTTTTAAAATATAATCACCACTATAAGATGAAACATATACATTATCTTGTTTATCAATGACTATTCCTGAAGGAGAAGAGATACCTCTATAAAAGGTCTCATGTTCACCATTGTCTTTAACTTTTACGATTGAACTACCAGACCAATTGGTCACATACATCACGCCTGAACTATCAAAAGCGATTCCTGTTGGGGCATTAAAGCCCGAAGCTAACTTTGTTGAAGTTGCCATACTAAATCCTGCAAAAAAGAAGCAAAACATAAATAGAAAGAAATGTGATAATCTTTTTTTCATAACGAGTTTCCTTAATAATTAGCTGCTACACTTTGGTTAAAATAATTGTAATTGTTTATAAAATCTTACTTACCATCTACCATGTATACTGAACCATCCCCCCAAGTTCCAACATAGTAATTGTTTTTATAATATGCTAATGCAACTGCTCCCGATAAAGATGAAGCTAAATTTGTTACCTTTTTCGTTTTTACATCAATTTGTCGCAACATTCCAGCACCATTATCAATGACCGCCACAACATTTGATGAAATTGTTGCAATACCAACTCCTGGACGAGTGAATTGATCGCCTAATTCAGTTTTATTACCGTTAGGTTCGATCATGGTTAAACGACCGCTATATTGAGATACAACTAAGCTATTATCAGCAAGTTGAGTAACACCAACAGGCGTATTCAATCCTCGTGCTACGATAGTCTTTTGTTTCGTGTCTAAATCAAGTGATACAATTTCACCCGTTGAACGATTAGTGACTAATAGTCGACCATCATTAGAAAAAGCGATACCGGTAGGGGTTTGATAGCCGTCTGATATTTTTTGTGATTGACCGTTTGGCGTAATTTTTAAAATATAATCACCACTATAAGATGAAACATATACATTATCTTGTTTATCAATGACTATTCCTGAAGGAGAAGAGATACCTCTATAAAAGGTCTCATGTTCACCATTCTCTTTAACTTTTACAATTGAACTACCAGACCAATTGGTCACATACATCACGCCTGAACTATCAAAAGCGATTCCTGTTGGGGCATTAAAGCCCGAAGCTAACTTTGTTGAAGTTGCCATACTAAATCCTGCAAAAAAGAAGCAAAACATAAATAGAAAGAAATGTGATAATCTTTTTTTCATAACGAGTTTCCTTAATAATTAGCTGCTACACTTTGGTTAAAATGATTGTGATTGCTTATAAAATCTTACTTACCATCTACCATGTATACTGAACCATCCCCCCAAGTTCCAACATAGTAATTGTTTTTATAATATGCTAATGCAACTGCTCCCGATAAAGATGAAGCTAAATTTGTTACCTTTTTCGTTTTTACATCAATTTGTCGCAGCATTCCAGCACCATTATCAATGACCGCCACAACATTTGATGAAATTGTTGCAATACCAACTCCTGGAACTTCGAATTGATCACCTAATTCAGTTTTATTACCGTTAGGTTCGATCATGGTCAAACGACCGCTATATTGAGATACAACTAAGCTATTATCAGCAAGTTGAGTAACACCAACAGGCGTATTCAATCCTCGTGCTACGATAGTCTTTTGTTTCGTGTCTAAATCAAGTGATACAATTTCACCCGTTGAACGATTAGTGACTAATAGTCTACCATCATTAGAAAAAGAGATACCGGTAGGGGTTTGATAGCCCTCTGATATTTTTTGTGATTGGCCGTTCGGCGTAATTTTTAAAATATAGTCATCACTATAAGATGAAACATAGATATTATCTTGTTTGTCAATGACTATTCCTGCTGGAGAAGAGATACCTGTATAAACGGTCTCATGTTCACCATTCTCTTTAACTTTTACAATTGAATCACCAGACCAATTGGTCACATACATCACACCAGAGCTATCAAAAGCGATTCCTGTTGGGGCATTAAAGCCCGAAGCTAACTTTGTTGAATTTGCCATACTAAATCCTGCATAAAAGAAGCAAAACATAAATAGAAAGAAATGTGATAATCTTTTTTTCATAACGAGTTTCCTTAATAATTAACTGCTACATTTTTAATGTATTGAATACCAACAATAGCTAAGATTAGAATAATGATCCCACTCCAAACCATGCTTTGATAAACTATACCCAATAGATAAGTGCCAATAATGCCTCACGTCAAACAAGAGATTAGACATTGATTCAATGAACAAAATAACATTTAGAGATTGATTAAGCTTAAGAAAGGGTAACTAACAAAACAAGAATTGAAAAATACATATTTTGTTATACGAAATTCGTATTGTAGAAAAAACAATATAAACTAATGCAAAAAGGAAAGATCTTATTCATAATAATGATTCGATTGAGCTAAGATAAATAGCAAAGTCATTTGAACATCTGTTAAGTAACTTATGAGGAATAGTAAATTTATAGATATTGATAGCAAAAAATTAACAAATATTTAACAATAATTTTTTGCTGTCTGCGAAAAACTTCATTTTTCTGGTGCAGCTGAAAAACTAGGTATAAGCCCCTACTTTCAACTCAAATAAAAATTTGGAAGAAACCTTACAAAGTACACTTTTTTTAAAAAACTCACACAACATCGTATTATCCAAAGATGAGGAAATACTAAAATCAAAAGCAAAATTATTAAGTGATCTCCTAGCTAAAGTAAAATAAACAAAACTAACTATTTTGAAAAGTTATTATAGGAATAACTAAAACATTAGTTTTTAAATATATTAATTTTTTATTTACCTTTATTTGGCACCATAAACCTAAAAATCACGTCGATTAATAAAGGCATTATTGATTTTTTAATTTAAGTTTAAACCATAGAATATGGTTAATTTAAAGAAATTATTTTCTACCCTTTCCTTAAAATTTATACTACTTCATTGACAATAATAATGACCTGAATAAAAAATTTATCTGGTAATATTTTTTAGGAGATATTGTGAGCATCATTCTGAATGACTTTATGATTTTTTAAGAGTTAGATCGTTTTTAACAAATATTGCTTGCCAGCATTAAAACCATTACAATGAGGCACAATTAACCACTATTTTTTATTTTTATGATTACCTATACTGATGCCACTTTAGACGATTTGCCCTTTATTGTTGATGTTTATAACTCTACCATTGCTAGCCGTCAAATTACGGCCGATTTGGAGCCGGTGTCAGTTGAAAGTCGTGTAGTTTGGTTTAATCAGCATAATCCTAAAAATCGACCTATTTGGTTAATCAAATATTCAAATCAACCATGTGGTTGGGTAAGTTTATCCTCTTTTTATGGTCGTGCAGCTTTTGAAAAAACAGTTGAGATCAGTTTGTACCTACATGAGGATTTTAGAGGAAAAAAAATCGGTCAAACAACCATCGAACGCATTGAATTATTTGCCAAACAAGCTGGTATTGAATCCATATTCAGCTATGTTTTTGGGCACAATCTTCCTAGTATGAATCTATTTAAAAAAATGAATTATCAACAATGGGCATTATTACCTAAAATTGCCGAACTTGATGGCGTTAAACGTGATTTAGTTATTTTAGGAAAGCATCTGGATTAAATCACCTATCTGTTTTTATCTATTTTGTTTTTTTATAGGAAAACTCAAAACATGAGCTTTTTAAAATATTTCCAATTTTTATATCATCAAGCCAAAATTACCAGCATTTTAGTAGTAATTAATGTTGCATGGTTTATTATTTCTCGCATTTTTGATATGCGAGGATTATCAGATTTTAGTCAAAGTAAGTTTTTAATTGACTGGGGAGCTAATGTTGCCCAACTTACATTTTCTGGTGAATATTGGCGACTTTTTACTAATATTTTCATGCATGTAGGATTAGCACATCTTGCTATGAATATGTTAGCACTATGGAGTATTGGCGTTATTTTAGAAAAATTAATACCTCCTTTAGCCTTTATTGGAATCTATTTGCTATCGGGTTTATTTGGAAGTTTAGCAAGTGATGTTGCCACAATACATATTAATGTCATTAGCTGCGGCGCTTCAGGGGCAATTTTAGGTATCATCACCGCCCTACTTGCTTACTCATTGATTAATCGTACTGATTTACAAGAGATGCCTATCAAATCCATTGTGGTGAGTTTATTACTCACTGCTGGATTGGGTTTATTACCTTCTATTGATAATATGGCACATATTGGTGGTGCAATAACCGGGTTTATCTTAGGAGGATTAATCACGCTTTGTTTGAAAAAATTTCGATATCAAAGCCAAATCTGTACAATATTAACAGTCCTAATCTTTGCCAGTGCAATTCTAATTTTATATTGGGGTTATCAGCATTATCAATATGATTTTTTGATAAATGGTTATAGGTATTAATAAAAAAAGGCGCATCAAAGGTGAAGTGACCCCATAAAGTTGGACACTTTTATTAAGCGGCTTGTAAGGCCTGATTTCGATATTCAACCGGAGTCAGGCCTTTTAA
>NZ_JACFPX010000020.1:0-55426 GCF_016101765.1 Gilliamella sp. B14448G11 | reverse complement strand
TGTATTTAAGTACCGGCCAATATCATTTAGTCCTCTTTTCTTCTCTTCTTTTATTTTGAACTTAATTGTTATTCTTGACTTTTATCAATTATTATATAAGATATAAATTATATCGGTTTAGTGTAGTTTTATATGAAATATAAAGTTTTTTTGTATTTCTATAAAGATATTAGATTATTTTTGTAAATAAAAAAATAATGTCTAACTACTCTTTGTTTTTTATTATAGAATACATTGTTCTTGTCAACTAATGGATTAACATTTTCGGAAAGATGCAAACTAAATATAAGTCATTACGATCAAAAAGCTATTCTGTTCCATGTGAATTGTGCAGTACTGGATCACTATGTATCCCAATGTTACTCAATAATACCCTACATACAGTGTTAGATCGTAAAAAGTCTTATATAAAAGATGAGATCTTAATTCACGAAAACACTTCTTTCACAAAATTATTCATCATCCATTCAGGCGCATTAAAAACCTATGTTACTACTTCAAATGGTAATGAACAAATCAATGGTTTTTATCTACCAGGTGATATTGTTGGGTTAGACTCCATTTCAACAAGGGTTTATAACTATACTGTTAAAGCGTTAAATAATGTTTCTATATGCGAACTCCGCTATGATGAATTAATGGAATTAGTTGATACAAATAAAACTACAAGAGATATGATTTTAAAATTATTAAGTAATGATATCTATAATTTTCAAAAGTTAGTTTTATGTTATTCACAAAAAAAGGCTGATGAACGTCTAGCCTATTTTATTTATTCTCTTTATAAACGTTATGAAAAACGTGGTCATACTTCATTGAATATAAAGTTATCTATGAGTAGAACCGATATCGCTAATTATCTAGGATTAACCATTGAAACTGTTAGTAGAATTTTAACTAAATTTCAAGAACTTGATATTTTATCCGTGAAAGGTAAATATATTTTCATCAAAAATTTAAACGCTTTAATTGTTTTGGGAAAGTAATTTATTTCATGATAAAATGTTAAATAAGTTAATTCTAAGGTTAATCAAATATGATAAGTTTAAAGAAAACTCTTATTGTAGCGACTATCGCTGCGAGTCCAATTAGCTCATTTGCAGCTCAACAATTAAATGAAGAACAAGCTAAAGACCTTCAATCTTTTAAACAAATTACTGTTCGTGGTGCTTTTTATACCGATAATGATTATGTCACGGCTATGTCAAAAGCAGCTGATAAAGAAGGTGCTTCAGCATTCTATATAACTACTACGAATATCAGTCCATCGAATGATACATTGCGTATCGTTTACGCTAAATTATATAAGTCAGATGCACCAAAGGCTGTTGAAACAGCTGAGAACTTTCGTAAATTTGAAGGTGTATTTGAATATCCAAAATCTAAGGCGATTCGTTTAGAACCTTTTAATATTGTGCGCATACGTGGATACTTTCCTAGTGAAATTGATTTAAATCAAGCTGTTGCAAAAGAAGCTTTAGCAAAAGGTGCCTACGCTTTTTATATTGATTCTCGTTCTGAATTAGGCAGCAATATCCAAGTCGCAGCTTACTTGTTTAAAAAAGATGCTCCAGAGCGTAAACTTCAACCTGAAAACGCCATTCCTTATGATTCTGAAGCTGGCCAACTTGCACTTGCACAAGGTGGTGAAGCAGCGATGCAAGTTGAAAAACCTGGTTATTATTCACCATCTGCATTTAATGAGAAATTTTATGCAGACAAATTTAATAATAAAGTAAAAGTAATAGATCAATCTACCACAAAGACAACACAAACGAAAATAACTGGAACTGCTTCAACCGATGTTGCTCCTGCAGTTGCAACCGAACCACAACGCTTAATACGTTACACTGTAACGCTTCCTGACGGAAGAAAAATTCAAGAATTGAATGATGCTACAGCCGCAAAAATGGTTGCTTTTGATACTATTAAATTCCGAGGATATTATGTAACTGATCATGAAATTTCTTATCAAGCAGGTAAAAGAGCGATTGAAAATGGAGCTAAATATTATCATATTGCTCGAGTAGCTCATGATACTAAAGGACCTAATATCACTGTATTTGTAGATCTTTATAAGTAGCATTTTTGAAGATGGGCGTATTCCACGCCCTACTTTCTCTTTTATTTTCTTCTTATTATTTCATGTTCTAATTTTAAAACCTGAAATGATCATCCTAATATTTATAATTCAGATTTTACAAGTTCGATCTGCTGTTTAACTCGTTTAGGTGAAATTGGATAAGGGGTTCCTAATTGCTGAGCAAATAGATTCACTCTTAACTCTTCAATCATCCAACGTATATTAATGACACTATCTTTAGATCTAACAATTTGTGGCAAGCTATTAACCCATTTTTCATATTGATTTTCAACTTCCTCAATAATATTCATCGATTGTCTATCTTTTGTTACATTACCCATAAGTTTTTCAATTCTTTTTTCAATTGCTAGTAAATAACGATAAACATCAGCAAGTCGTTTATAACCCGAATCAGCAACAAAACCTTTATAAACTAGATTACTAAGTTGCCTTTTTATGTCTGACAGAGCAAAAGCTAATGATAGATCAACTCGACCTTTTAATTTTTTGTTAATGTTATAGTGTAAAGTCAAAATACTTTCTACCTGTTTAGCAATATCTATAACCGTTTCATTGATATTTGTTTTGGTATAATCAAGCAATTTTTGATATTGATCTTGATTTTGAATATTTTGATTATATTTATCTATTAATTCATCAACAGCACAAGCAATACAATCATCAATCAACATTAATACGGTACCAAAAGAATTAAAATAAAGTCCTAATTTGGATTTATTCGGTAATTTTTCATGTAAATATTTGATTGGTGAAGGAATATTCAGCATTAACAAACGTCTAAGACCCAATTTATTTAATTTTTGTTGTTCCTCTTGATTATCAACTAATTCGATACTAACTGAATCTTGATGATCGATAAGTGCAGGATAAGCTTTAACTGTATAATTTTTCTGTTTTTCTTCATAAGTTGTAGGTAATGTACCAAAATTCCAATCAGTTATATTACTTTGCTCAATGGATACTATTTTTTTGGTAGTTAAAGTGGATAAAGCTTTTTGAACTTCATTTTTTAACTGTTCTTTCAATAAGACTAAATCTTTGCCTGATGCAATTTCTTCATTATTGCTATTAATAATGCTAAATGTCATTTTTAAATAATCGGGAACCTGATCTAGTTGCCAATCTTCAGATGTGATTTTTACTCCAGTCATTTTGCGAAATTCATTTTCTAAACTTTCAAGAATTGGTTGGTCTGTTGTTTTTATTCTCTCTAAAAATGCTTCTGCATAATTCGGTGCAGGAACAAGATTACGACGTAATGACTTTGGTAATGATTTAATTAAGGCAATAATTAAATCTTTCCTGAATCCAGGAACTTGCCAATCAAATCCTCTATTTTTTATTTGATTTAACAAATCAATAGGGATTTTAATTGTGACGCCGTCACGATTATGTCCAATATCAAATTGATATTCTAATGCTAATTTAAAATTATCTTGATACCAGAAATCAGGGAAGTCACTTAGATTAACCAGCTGTGCTGATTGTTTGATCAGCATCTCCTTTTCAATATTAAGATAATCAGGTTGAGATTTTTGCTTTTGTTTCCACCAACTATCAAAATGTTTTGTAGAAATAACTGAATCGTCAATACGTTTATCATAGAATTCGTAAAGCTCATCGTCGTCAATTAAAATATCTTGGCGACGCGATTTATGTTCAAGATCTTCAACTTCCTTGATTACTCTTTGATTTTGTTTATAAAATTTGTGATTAGTTAACCAATCACCTTCAACTAATGCGTGCCTGATAAATAAAGAACGACTTAAAACTGGATCAATTTTACTATAATTAACTATACGATTAGCAACAATTGGTAAACCAAATAATGTTACTTTTTCGTTGGCTATTGTGGTGCCCTGCTTTTTAGACCATCTTGGCTCACTATAACTGTATTTAATCAAATGTTGGGCTATAGGCTCGATCCATTCTGATTCAATTTTAGCTGCAGTTCTCCCCCATAATCGACTTGTTTCGACCAGTTCGCTAACAATACACCATTTCGGCTGAGTTTTAAAAAGTGCTGAATTTGGAAAAATTGCAAACTTAATATTTCGAGCTCCGATATATTCACGTTTTTCAATTTCTTTCATGCCAATATGAGATAATAACCCACTCAACAAAGAAGTATGTAATGAAATATAATCAGCAGCTTTACTGTTTATTGGAAAAGCTAATTGTTTGATGGTCTGTCTGATTTGCGTATAGACATCTTGCCATTCCCTGATACGAAGATAATTTAAAAATTCTTTTTGACATAATCGTCTAAATTGATTTCCTGATAAAAGATCTTGCTGTTCTTGGATGTAATTCCACAAATTAATTAAAGATAAAAAGTCTGATTCTTTATCTGCAAAACGGCGATGTTTTTCATCAGAAGCTTGTTGTTTATCAAATGGCCTTTCTCTTGGGTCTTGGATAGACAAGGCTGCTGTAATTATCATTATTTCTTTTGTACAACCTGATCGCCTTGCTTCTACTAACATTCTGGCCAATCTTGGATCAATAGGCAATTGAGCTAAAATTTTACCTGTTGCAGTTAAATGATATTGATGATGCTTAATGTATATTGCACCAAGCTCTTCTAATAATCGAATACCATCACGAATATATCGGGAATCAGGTGCTTCGACAAAAGGAAAAGCAGCGATATTACCTAAACCTAATGAAGTCATTTGTAAAATTACCGAAGCTAAATTAGTTCGTAATATTTCGGGATCAGTAAATTCTGGTCGGGATAAAAAATCATTTTCATCATATAAACGAATACATATACCATCCGAGGTACGCCCACAACGACCTTTTCGTTGATTAGCCGAAGCTTGAGATATCGGTTCAATTGGTAATCGCTGGACTTTTGTTCGATAGCTATAACGACTAATTCTGGCTAAACCAGGATCGATTACATATTTAATTCCTGGTACAGTTAATGATGTTTCTGCGACATTAGTTGCAAGAATAATTCGACGTTTGGAATGGGATTGGAATATACGATTTTGTTCTGTTGCAGATAATCTAGCATATAAAGGTAAAATATCGGTATGGCGTAATTCTAATTTATTAAGTATATCGGCTACATCACGAATTTCCCGTTCACCAGTTAAAAATATTAATATGTCACCAAAGCTTTCTGCTGATAGTTCCTCAATAGCATCAAGAATAGGTTGAAAATCGTTAATTGTATCATCTTCTTCATTGAAAATGGGTGGACGGTATCTCACTTCTACAGGATAAGTTCGTCCAGAAACTTCAATTATTGGCGCTTGATTAAAGTGATTAGAAAATCGTTCCACATCAATGGTTGCTGATGTAATTATTACTTTTAAATCTGGACGTTTAGGTAATAGTTGCTTTAGATAACCTAAAATAAAGTCAATATTTAAACTACGTTCATGAGCTTCATCAATAATAATAGTATCATATTGTAGCAACAATTTATCTTTTTGGATTTCAGCAAGTAATATACCATCAGTCATTAGTTTTATTAATGTTGTTTCACTCACATGATCTGAAAATCTAACTTTATAACCAACTAACTGCCCTATTTCTGTTTTTAATTCTTCCGCAATACGATTTGCAACAGAACGAGCAGCTAATCGTCTTGGTTGGGTATGACCAATATATCCTTTAATCCCTAAACCTAGCTCTAAACAAATCTTCGGAATTTGTGTCGTTTTACCTGACCCCGTTTCACCTGCAATAATGACAACTTGATGGTTTTTTATAGCATCATAAATCGCCTGTTTTTTTTCAGATACAGGTAAATTGTCAGGATAATGAATTTTATTTGGTAACGACAATACTCGGGCTTGGTAATGCTGGTTAGCTGCTTGTATAGCCAAATTAATATCATTCTCAAGATGATTTTTTTTAGCCAGTTTTATTATTTTATGTTTATCTAAGAAAGTCGTTGATTTTAAATCTTTTAGTTGCTGTTGAGATAACATAGAGAGTAAAATGCTCTGTTAATAATCTAAATTGTGCTCAATTATAGCAAATTAAACTTTTTATTAGGAGTTTAAATGAAAAAAACGATTTTTATTTTACCTTTAATTGCTACAGCTTTCACCATTTCTGGTTGTAATAAATCAAACAATGTCAAAGATACCGATCTTATGCATCACCACTTTGTGCTAGTAAAGGCTAATGGACAAAAAATCGCATCTGATAAGTATGCTGAATTAGAATTCGGTGAAAATATGACAATAACAGGAAAAATGTGCAATTTATTTTCTGGAAAAGTTGCATTAAACGATAATGTTATTAAAGGAGCAGGTTTAGCTATGACCAAAATGGCTTGTCCTGATAGAGAACTGGGTGAATTAGATGCAGTTATTGAAGACTTAATTGTTAAAGGTGCAAAGATTGAATTAACAAAGGATCAATTAATTCTAAAGAATGAAGATAACGAACTTACTTATAAACTTAAAGAGTTAATGTGATTGAAACGTATGCATTTCCTCAAACATTTTGACAAATATTTATATTATTAAAATGTTTTTTAGTGGCTAATTGAGACAATTTCATTACAAAAAGCTTTATTTTAAATGTAGTTAAGAATATAATGGCTCCAGTTTTGTAGATGTCCAAGCTTTAATGAAAATGACTAATTCTTCAAATATTTTATTTAAGTTATGTAACTATTTTGTAGTTACTCATCTCTCTATATACCAATCTAATCAATCATCAGACATTGATTTTTTTTGCGAAAAAAGATTATTTGAATTTTAAACATTAACTTTAACAACTAGTAGAAAATATTATGAAAAAGACAAAAATAGTTTGTACCATAGGTCCTAAATCTGAATCAAAAGAGATGCTAGCCAAATTATTAAACGCAGGAATGAACGTTATGCGTTTAAATTTTTCTCATGGTGATTATGAAGAGCATGGTAATCGAATAAAGAATTTACGAGAAGTAATGCAAGAAACTGGCTTAAAAGCTGCAATCATGCTAGATACCAAAGGTCCTGAAATTCGTACTATTAAGTTAGAAGGCGGAAATGACGTTTCATTAGTAGCTGGTCAAACTTTCACTTTCACCACTGATAAGAATGTCGTTGGTAATTCTGAGCGTGTTGCTGTTACCTATGATGGTTTTGCGCATGATCTAAAACCAGGTAATCGCGTGCTAGTTGATGATGGCTTAATTGCTATGGATGTTAAAGAAATTAAAGGTAATGAAGTTATCTGTACAGTTTTAAATAATGGTGATTTGGGGGAAAATAAAGGTATTAACTTACCGGGTGTTTCAATTAAATTACCTGCTTTAGCTGAAAAAGATAAAAATGATCTTATCTTTGGTTGTGAACAAGGCGTTGACTTTATTGCGGCTTCATTTATTCGTAAACGTTCAGATGTTGAAGATATCCGCGCTCACTTAAAAGCTCATGGTGGTGAAGATATCAAAATTATTTCTAAAATTGAAAACCAAGAAGGTTTAGATAATTTTGACGAAATATTAGAAGCATCAGATGGTATTATGGTTGCTCGTGGTGATTTAGGTGTTGAAATTGCGGTTGAAGAAGTTATCTTTGCTCAAAAAATGATGATTAAAAAATGTAATCGAGCATCAAAACCAGTTATTACTGCAACACAAATGCTTGATTCAATGATAAAAAATCCTCGCCCTACTCGTGCTGAAGCGGGTGATGTAGCTAACGCAATCATTGATGGAACTGATGCAGTGATGTTATCAGGCGAAAGCGCTAAAGGTAAATACCCACTTGAAACGGTGAATGTCATGGCAACTATTTGTAAACGTACAGATAGCACTATTCCTGCTTCATTGGAACTTACCGCTAAAGAAGAAAAATTACGAATTACAGCAGCAGTTTGTTGTGGTGCAGTTGAAATTGCAGAACGACTCAATGTTCCATTGATTGTTGTTGCAACTCGCAGTGGCAAATCTGCACGTGAAGTACGTCATTATTTCCCTAAAGCACGTATTTTAGCACTTTCATCAAGTCAAAAAACCGTTAATCAATTAGCATTATCTAAAGGTGTAGAGCCTATTTTAATTGATGCAATTAACTCTACTGATGATTTTTACCGTTTAGGTAAAGAAATGGCAGTTAAACATTGCGGTTTAAATCAAGGTGATACAATTGTGATGGTATCTGGAGCACTGGTTCCAAGTGGAACCACCAACACAACTTCAGTTCATAGAATTTAATTAATTCTAATATCGTTAATTAAATATAAAAAGCTAGCTATGTGCTAGCTTTTTTTTTTACTTAAGTTATCCTGTAAATATACAGTATTAATAAATTGTAAGAGATAAAAATGCTATCAGAAAAAGTATACTTTCCAAAAGAACTAAGTTGGTTGTCTTTTAATCAGCGCGTTCTACAAGAAGCCGCTGATAAAAGTAATCCGCTTATTGAGCGTATTCGATTTTTAGGAATATACTCCAGTAATCTTGATGAATTTTATAAAGTACAATTTGCTAATTTAAAAAAATATGTTTTGATTGAACAAGAACAATCTCAAGGTTCATCAAATTCAAAACAACTTTTACGCCAAGTTAATCAAAAAGTTATTCAATTAGAACTTCAGTTTGATCAGCTTTATAATGAATTATTACTTGAAATGGCCAGAAATCAGATTTTTTTGATTAATGAAAGGCAGTTATCTTCTTATCAAGAAAATTGGATAAAAAATTATTACAAAAATAATCTAAGACAGTATATTACCCCTATCCTACTTGATAGTCATACGGAATTGATTCAATTTTTAAAAGACGATCATGCCTATTTGGCTGTTGAAATAATTTGTGAAACTAGCATAAGTTATGCCCTGCTTGAACTACCTACTGATAATGTTTCACGATTCGTTTTACTTCCTTCTGAAGTATCGACAAAAAATAAATCAATTATATTTCTAGATAATATTTTACGTTATTGTCTCCCTGAGATATTCAAAGTTTTTTTTGATGCATTAGAGCTAAATGCTTATTCAATCAATATAAATCGCGATGCTGAATATGAATTAAATACCGAATTAGATAGTTTGCTTGAACTGATGTCTCAAGGATTAAAACAACGATTAACAGCTCAACCTGTTCGATTTACCTATCAAAAGGATATGCCAAGAGCATTATTTGAATTGCTTATTAACAAATTAAGATTAACTGAACAAGATGCCATGCCTGGAGGAAGATATCCTAATTTTAAAGATTTGGTGAAATTTCCAGATCTAGGTATTAAAAATTTGATGAATAAACATGTGCCTAATCTTGTTTATAATAGATTCAAACAATTCAGAAATGCTTTTGCAGCAATCAAAGATCGTGATGTCCTACTATATTATCCTTATTATTCATTTGGGCATGTATTAGAAATTATGCGACAGGCCTCTTTCGATCCTGCCGTGACCCACATAAGAATGAATATTTATCGTGTTGCAAAAGATTCTCGGTTTATTCATGCCGCTATAAATGCCGCCAATAATGGAAAAAAAGTAACGGTTGTAGTTGAATTACAAGCTCGTTTTGATGAAGAAGCAAATATAAAATGGGCCAAAAGATTGATCAGTAGTGGTATTAAAGTTATCTATTCACAACCAAAATTAAAAATCCATGCCAAGTTATTTTTAATTGACCGCAAGGAAAATGATGAAATTGTCCGTTATGCTCATATTGGTTCAGGTAATTTTAATGAAAGAACCGCCCGAATTTATACCGATTTTTCATTATTAACAGCAGATCCTGCTATAACTGATGAAGTAAAAAAAGTTTTCAATTTTATTGAAAATCCATTTAAACCAGTATCTTTCAATTATTTGCTGGTTTCTCCTCAAAACACACGATTACGATTTCATGAGTTTATTGAACGAGAAATAACAAATGCTAAAGCAGGAAAATCTGCAGGTATTTATCTAAAACTCAATGCGATAACCGATAAAGAAATGATTGATGCACTTTATCGGGCATCATGTGCGGGAGTGAAAATTAGAATGATTGTTCGAGGAACTTGCGTATTAGTTCCTCAAATACCTAATTTAAGTGAAAATATCTTTGTGACCAGCATTGTTGATCAATATTTAGAACATGCTCGTGTTTATATTTTTGAAAATGATGGAAAAAAAGATACCTATATTTCTTCAGCAGATTGGATGCCTAGAAACCTAGATAATCGTATTGAAGTTGGTGTTAAAATTTTTGACCCTATTTTAAGATCGACGATTCATGATATTTTTAATATCCAATGTAATGACAATGTTAAAGCCAGAATTATTGATAAAGATAATACTAATAATTATGTATTAAGAGGTAATAAGAAGAAAATTAGAGCACAACATGCTATCTATGATTATTTAAAACAACTAGAAACAATTGCATAAGGAATTAGGAAAGTGACTAAATTAAATGAATATGCTGTGATTGATCTTGGGTCAAATAGTTTTCATATGATCATTGCTCGTTGTATAAATGGTACTTCACAAATTATTTATAAGAATAAAAAACATATTCATTTAGCTACAGGATTAAATGAAAATAATGAGTTAAGTGAATCAAGTATCAAACGTGGTGTAGAATGCCTTGCTTTATTTGCTGAGCGATTAAAAGATTTTCCCATTGAAAATGTAAGGATTGTCGCAACACACACATTACGTATTGCAAAAAACAAACAGATATTTTTGACTCAAGCGGCTAAAGTAATACCTTATCCTGTTGAAATTATTTCTGGGCAAGAGGAAGCTCGCTTAATTTATCTGGGCACGATGACTACCGAATCGACCAATATAACTAATACAAATTTTGTTATAGATATAGGTGGAGGATCCACTGAGATAGCAATAGGTAAAGGGAATAATCTTAAACCATACATCGTTGCGAGTAGACCAATGGGATGTGTCACTTATACAAAGCAGTTTTTTTCTAAAAAAAAGATCGATAAAATATCTTTCCAACGAGCTAAACTTGCTGCGGCACAACAGATAGAAAGCATTATTAATACCATAAAAAAACAGAATATTAGTATTGCTTTTGGTACATCGGGTACAATCAAATCCATTTACAAAATACTGTTGGATTTGGGAGTAAGTGATGGAATCATAACTCAAAAACGGTTAGATGATCTAATCAATTATATTTTAGAATTTGACTCTTTCTATGATATTCAATACCCATCCCTTTCCGATGAAAGAAAAGATGTTTTTGTCAGTGGTCTTGCTATCTTTAGCGGTGTTTTTGATGCACTAGATTTACAAGCTTTACGATATTGTCCTGGTGCCCTACGTGAAGGCGTATTATATGAGCTCATTGATGGTCCCAATTATCGAGATATTAGAGAAACGACAGCTGAGTCCCTTTCTCAGCATTATAATATAGACGAACGGCACGCAAAACAGGTTGTTAAAACAACCAAATATTTATATTCACAGTGGAAGAAACAATCTCCTATTACTATTCCGATACATTTGGAGTCAATATTATACTGGGCTGCACAATTACACGAAGTAGGATTAAAAATCAATTTTTCTTCTATACATAAACATTCAAGTTATATTTTACAAAACAGTAATCTCCCAGGATTTAATGAAGAACAACAACTTCTTTTATCTTCTCTTGTTCGTTATCATAGAAAATCAATAAATATTGATAATTTGCCATATTTTAGTCTTTTTGAATATAAGCATATCATATCATTATTACAGATATTAAGATTATCAATATTAATCAATAATCAGCGTAATAATGATCTGAATTTAAATGCTTTTCGTTTGAAATTAATTGATGACAAATTAACAAATATTACTTTAGAGATAGATGAGACATTCATTGAAAATAATAAACTTATTCTGCTTGATTTAGAACAAGAGCAAAAATATTGGAAAACAGTCGATGATTGGAAGTTATCAATTGTAATAGGTTGAATAAATTTTATTAATATGTTTTTACCGCTAGTCAAACTAGCAGTAAAAACATTTCTTTAGTAAAAAAATTACTTTATTGACCTAACCCTATCATTTTCCACCATAATAACCCAATGGTGAAAACAATAATTAAATTTACAACACTACATACAAAACCAACTTTCCACCATGTTTTTACCGGTACAAATCCTTCAGCGAATAATAGTGGGTTCCTAGCGTTGGCAAATTGTGTAATTGAACCAAAATAATTCGTACAAATGACTAGTGCAAAGATAGCTATCATTTGTGGTACACCGAGAGCAATTGCTACAGATAAAAATACAGGAAACAAAGCTGCAATATGAGCATTACCGCTGGCAAAAAAGTAGTGTAAATAAACGTAAGCGGTACACAATATAATAATAACAAGCACCCAACTACTTTCACCTAAATGCCCTTCTATTGCATTACCTATAGTATTACCTAACCACTTAGTTACACCAAGTTTGTTTACTTGTCCTGCCATCATAAGTAAGGCTGCAAACCAAATTAAAGTATCCCAAGCAGCTTTTTCTCCTTTAATATCATCCCAACTCAATACGCCTGTTAAAATTAATAGAGTTAAGCCAATAAAAGCTGTAGTAGTTGAGTCAATATCCAATTTATTACCAAAAATCCAAAATACCAAAAGCAGTATCACTGTACTTCCCATTATAATTTCTTTACCAGTGACGGGACCCATTTTTCTAAGCTCTTCCGTCGCTAATTTTGGTGCTTCAGGTGTTTTTTTAAGTTCTGGATTGGTCAAAAAATAGATAACTAACGGAATGATAATGAAAGAAGCTAAACAAGGAGCAATAGCAGCAATAAACCATTGACCCCAACCTAATGTTATGCCAAGCGAAGATGTTACTAATTTAGCCGCCAGTAGATTTCCAGTGAATGCCGTTAAAAACATTGCCGATGTAATATCATTGATATGACTGATCGTTAGCATCAAAAAAGTTCCAATGCGGTTTCGTGAATCATCTTTAGGATTTGAATTAAAATTAATGGCTAAAGCTTCAGCAATTGGGTAAATTACGCCTCCCGCTCGAGCTGTGGTACTTGGAATTGCAGGTGCTAAAGCAATATCAGTTACTGATAATCCATAGGCTAAACCTAATGTATTTCGTCCGAGAATTTTCACAAGATAATAAGCGATACGTTTACTTAATCCTGTTTTAATAAAACCACGAGCGATCATAAAAGCGATAACAATAAGCCATATTAATGTACTATTTAATTCGCTTAGCGCGATTTTAATTGATTCTGTTGCAGAAGTAGCTCCAGATGGTCTTAACACCGCAAAAATGGTAATCGCCAGTAAACCAATTGCGCCAATAGGCATAATTTCTGCAACAATACAAGCAATAGTAGCCACAAAAATAATACTTGTCCGCCATCCTTCTATACTGATTCCATCAGGAGGTAATACAAATAGCCATAAAATGGCTGAAATAGCAGCGATAATAATAAATGGTAGCCATTTAACCGGTGGCTTTTTTATTGTATCCATTGCATTTTCCTTCTTGTTTTAAAACGATTTAATTTAGTTTAAAAAAATCACTTTTTGGATAATTATTTAATTTTGTTAATCGTTAATTATTTGGCAAGTGAAACTATAGGTGTTTATTAATTTTATTATTTTTTTCAATGAATTTATCGAAAAACATTTCCTTTATATATTTGCTACTTTATAGATCATGATATTCACTTATTCATTGTGCAATACATACACCTTTAAGAAAATTTAGGTATAATTAAATAATAACATTAGATTAATTTTGACTAGATGTTTATCATTACCTAAATTCACGGAGATCACCTCTAGTAGGTGAAACTTAATAACAAATTGGTTATCAAGTTTCTGATAGTATAAATATTCCACCTAAACAACGGCTTTTCTAGTCTAATCAAACTTCAATAGAACAGTTGCTTCTAATAAAATGGCATATATTCAAACTACTAATTTAATATTGATGAATATAATCTGTAGCTTTTTTGCCTGCCTGTAAACCAAAGATAATGATATCTGCAACAGCATTTCCACCAATACGATTGGCACCATGTACGCCTCCAACCACCTCCCCTGCGGCAAAGACGCCTTCAATAACATGATGTTGAGTATCTAATACTTGTGTTTCCGGATTGATAGTTACTCCTCCCATAGTATGATGTATTCCTGGTGCAATTTTTATCGCATAAAATGGACCTTTATTAATAGGATGACGCATCCCTGTTGTTCGACCAAAATCTTCATCATGTTTATTCAAAATAAAATTATCATAACGTTTTATTGTTTCAGTCAATGTATTTGCATCAATGGATAACTGTTTAGCTAATTCATCAATAGTATTGGCTTGAGTCACTAAATTACGTGAAACATACTCCTCTACCGATTTATTTTCTTCACGAACTTGTTGATCAAATAAGATATAAGCATAATGTTCTGGTAAGTTATTGATACTATTGGAAACTTTATCACGTGTATCTAATTCATTAACAAAGCGTTTTCCATCTTGTGATATTAATATTGCACCTCCACCACGAATTGATTCAGAAATGAGATAAGCAGTTGTTTGTTCTACAGTAGGATGAATTTGAATTTCTTTCATATCCACCGTACCTGCACCAAGCTTTTCTAGGATAGTAATTCCCGATCCTGTTGCTCCTTTATGATTAGTTGTTACAAAACCTTTGAGATCAGGGCGATATTTTTCAACCATTTCTCTATTTGCGCCAAATCCACCGGTAGCAATGATTACTGCTTTTGTTTTAATGGTATGAATTGAACCATCTTCTTGGATAACTTCCACCCCTGTTACTTTATGATTTTCAGTTAAAATTTTAGTGACGTTGGTATCAAGCATAACTTCAATACCACGATTATTGATATTTTTTACCAATCCACTTATTAAAAAACCACCTACCGCAGCCCCACTTTCTGGTCGATGAGTTCGATCGATACTCATGCCTCCAGTTGTGGTAATACCACTTAACGTAATGCCATTTTTATCTAACCAATCAATAGCATCTGGAGCATTGTCAACAAAATAACGTAACAAATCAGGATTATTTTTGTTTTTTCCTCCAATCATTGTTTCTTTATAGAAAAGATCTTTACTATCGATGATTCCTTTCAGTTTTTGAAATTTAGTTTCTGCAGCATTCATACCGGCCGATGCTTTATTGGTATTTCCCCCAATGACTGACATTTTTTCAATAATGACTACATTGGCACCTAAATCATGTGCACGAATTGCCGCTGCTAATCCCGCGCCTCCGCTTCCAACAATAACAATATCAAAAGATTTATCATCTGGATCACCACCTTCGGCCAAAATGGCATCTTTATTGGATTTAACCATGGCCTTAGTTACCGCTTTTTTAAATGCTTCACATTGAGTTGTAGCACCAGAAATAGTGTCAACATGAGGACTATTTGAATTAATAATTCTATCTTTTATTTCATTAAAATTACTTAATACATTATCGTCAAAATTATTTGCATTCACTAATTGCATATCTTTAATATAGTCTTTTGCTAATTCAACATTGATCGTAAATTCATAGGATTCATCATTGACTTTCTCTTGATAATTACCAGGTTTAAATTTTTTGTTATTTAAATTTACATCTCGAATTAAACTTTCAACTAATGGAAAATGCCATAATGGCACTGGGATTTTGAGTTCTTCTCGCTTATCACTATTGATAAACAATTCAAGCTTTTCACCATTTTTGATTCGACTTGTCCAATCTGGATAGGCAATGCAGGCTCGACCAATAGCAACTAAATCATAACCATTTTCTAAGGCAGTTTCTAAATCGGTTTGATTAATTACATTACCAACCCCGACAACTGGAATTTTAGCTAATGTCTCAGAACGCATTGCAAGATATTTTTTAATCAATGGTGTTGGATCTTCAATATCGACAATCGAGGATCTTAAAATCGTTCCCATTGAAAAATGAACATAATCTAAACCTTTTTCAGCTAATTTCTCAAGTAAATACATAGTATCATCAAAACGAATACCTGGTATTTCTAGCTCTTCTGGTGAAAAACGATAGCCAATAATAAAATCAGAGTTCCCAAACTTCTTAACAATATTGTGAGTTATATCCAAAACGGCTAAGGGGAATCTTGTTCGATTATCCCGACTCCCACCCCATTTGTCATTGCGTTGATTTGAATTTGGTGAATAAAATTGCTGAATTAAATAGGTATTAGCACCGTGGATTTCTATACCATCAAAACCTGCTTGGATAGCTCGTCTAACTGCTTCTCCAAATTTTTCGATCATTTGATCTACTTCATTCGCCGTTAGTTCTATTGGAGTAGCTGCTTCAGGTCTAGGGGCAGCAATCGCACTAGGGCCTACAGGGGAAAGTCCACCAATAAGATTGGGCTCCACCATTCTACCACCATGATAAACCTGAATGATTGCTTTTGAACCTTTTTCTTTAATTGCTTGAGCTATTTTTGCTAAACCCTCAATTTTGTCATCACTATCTAGTCCAATAGCACCAGGAAAAGCTAAGCCTTTTTGATCGACAAAACCACATTCGACAATAATAGTTCCAATTTCTCCAGATCTAGCATTGTAATATTCAATTAGATCGGATGTTACAGAACCTTCATAAAATCCAGAACAAGTAGTCATTGGTGCCATAATTATGCGATTCTTTAATTCAACACCATTGGGTAATGTTAATGGTTCAAAAGCATTTTTCTTTGTCATTTTAGGTACCTGATAATTACTTACATTAATTTATAATTGGTAATAATAACATTACTAATAATCATCCTCTACCGACAATAACTTCATTAGCAAGGTTAGTATCATTTTTTCGACAGGAATTTTTCTAAATTTATTAAAAAATTATAAAATAATTTACTTTTTAAATAATTAAATATTGTTTATTTTGTATCATTTTTTCTATTTTTGATTAATAAAAATGGATTTTTAGTCTAAAAAAAAACACTATAACTATTTCATTTACTTGCAAATTTTTTAATACTTTATTCTTGAACTTTAATTCTAATCAGTTAGAATGCTTAAAAATTTATATAAAAAGGAATGGTAGATGATTGTGGCACATACACACAAACTGAAAGAAACATTAAAACATCATTCTTTTTCTATTTTA
The DNA here is from genome assembly GCF_016101765.1 of Gilliamella sp. B14448G11. Lineage (NCBI taxonomy): Bacteria > Pseudomonadati > Pseudomonadota > Gammaproteobacteria > Orbales > Orbaceae > Gilliamella > Gilliamella sp. B14448G11. The sequence continues at coordinate 38,268 of NZ_JACFPX010000020.1, read as the reverse complement.
ATTAATGATCCTCCATTATGGAGGATTTTTTATTTTAAGCCTATCTTTTTTTATTTTCATCTCAGATTACCAATCAAATTCAATATAAGTACACCAAAACAGGAGCAAGCATGAAACCTTTGATCCCTTTTTATAATCCAAGTATTAGTTATGAAGATAATTATGCTCAAGGGCCTTTTGGACTTTTCAGTCAATTAGATAAGGCAGAACAAGTAACAACTCTGCCTACTAAATTTTTAAATGTTGATGTGAACTTACCGTTTGGAATGCCTGCCGGTCCATTATTAAATGCAAATTATATCAAAGCAGCTTTTGTATATGGATTTGATTTATGTGTGTACAAAACAGTTAGAACAAAAATGCATAAATGTCATCCTTTACCAAATGTTTTGTCCGTACATCCTAAAGGTAAACTAACCAGTAACCTTGATACAGTTTTAGCCGACACCAATTATAATCAACCATTATCAATTACTAACTCCTTTGGCGTTCCTTCTTTTGCACCTGACGTTTGGCAACCAGATATGGCTGAGGCAGTTAAAGCAGCAGGTCATGGTCAATGTGTAATTGGTAGCTTTCAAGGAACTCAAGGCAATGGAGCAATTGAAAAAGACTATGCTTTAGCAGCAAAATTAGTTAGAGAAACTGATGCCCCCATTCTAGAAGCCAATCTGAGTTGTCCTAACGAAGGTGCAAGTAAACTACTTTGTTTTGATACAGATAGAGTGGAGCGTATTGTTAATGAAATAAAAACAGCCGTGCCTGATCGCCCTCTTATTTTAAAATTAGCTTATTTTCCTGATGATGAAAAAATTGTGTCGTTATTAAAACGAGTTGGTTCAATTATTGATGGTTTAAGTACTATTAATACCCTTTCGGCTAAACCTGTAGATGCAAATGGCCATCCAGCATTAGGAGAAAATAGAAAAGAAGGTGGAGTCTGTGGTGATGCTATTCGTTGGGCAGGTTTGGATATGGTGACTCGTCTAGCTAAATATCGTCAACAAATGGAATTAAACTTTGCAATTATTGGCGTTGGCGGCGTAAGCTCAAGTGAACATTATCAGGAATTTATAAAAGCTGGCGCTAACGCAGTAATGAGTGCTACGGGCGCTATGTGGAATCCTTTGCTTGCAATAGAAATCAAAAAGAGTTTAAAACAATAATAAATGGATACTCTAAAAAGTTACAGGGTAACTTGTATGCCCTTTAACTTTTTAACTTAATTAAATCTTACTCATAACAATATTATTTTTATTTATTTTTATTTATTTTTATTGAAATAAATATAACCGAATATAAGATGTGCCAGAAAAACAGTAACAAGAATAATTCTAACATGTAATGAATTAAAGATAATAAAAGGTATGACTAATACAATAAATACCATCAAAAGCATTTTAAATAAACTTGCTTTTGAAGCTTTTTTCTCAATCAATATTTTTTGAATGTAAATTTGATAATATTTACTTTTAGTAAAATAAGAATAAAGGCGATCAGAACTATTCAGCCAAAGATAAGCTGTTAATAAATAAAAAGGTACAGTAGGTAAAACCGGCACAAAAATACCAACGGTTCCTAATATAAAAGAAACACTTCCCAATAATATAAATAAACTTTTTTTTAACATTAAAAAATTTAGCTCTAAGTAAATTTACTGTTTAATTAACATCAATTTAATATAACACAGCTGATGTTTTTTTTGAAAAATGCTTTTGTTACCTACATCATCCCTATTCTGTTGACTACAAACATCAGTAATATAATTATGTATGTCCAGTAGATAATAAAAACATAATTACAATGCGTTATAGTTCATTAATTTTAATATGATCTATGGATAGTTCGAATATACTCATATCTTATTAATATATGGAGAAGTCAATTTTATTATCGTTTTCTCCTATTTTAGAACTAGGATATTACCGCAATAATTAGGTAATATGCTTATTAATGATTTTAAAATATAGACCAAATTTATTCACACTATAAAACATAAACATTTGTCATCATGGCTTTGATTTGGGATGGTCTAAATGGATTATCTGAAAATGTCACCAATTTGACACAAAGAATTTTACAATAAAAAAAGCGCTTTCGTGGAGCGCTCTAATTGAATGAATTTCTATAATAATTGGCGGAACGGACGGGGCTCGAACCCGCGACCCCCTGCGTGACAGGCAGGTATTCTAACCAACTGAACTACCGCTCCGCTTTTTAGATTCCTTTAATGAACAACATTAAAGTAGGCGTGATATTAAAGATTATTTTCTTGTTCGTCAATCATATTTTTAAAATCATTGTTCAATTGAATATAAAAACATCATTAATGTAATTTCCACATGGCTTCACCACTTTTCTTTTCAATTTTTTTTAGGATTGATTCATGTTCAGATAGCTCATGTTCCGTTGCCTTTATAATCTTTAACGGATTACCAGTACGTTCTATTCTTTTGATAACACTTCCCTCTGTTGAAGTTGAAAGATGTTCATCCGAACTGAAAGCTAGAGTTGTTTGCCCGCCAGTCATAGCTAAATAAACTTCAGCTAAAATCTCGGCATCAAGTAAAGCTCCATGAAGAGTTCGATGAGAATTATCTATCTGATAGCGTTCACAAAGAACATCTAAATTATTACGTTTACCGGGAAACATTCGTCTTGCCATAGCTAAAGTATCGGTTACGATACAATGCTCAGAAGTTTTAAAATCTAGACCACAAAGCCGGAATTCATAATCCATAAATCCGACGTCAAATGAAGCGTTATGAATCACTAGCTCTGCACCATCAATGAATTTAATAAAATCATGAGCAATATTTTTGAAAATCGGTTTATCTTTAACGAATTCATCACTTATGCCATGAACTCTAAAAGCCTCTTCATCAATTAGGCGTTCAGGATTAATATAGACATGAAAATGGTTGCCAGTTAATCGACGGTTAACCACTTCAACAGCACCAATTTCAATAATCTTATGACCTTCATAATGATTATTGCCCTCTTGATTCATACCGGTGGTTTCCGTATCTAATACGATTTGGCGAGTACAATTAGTTATCACATTATTCTCTTTTTATGTATTAATAAATGTTGGGAAAAACAAAATAATGGTATAGTCTAGCACTAAAACTCTTTGATGTTGATATCTGCGAAAATTGAAGTAAATAATTTAATCAAATCAGTACAAATATTTTACTATTTTATATCAAACTCACATTCAAAATGTTATTTGATTTTTAAAAAAGATTAATAAAATGTTAAAACAAATTGAAATATACACAGATGGTTCTTGCCTTGGTAATCCTGGCCCTGGAGGATATGCCGCAATATTAAAATATAAGCAAAACGAAAAAATCTTATCTCAAGGTTATTTTAAAACAACAAACAATCGCATGGAATTATTAGCCGCTATTGTTGCCTTAGAGCAATTAAAACAAACTTGCAAGATAAAACTCTATTCAGATAGTCAATATGTACGCAATGGGATTACCAATTGGATACATGGATGGAAAAGAAATGGCTGGAAAACATCCAATAAAAAACCTGTTAAAAATGTGGATTTATGGATGCGTTTAGACAAACTGGTTCAAACGCATGAAATTGAGTGGATTTGGGTAAAAGGTCATGCTGGACATATTGAAAATGAACGTTGTGATGTAATTGCAAAGTCCATGGCTCAAGCACCAAGCTTATCCGATGTTGTATTTGAACAATCATTATCTGAAAATGCAAATAATGATGATAGTGAACTGAATCTATTTTGATAGGGTATCGATAATAAGTGTAAATTTCTAATAAATTGCAATAAGTAACATTAACGGAGTCAATAATAAATGTTTCACTTACATGTCATTCCCGCATTAAAAGATAACTATATATGGTTATTAGAAAATTCACATAATCAGGTCATCATAGTCGATCCTGGTGATGCACAAGTGGTCATTAATTATCTTAATCAACATAAACTATTACCACTTGCAATTTTACTTACTCATCACCATATAGACCACGTTGGAGGTGTTAGCGGGCTAAAAACCAAATATCCTGATGTAATCATTTATGGTCCAAGTGAGATTAATTTACCAATTACCTATCTAACTAATCAACATGAAGTGAGTATTGGTGATTTCAATTTTGAGGTGTTCCATTTACCTGGACATACTTTGGGACATTTAGCTTATTATTGTCATCCGTATCTGTTTTCTGGTGATACATTGTTTTCTGCTGGATGTGGAAGAATTTTTGAAGGAACTTATCAACAAATGTTAAGTTCGCTTAAAAAATTAAAACAGTTGCCTGATGATACTCTTGTTTGTGCTGGACACGAATATACTTTAGCAAATTTAAATTTTGCTAAAAATATGGTTGCAGATGACAAAGAAATAAACAAATATTTTGATAGTATCCATAATAAATCAGTGACTTTACCTTCTATTTTAAATGAAGAAAAACAAATTAATTTATTTTTACGATGCGAAGAAAAATCTTTACAAGATAAATTCAATTTTAACGATGAATTAGAGCTGTTTGCTTTTTTTAGGAGCCTAAAAGATAATTTTTAGGTATAATAGTAATCTTAAACAATATAGAACTTAGTCTGTCTAATGAAAAAATTATTAATATTTACAGTGTTATGCTCTTTTTTAGGTGCATGTCAGCAGTATAGTGGGCCACGCCATAATGCAGTTGTTAGAATAAAGTACTCAAAAAATACCGTAGTTAGTAATAGACAAACTGTCAGTAATAGTAATTATGTATCTATCACGCAGAATCCATGGCAGTATATAAACAATCAGATTAATGCTAATGTTCCCGATAATAGTCGCATTAAAGCTGAAAGAGAAATATTATTACGTGATCCCCAAGGTTTTGAAACAATCGCATTACGTTCGGAGCCTTATGTTTATTATATAGTTAATCAATTACGTAAAAATAATTTACCTGTTGAGTTAGCTTTAGTTCCTTTAATTGAAAGTGCTTATGATCCATTAGCAACATCATCTGCTCAAGCGGCGGGTTTATGGCAATTTGTACCCATAACAGCAAAAGAGTATGGCTTAAAACAGAGTAATTATTTTGATGCTCGCCGTGATTTAATTGCATCAACAAATTCAGCCATTACATTATTACAAAATTTAAACGAACGCTTTAATGGCGATTGGTTATTAACGCTTGCCGCATATAATGCTGGTGAAGGGCGCGTTAGAAGAGCAATGGAGAAAAACCATGCTAAAGGTTTATCCACTGACTATTGGTCTTTAGAATTACCTAATGAAACAATGCATTATGTTCCTAAAATTTTGGCAATCGTGGATATTGTAAAAAATAATACTCGATATGGTGTTAAATTACCTGATTGTAATTATGAAAATTCATTGGTCAGAATTGATATAACGAAAAACATTTCATTGGCTAAAATTGCTCAATATACAGGATTGTCACTCAATGAGTTAACGACCTATAATGCGGGGTATGTACAGCAAACCGTAAATGGTCCTTTCCATTTGCTTATTCCACATGCTTATGCCAAAAGTTTATTCCAAAAATTACAAGCAGAAAATCTTGTAGCAAATGAAATAACTGAGCTTTTGCAAGATGTACCACATGCTCCGATGCCATTTGAAGTTAAATCATCGGAAGTACAACATAATGATCTAAATCATCAAAAGATCAGCTCAATTGTGGAGAATAATAGTAACAATACCCAAATCACCTATCAAGTGAAAGCGGGTGATAATCTCTATAGTATTGCGCAAAATTATCGAGTAAAAATTACTGATCTGTTGTTATGGAATAACTTAAAAAATCAGAGAATTAAAGAGGGTGATGTTCTAACAATTAACCTTGTGAATGTGAATGCAAATCCAATTTAAAACTTACATAAAGAGGATTATGATCTGATGCAGTTGTACTAATTATTTGTGCTGCATCAAGCTGTAATCCTCGATAAAAAACAAAGTCTAAAGGTCTTCCCATAAATGTTTTTCTAATATCAACGCTGAAATTTACGGGTTTAAGTCCAATTGAACTTACTAAATAAAATAATAAATCTAAGCGCTGTTTACTCCATGCATTAAAATCCCCTGCTAATATTACCGGACCATGATGTTCTTTAATACGTTTTAATAAAATATGGATTTGTTGGCGATAAACCTTAATTCCAATACTAAAATTAACAGCATGAATGTTTGCTACCAATAATTGTTGTAATGAATTTTTAATAGGATAGATAGTTATTAACGCTGATTTGGGAACCCGAATTAGTGGCTCTATTTCTCTAAAAGACAAAAGATCTGTTGGTAAACTATCGGTTATAGTCATAACACCGGCATAAATATCTTTCAAACAATATGCTGGAACATGATCTGCAATTTTATTGTGTCGTGAAATAAAATTTAATAATTGAGGTGTAGTTTGGGCTTCTTGTAATAAAATTAGTTTAGCTTTATCTGCATAAAGCTCTAAAATATTGATACATTCCGCCCTCTTTTGCTTAAAAATATTCCAAACTAAAATTGAAAAATATTCTTGATCAATGAGTGGTTGCTTTACCACTATATGATGGTTAGGTAATATCAATTCTACATCGCTATTTCTCTTATATCTTAATGTATAATTGCGTTTTCTGAACATTTTAAATATTGTTTTTTTGTTTTACATACTCATCAAAGGATAAGGTATCACTTTGCTCTTTTTTCTTTTGTTTTTCAATAGACAAAATACGCTGTTGAACAAAATCGCTATCAGTCAATATTGCTAAAGGTTCTGCTGAGAGTTGTTTTTTATATTGAGATGCAAAGACTAAACCAAATTTAGAAGTGCCTAAATCACTAATAGCTTCAAGTGTTCTAGCAGATAAAGTTAATTCAGGTTGGTCAAACATCACATCTAACTTTTCACAAACCTTTCGATATTGTCGATGCTCATCATTATGATCCAAAACATCAGCGACTCTAAGCAAATCTTTAAACAAATTATGCCCAACTTTAGATAATGGTTCCCGATAACTATCACAGCCCATGCCTATTTCCAAACCAGGCTTACGCCCTTCCATGATTACTCGATTCCAATTTATTTTAGAACACTCAAGTTCCTCACTACTCATTTCTGGTGCAGGCGCTAATGCACACCAAATTAAGAAAAGATCGATAAAACGAATTTGTTCTTCGGTAATACCAATAGGTGAAAAAGGATTGATATCCAACGCTCGAACTTCAATATACTCAATACCGCCACGCATAAGTGCATCAGATGGCGATTCCCCAGATCTTGGTACCCGTTTAGGGCGAATTGGTGCATAAAACTCATTTTCAATTTGTAATACATTATCATTCAATTGACGATAATGGCCATTTACTTTGACACCCAATTTACTAAATTGTGGTGACTTGGTATGTGTGGCTCGTTTAAGGCCTTCAACATAAGTATCTAAGTGATTAAATGTTATACCTAACTGCTTTTGTGCATCATTTGTGTAACCAATATCACTTAGTCTTAATGAAGTTGCATAAGGTAAATAACAATTTCCGTTTGTTTGTTCAATAAAAGCTTTCGCTTTTTCTGGGTTTTGAATAAATGAAGAACATATAGATGGAGAGGCGCCGAATAAATAAGGAATAACCCACCCAAACCGATAATAGTTACGGATTAAAGTAAAATAGCCTTCAGAAATAACGGCTTTACCTTCTTCAGTATTTTTTACACCATCTCTAGCTTGCCAAAATGCCATTGGCAATGAAAAATTATAATGAACTCCTGAAATAGTTTGCATCATTGCGCCATAACGGTTTTTTAAACCTTCACGATACACCGTTTTGAAACGCCCTTCATTTGATGATCCATATTGTGCCAAAATAATGTCATCTTCGTTTGCGACAAAACATGGCATACTTAAAGGCCACATCAATTCATCACCAATATTAACACTAGCATAACGATGCAAATCACGTAAAAATGTTAACATATAATCAATATTAGTATTAACTGGCGTAATGAATTCAAGTAGTGATTCAGCAAAATCAGTTGTGACCCAAGGGTGAGTGAGCGCGGAGCCTATATTGGCTGGGAAAGGTGTTTTTGATAAGGAACCATCAGGTAAAATACGCAAAGTTTCTCGCTCAACACCGCGTTGAATGCCTTGTAAAATTGTATAATGTTTTTCTAACCAGCTAAGTGCTTTAGAAACATCAGGTATCATAATTTTGCGTTTCCTTAATTAAGATTGATTTTTGCCATATTAACATAAATTACAGCCTATCATGGGCTATTTTTATAATATGCAATTAATAAATTAATATTTATTCATCTTTAAAGATAAACTTCACTATTATATTCATAATAGAGCTGTTAATTAAAAATTATCAGATAAACATATATTTTATATTTAAATAGAAACATAATAATCTGTAGAGGGCAATTTTTTCGAAAATAATAAGAGTCAATAGAGTTGATAATTCACCTACTCTATTGATTTAAAATTTCATTATAGTTTAACTATCACTTTGCTTTTTTTGGTTAGCAACATAATCTTCATCGACAGGTGTGACGATTTTATTCTTGTGATCAATAAGATAGGTTTTACCAAAACCAATAACAATGCGTCCTGATGTTGGTGTAATTTTAAATAAGTTAAAATCATTCATCTCACAAAGCATATAAACCATCTTACTCACCCGTTTAGCAAGCTGATCGATTACTTTCTCAAAAATTGAAGAATTTTTATCAACAATTTCAGCTGTTGCTTGAGAACTCAGACGTCTACGAGCATAAATATTTTTTGTCTTAGATTCATCATCAATAATAATAAAAGAAATTTGAGGATTGATTTTCATATTTTGACTATGTGGTGCTAAATCAGAAATAAGAACATAATAATCACTTCCATCAAAGAAATAAGGTGAATAACTGGTTTCAACCCCTCCATCTTTATTTATAGTCGATAGTATGACTGTTAACACGGATTCATGTAAGCTATTTAATGTATCTTGAACATTATTAGTTTTGGATTCTGCCATAAAAACTCCTTATTTAATTTAACTTTTATTTTTTTACTTAATCTGTTATTTCTTTTTTATAATATTAATTGATTGCATTGTTTGAAATAAGACGATATATCCGAATGAGAAATTATAATAAAACTACTATTTGTTAAGTTAGTTTGTAACAATTTTAGTAATTGATGTTCTGAATGTTTATCTAATGCATTTGTCGTCTCATCCATAAATATCCAATCAGGTTTATGCAATAAAATCCGCGCTATCACTAAACGCTGTTTTTCACCTCCAGATAGTCTATTTAAATCGTAATCTAGTAACTTTTTTTCAATATCTTGAGCTAAGAAACCTACCTCTGCTAAAATTTGTTTAATACTGTCTAGATCCTTTTCTAATAAAGGGTTAGGATAAGCCACTGCATGAGCTAATCCTCCCATAGGAAAATAAGGATTTTGTGATAAAAAGAGTTTATTAGCTTTTGGTAACTTAATATAACCTTCATAGTAGGGATAAATTCCTGATAATAATTTAAACAAGGTCGATTTACCTATTCCTGACACTCCTGACAAGATGATAGATTCCCCTTTATTTAATCGCAGTTCGGGTACTTTAAGCAAAACCTTACCACTTGGATTTTTTATAATTAGATTATTTATTAATAAAGTATCCGTATCTTTTTCAAATTGCCTTTGTTGGTTATGCATATCAGCTATCAATCTAGCACGATTAATAAACTGACATAAACGGTGGTTACAGGCAGTCAGCTCAGCTAAATTATTATAATTGAAAATAAACCACGATAAATTAACCACCACATTACTAAATGTCTTACTAATTTGCATTAATGATCCAAGGCTAACTTTGCCAATTAGGTAAATAGGTAAAGCAAAAAAAGTGGGTATTTGTAAAACAGTAAGATTATAAGGTCGAGTAAAACAACCTAGAAATAACTGTCGTTTAATTAACTGATACCAATTTGTCATGATGTCACTAAAATGCTGATCGAGTATCTCTCTTTCAACTTTTTCTCCGTTTAATAAGGCTATCGGTTCTTTTGATTCTCTAAATCGAGTTAAAGCAAAACGGTAATCCGCTTCTTTATGCTGTTGTTGAATTAATAAAGCTTTCAAAGGATTACCAAGCCAATGAGTCAGGTAAGAACAGATAATGACATATATTGGCGCTAACCAAACCATATAGTGTGAAAGACTAATATCAAAACCCAATAGATTAAACGATAAAACGAAGTTATCTGTAATTTGCCATAGCAATATAAAATACGTAACTAGACCTATCAGTTGAGTGATAAAAGAAAACCCCTCATTGGTTAATTTATCAACAAACAACTGGCAATCTTCAGCAATGCGTTGTTCAGGATTATCTATTTCACCTTGTTTATTATTCAAAAACCAATAGGTTTTATTATTTATCCAATGATCTAATATCGTATCATTAAGTACTTTACGCCATATAATAACGGTAATTTTTCTTAAATAATCTGACATTAAAAAAGTAATGGCACCTAGGATTGTTAATAAAATAAAAACGCCAATTTGATTTACTACTTCTTGTAAATTATATTTTTCCAGTGCATTGAAGAAATTTTTATTCCAACCAATCATCTCCAAACTAATTTTAATTAAAACAATTTTTAAACTTATCACAATGAAAGCGTAACAAAATCCCCATTTACCTTGCTTAGTTTTGGTGCAGAGTTTTATAAGCAAAAAAATATTTCTTAATGTTTGCAAAACTTTTACTCTCAATAAATAACTATTGTTAAAAGCCACCTACTCTGCTTTTTAATCAGAAACGGTGGTCTTGTTTATATTTAGACGATCTTTTAAAAATTTACTACCACATCAACAGTGAAAGTTCTTCCAGGTGCTGTTTGTAGCTCAATCGGATTGGTTACTTTTACATTATCTTGTGGATTTTTATAATATGTACTAAACATTGGCCACTTAAAGTAACGTCGATCGAAAATATTTAAGACTGATGCCCTAAAAGTAATATTTTTACTAGGATGCCAATTAAGATACGCATCATAAATAGCATATCCTTTAGGTTTGAATACTTCATCGTTAGATGAACTATCTTTTGACACTCGTGTCACAGCTTTAGAGAACGTTCCAACTATTTCAGTATCAAAATTGTATTCTGGATGATGCCATTTAAGACCAACAGTACCTTGTAAAGGCATTGCTTCATTAAAATATGACTTTTTTTCACCAGGTGTTTCTTGTTTTTTTCCATGTTGATAAGATGCAGAAGTATTTAAAGTCCAGTTATTTGAAAACCTCCACTCAGCCGATGATTCCAATCCCCAAAGATTTACTCTTGATAAATTTTTATATGTATAATCTTTAGGGCCAACACGAATAAAGTTTTTAATATAATTACTATAGTCAGCTTTAAAGGCACCAAAGCTAAACCAACCATTGGTATAATCGCCCCTTAATCCTGCTTCGTAGGATTTAACTTTTTCTGGTTTTAAATTAGGATTAGGTATCAAATTCATCGATACCGATGGCAAAGAAGTATATAACTGCTGAGCTGTTGGCATTTTAAAGCCTTCAGCATAACGGGCATAAATTGAATATTGATCGGTAAGGTTGAATAAAGTTCCTAATTGAGGAATCAAGCGATGAGAAGTTAATTTACGAGGCTCTTTTCCTTGAATAACAGCATAATAACTATCAATATCAGGTTTAATTTTATAAGTAGCATAACGTAAACCAGGTTTAACTTTTAAACGTTCCGTAAATATATGAAACTCATCTTGCAAATAAATATCTGCTCGTTGAGTTTTAGAATTAGCAAAATTGAATCCACCTCCAATGGTAGTTATACCATTTTTTGTACTTTTATTACGGTAATCGCTGTGCGTAATATCACCTTGAAATCCATACACTAAATCATGATCAACATTCAAAAAATCCAAGTTTGAATTGAATTGTAAATCAACTTGCCAAAATTTCTCTTTATAATCATTTGTGGTATAGGTATAGATTGGATTACGCTTTCTATCGATTTGTTCACGACGAGATTTTAGATAACGTTCTTGAGGAGAATAAGAGATCATTGTTTTGATTTGATCGATAAAAGGCAAAGCGGGTGACCATGAGTCTTCTATAGCATAACGCTTTCTTGTCTGTATTTGAGTTCTTCTATAATCACCATTAAAAGTACCAGAAGATTGTAAACCATAATCGTATAACTGTTTAACAAAAGAATTAGAGCGGAAATTTTCAAAAGTTAATTTTGTCTCACGATTATCATTATGATAAACCAGTTTTGACAACATATTTTCAGCTTTTGCATCTAACGGATTGAGTTTATTACATCTAATTGCGTTTTCGCCTCGAGGACATCCCCATATCCCCCCATTCGCTTTAGCTTTTTTTAGCTTTGTTTCTTGATAGTCACGTCGACTAAAACTGATAAGTGCTTCTAAATTTGGCATTAATTCTAATGCCAGCATACCTGTTTTTGTATTCTGCTTATTCAAGCTATCATAAGCATCTTTAATTTGTACTGCATAAGCTTTACCTTTCAGTAAATCATTAGGATCTAATGTTTTGAATGCAACAACTCCACCTAATGCATCCGCTCCCCATAAAACTGAACCCGGTCCCCGCACGATTTCAACAGTTTTAATTGTCGATAAATCGATAAAATTACGATTACCGTCTTGCAAACCTTCGATTACTCTTGCACCATCAACCTGTAATTGCACCCGATTTCCAGCCATCCCTCTAATTCTGATTCCACCCAAATTACCATAAGGATCGGTCCCTGATGTTTGTCTATTTACCGAAATACCGGGAAGATAACGGACTAAATCTTCCATTGTTGTCATTTGATGATCATCAATGGTCTTTCTACTTATGATATCGACAGTTTCTGGAATGGTTAATTTAGCTTTTTTTTGCCGACTTGCTGTCACAGTTATTGTTTCTAATTCATCATTATCCGCCAATACAGGCAAAGAGATTGAAGCAATTACAAAAGTTAAAAAGATATTATTTACTCTCATTCATACACCATAAAACATATTAAAACTTATAAAGTATTGCTCCAATATTTGATGTTTATCATATTTATTGCGCTAATCTAACAAATTTACTTAAAGCGATCAATGATAATAATTATTACTAACATTTAATAATGATTATCATTAGTATTTATATTGAACGTTTTTAATATTAAATGAGATAACGAGATTTAGATTTATTATCGAGGGACAGCTAAGTAAAATTGAGTTATCAAAATGAGATTGTTATTACTAAAAAATTTATAACAAATCACAAATAGAAAATTGATTAGCCATTATCGACTAATCAAAATAGAATTAATTATTTTTTCGCTAATAAAACTAAAATTTCCATATGTGATGTATGAGGGAACATATCAAATAGTTGAACCTTTACTATTTGATAATTGGATAAAAAGGTTAGATCCTCGGTTAACGAAGTCAAATTACAACTGGAATATAAAACATAGTTTGGTTTAACATTTTCTAAATATTGCATCAAATCTTTACCTGCTCCACGACGAGGAGGATTAAGTAAAACTAAATCAGGTATATCTTGCGTAGCAATGGCGTACTGTGTTGCATCGAGTGATTTGAATGTCAAATGTTTAAAATCTAAAATATTTGCTGTTTTTGATGCGCACTCAATAGCATCAGAATTAATTTCGATACCTGTTAATTTAATATCATTTGAAGCGGCATTATTGACACAACTCAAACCAAACCCGCCTACCCCACAAAAGAGATCCCAAATAGAGTTAATTGGCAGAGTTGCAACCCACTCGCTTGCTGTTTTATAAAGGTTTTCCGCGATATAAGTATTCGTTTGAAAAAAACTTTTGGACTTAATATACAGTGGAACATGATTTAATGTCATAGGTAAAAAAGCATTATGAGTTAGAACAATTTCTTGTTCACCTTCTAAAATTGCTGCATGCTTAGGTTGAATATTAATTGACACAACAAGTAAATTTTGAATCTTCTCTTGCAACTGTTTATAGGTATCTCTGATTTTTTTAACGAATTTATCTGATTTTACAACAAACCTTAACATATATTTATGTTCGCCTGCACTGACGCTCTCGTTGATAATTACAAATTTCAATTCGCCTTTTCGCTTATTGATATTATAAGGAACTAAACCCTGTTTCCGAATGTAACTACGAACTATTTTAAGGATGCTTTGCATACTGTGGGTATAAAGAGGACAATCACATAAATCAACAGTTTCATAAGCATTTTGAATACCTAATACTGGTTTTTCAACGGTTCCAAGCACAGCCATTTTAGCTTTATTACGAAAAGCTGCCTCGCGACTCGCAAAAGGAGATTTAACGTCTAATGGTTTAAAAGGAATTAATTGTTCTAAAATTTTATTTTGTTTAATTTCAAGTTGAGTTGGATAAGAATAGTCAATCCACTGACAAGATGAACATTTATTTTGTTGATAATAACTACATTGCATCACTATATAACCTTTTTTTATAATCAATAATTATATACTTAAACTATGCTAATAAATATTAGTTTTCAATTTTATACTAAAACGTACCCTTAACATGAAACTTCTTTACAAAAAAATTATGTATTTAATTCACACAACTAATTTATTAATCGCGATGATTTGACGAAATAATGGTATATGATAGGATATTGCCATGAAAATTACAGGAACACTCTAATGTCTATTAAATTAAAAACCCCCGCTGAAATTGAAAAAATGCGTATAGCAGGAAAACTTGCTGCTGAAGTATTAGAAATGATTGAACCTTATGTAAAACCAGGTATTAGTACTGGTGAGCTTGATAAAATCTGTTACGATTATATTGTTAATGTTCAAAAAGCTATACCTGCCAATATTGGTTATAGTGGTTATCAACATACTACTTGTATTTCAATCAATGATGTCGTTTGTCATGGTATTCCAAGTTTTGATAAAAAATTAAAAGATGGCGATATTTTAAATATTGATGTAACTGTTATTAAAGATGGTTATCATGGTGATACGTCCCGAATGTACATAGCGGGTAAACCCACTGTTGCTGGAGAAAAACTTTGCCAAGTTACCCAACAAAGCTTATATGAGGCAATAAAAATTATCAAACCGGGTATTCGTTTAAAAGAAATTGGTAAAACAATCCAAAAATATGTTGATAAATTTGGTTTTTCATCAGTCCGTGAATATTGTGGTCATGGTATTGGCGAAGTGTATCACGATGAACCGCAAGTTCTACATTACGATGCAGATGATGGCGGTGTGATTTTGAAGTCAGGGATGACCTTTACCATTGAACCAATGGTGAATACTGGTGATTGGCGAACACGTACAATGAAAGACGGTTGGACAGTGAAAACTAAAGACCATGGTCTTTCTGCCCAATATGAACACACTCTTTTAGTGACGGATAATGGTGTTGAAATTTTAACATTGCGTAGCAATGAAGACTTTTCACGAATTATTGAACATTAAATAGAGAAAGATTCAACAATTTTATTATTGTTGAATCTCCTCATTTCTCAAAATTTATCCAATACTCTTAGATTCGAGTTTTTTTCCTCTAATTTCTTGTTTAATTCATCAACTTTACTTTTATATATTTTTTCTTTCAAAATTTTAATATAAGGTTGCCATAGTTGATGAGAATAACAATCAAGGCTCAATATAGAAAGTAACCACATTAACATGTGTAGCCAAAATCGTTTATACTTTGGTTTCATAAAAATTAATATAAAAGTGTATAAAGTTTACGGCGATAAGCACTTGCTAAAGGATTACTTGTTCCAAGAGCAGCAAGCAGATCTAGTAATGTTTTTTTCACCTGTCCATCCCCAGCATTAAGATCATGAGTTAATGGTTTAAATAACAATTCTAGTGCTTCTTCATGTCGCCCTACTTGCATTAATTGTGATGATAATTGAATCATAAGTTCAATATTATCAGGTTGTTTGGCAAGTTCAGCTTGTAATTGTTGAAGTTCAGGCGAATTGGCTGCTTGCTCAAGCAATTCAATTTCAGCTTGCAATCCATGAAAATCAGAGTCTTGATCTTGCAGAGGAATTGTTGCTAATACCTCTTTAGCTTCACTAAGCTGTTTTTGTTCTATTTGAGCTTTAACTAACATTAAGGCGATATCTGTTCTTGGTTTACCTAAATGATCGGTTAATGTTTTCCATGCTTGTCTTAATAATGGTAAAGCCTGTTCATATTTGGCTTCATTAAACAAATTTTGTGCTTCAATCCATTTAAGTTCATCTTCATTTGGTAGAACTTTCTCTAAAAACGCTCTAATCGTTTCTTCTGGTTGTGGACCTTGGAAACCATCAACAGGTTGTCCATTTTGAAATAAATAAACAGTTGGGATAGCGCGTAAACCAAATTGTGCAGCTAACATCTGCTGCTCATCACAATTTACACTGGCTAATACAAACTGCCCAGGATATTCATTTGCTAAATTAGTTAATGTTTGTGTCATTGCTTCATAATTTGGGCTTCTAGGAGACCAAAAATAAAACAACACTGGATATTTAGAAGAGATTTCTATAACCTCTTGAATATTTTGCTCATTAACATCAAAAATGAATTGGTTTTGCATAATATGTCCTAGTAATATGATGAGTTATTATTTGTTCTTTAAAATTTTATCCATTAATCTATCTGGAAGCAAACGTTTAGCAATGGCTGCAATTTTAGTTACTTTTGTTACCCTGTAACGTATTTTGGGTTTCGGATGTTCTAACGCATGAAACAAATAGGGCAAAACAGCTTCAGGAGGCAGAGTAAAACGTTTTGCAATTGGCGGATTTTTCACAATATTTTCTTTTTCTGTTTGATTAACATTATTAGAGAAATAAGTTTTTAATGGACCCGGCTCAATTAAACAAACTTTAATACCTGTGTTACTCAATTCTAATCGTAATACATCAGACCAAGCTTCTAATGCATATTTACTTGCACTGTATGCGCCTCGACCTGGTGTAGCTATAATACCAACAATTGAACTTGTTTGAATAATTCGACCTGCATTTTGTGATAACATGGCTGGCAATAGTAGCTGAGTCAACTGATGCACACCAAAAAAATTGGTAGAAAATTGTGATTCTAACTGCTCACGATTTATGCTATTTAATCGTCCATAAACACCAAAACCAGCGTTATTAAATAATGCGTATAACCTACTCTCTGTTAATGCTAATACTTCTTGTGCTGCATGAGTAACTGACTCAGGATTATCTAAATCAAGCAGAACACATTCAAATCCTTGCTCCATGAGTTTTTTTTGATCAGCTTCTTTACGGCATGAGGTAATGACACGATATCCACGTTTTTTAAGGGCAATCGCTGAAATTAAGCCAATCCCACTAGAACAACCCGTAATAAAAATCGTTTGCAACTTTGTTTGCTCCGTTATATTCAAATATTGTCAAGTTTGTTTATAGCAATTATGATAGCACAACTAAATTCAAGTTACTTATTGTAAACCAAGAGGATCAAATGAAAATTGCCATTATTGCCGCAATGGAAGAAGAAGTTGCTATACTTAAAAGCAAAATAACCCATTACCATGTAGAACGCCATCTAGAATACGACTTTCATCTTGGCCAAATCGCAAATTGTGAAATTGTTTTACTGCAATCTGGTATTGGTAAAGTAGCTGCGGCATCTGGTACTACTTTATTATTAAATAATTATAAAGTTGATGCTGTAATCAATACGGGATCGGCAGGAGGACTCTCTTCAGAACTCAATATTGGCGATATTATTGTGTCAAAAGAGGTATTTTATCATGATGTTGACTTAACCGCTTTTGGTTATAAGCCTGGACAAATGTCCGGTTGTCCGGTTGCTTTTGAAGCCGATTCAAAGTATCAGTTATTAGCCAAAACTAGCATTAAAAAACATGGTGTTAATGCAGTTGAAGGATCAATTGGTAGTGGTGATGCTTTTATAAATGGTAAATCTAATTTAGAAAGAATAAGGCAAACTTTCCCTGACGCAATTGCGGTTGAAATGGAGGCTGCGGCAATCGGTCATATTTGTTGGTTATATAAGACGCCATTTGTCGTAGTTCGTGCAATTTCAGATAATGGGGATAGTGAATCTGCTGTTGATTTCCAATCTTTTTTGAAAGTAGCTGCAGCTCAATCATCATTGATTGTTGAATCAATGTTAAGTGAGCTTGCTTAAAACGCCCATTACCAATATTTATAAAAGTTATAAGCCATATGGTCTAAATAAAGGCTCTCTCCAACCAGATAACAGTTCTGGTTGGCTTCCATTTTTATCTGCTTGCCATTTTACATATTGATTAATTAATCGCCGTGAAAGTAATAAATCTTGATTCAATCCAGTATGAGAACATATATCTTGGGCGATAAGTTTTAATTCATCACTAATTTTTTTGTAATTAGGGTAACTCGTCACCCTACAAATCGGCGATAATTCCGGAATAGGTTCTGACAAAA
This sequence comes from Gilliamella sp. B14448G11, assembly GCF_016101765.1. Lineage (NCBI taxonomy): Bacteria > Pseudomonadati > Pseudomonadota > Gammaproteobacteria > Orbales > Orbaceae > Gilliamella > Gilliamella sp. B14448G11. The sequence goes on along the minus strand of NZ_JACFPX010000020.1, from coordinate 19,776 downwards.
TATTTAATATTTTCTGTCCATATAAACGAATTTCTTTCCCTTTCAAGCCTAAATTACCCAATTGTGCTAATGAAGTTGGCGAGTATCGGGCAATATTCCATAATGTCTTTTCATGTACCACAAAATTCAATGCTAAATCTTGTTCTTTCGCTAATTTATAACGCCAACTGGCTAATTTATATAATTGTCCTAAACTTCGCCCTTTTAATTGCCAACTGTTTTTGATATTCAAATAAGCATCATTTGGATCTATTGTTTCACATTTACGGGCGACAACCATTTGGCTCTCTTGATAGGCTGCTTCTAAATATCCTTTTGAGGTTAATTGTGCTTTTAAAATATTGACTAAAGGATACAAATACAATACATCATTAATCGCATATTCACATTGTTTATCCGTCAATGGTCTCTTTAGCCAGTCAGTTCTCGTTTCACTTTTATCGAGTTCCACCTGTAAATATTTATTAACTAAGTTTGCATAACCACTACTTAGTGGATTATCCAAAAATGAAGCCAAGATTTGGCTATCAATGATAGGTGTTGGAATAGAGCCGAACTTATGAAAAAAAACTTCAAGATCTTCGCTACAGGAATGAAAATACTTTTCAATGTTAGGATTACTTAAAATGCTTAAAAAAGCATGCCAATCAGTAATATTAATCGGATCAATGAGCGCTGCGTGCTCACCATTAAAAACTTGTAAAAGTCCTAAATGAGGATAGAACGTTCGTGTACGAACAAATTCAGTATCCAAGGCCAAAGCAGTACTGTTTCCGATTTTTGAACAATAATCAATTAATTGCTCATTATTAACTATATATTGATAAGACAAAGTTTAAATTCCTACATAGAAAAATTAAAGAACTCAGTGGGTTTTTCATCAAATGTTACGTCAATGACGACTATTTCAGAACGTGTCATTAAGCGAATTGGAGGTCCCCAAAAACCAAATCCACTACTTACAATACTGGTAAAATGCTGTTTTGTATTTTTATATATTCCATAATTATTTTTATAGATTAATTTTTCAATAAGGTTAATGGGAAATACTTGCCCAGCATGGGTATGCCCAGAAATCATTAAATCGACACCTAAATTTGCAGGTTCATTGAGATCATGTGGTTGATGATCTAACAAGATAATCGGTTCGTCGGTATTAGAAAACATGATTAAATCTGACAATGATGCTCGTTTAATATCATAATTCGATGAAGAAAAATCATCCCGACCGATGAAAGTAATACCTACGTTATCAAGATAAACGACATCATCCTTTAAAACTTTCATATCAGCGTGTTTAAAAGCATTGATAATATCTTGTTCATGATTATTTTCTTCTTTAATATTCAAATATTCATGATTACCAAAAATAATATAGGTTCCATATTTTGACTTAAATTGCTGAAATTGTTTATCAAAACCTTTTTCAGTAAAAGGTTGTAACCGTCTATCCAAAGTATCGCCAGTAATTACAATAAAATCTGCATTGAGTTGATTTACTTTATCAACCATGTCTTGAATTCTATCAGAAGAAGTCATGTCATTAATATGAATATCACTCAATTGCACAATACGCAGTTTATTGACCTTTGCCCTTTTATCAATTTTAACTTGATAGTTAACTACGCTAGGCTCTATCGCCATTTCATGACCGTAATAAAATAATGAAAAAACACCAAGAATATACACAACTTTAGTTGCTAATTGAGGTTTTAATCTTTGTTTACTGATCCAACGCCCAATATCAAAAATTAATGACATAAAAACACTGCAAATCATTATTGCACAAACATTATTTAAGATTAGTGGAAGCCAATATGTTGAAATGTTTTCAGATAACCTTGATAAGACAATTGATAACCCAGCCATAATAACAACTGTCCAATAAACAATTTGGTAATAACTTGTTAAAGAAAAGTTAAACCAAAACTGCCATCGTTTTCCCAAATAGACAGCCATTAAGCCACTAATGATAATAGCTATAGAAATGGCTATGAAAGCTGCAATAGTCATAATTATCCAAACAATATAAGTCAAAAAATGTTATGATAACAGAATTTATTTTAATAGCACCAATATGTTTTATGAATATTAAAAAAGATCAATTATTTTCAACCCCGATTGATAAATTAGGCGATTGGACATTCGATGAAAAAGTCGCTGAAGTATTTCCTGATATGGTTCAACGTTCCGTACCGGGGTATTCAAATATTATTTCCATGATTGGTATGCTCGCAGAAAGATTTGTTCAACCCAATTCAACAATTTATGATTTAGGTTGTTCATTAGGAGCAGCTACGCTATCCATTCGTCGGAATGTCAATGAAAAAAACTGCCGTATTATTGCTGTTGATAATTCACAGCCAATGGTCGAACGTTGTAAAAGACATATTGAATCTTATAAAGCCAATACCCCAGTCGAAGTGATTTGTGACGATATTTGCAATATTGATATGCAAAACGCCTCAATGGTGGTACTGAATTTTACTTTACAATTTTTAACACCTGAAAATCGCCAAAAAGTTTTAAATAAAATTTATCAGGCATTAAAACCTAATGGGATCTTGGTTCTATCTGAAAAATTTAGTTTTAATGATTCAACCGTTGATGAACTGCTGTTTAATATGCATCATGACTTTAAACGTGCAAATGGTTATAGCGAACTTGAAATTAGTCAAAAACGAAACATGCTAGAAAACGTCATGCTTACTGATACCATTGAAACCCATAAAAAACGTCTATCTGATGCGGGTTTTAAACATATTGATACTTGGTTTCAATGTTTTAATTTTGGCTCAATCATTGCCATTAAATAACGCATTAATTTACTTTATTAAAAGGAAAAAAGAATGATTGATTTTGGTGATTTTTACCAGATTATCGCAAAAAATAAACTGAGCAAATGGCTTGAAGTATTACCTGCACAACTTGCCAATTGGCAAAAAAGCAATATTGATAACCGCTTTAATCAATGGCTCAACAGTATTAAACATCTACCTACGATTAAACCTTATCAAATTGATCTATTAAATAGTGTAACGGTCGAAAGTGAACAACCGATTTCAATCGGTGACCAACAACGTATTACTCAATTGCTTAAAAATATGATGCCTTGGCGTAAAGGCCCTTTTCATCTTTATGGGATTAATATCGATACTGAGTGGCGTTCAGATTGGAAATGGGAACGATTGATTCCTCATATTAATAATCTTGCAGGAAAAACAGTTTTGGATGTGGGGTGTAATAGTGGTTATCATTTATGGCGAATGGTTGGAGCAGGCGCTAAGCTAGCGGTTGGTATTGATCCTATGGCACTTTACCTTTGTCAATTCGAAGCGATTCGCAAATTGTTGGGTAACGATCAACGTGCTCATTTATTACCGCTTGGAATAGAAGAACTGCCTAAACTCAATGCGTTTGATACCGTATTTTCTATGGGCGTTTTATATCACAGACGTTCTCCTTTGGATCATCTATTTCAATTAAAAGATCAATTGATTGATGGTGGGCAACTAGTACTTGAAACTTTAGTTATTGATGGTGAGCTACATCAAGCGTTAATGCCAGGCGAACGTTATGCGCAAATGCGAAATGTCTATTTTATTCCATCGGTTCCAACGATGATTAATTGGTTACATAAATGCGGATTTTCTGATGTTAAGATGGTTGATAAATCAGTAACGAGTTTGGACGAACAACGTAAAACCGAATGGATGACATCAGATTCATTAGCTGATTTCTTAGATCCAAATGATTCAAGTAAAACCATTGAAGGCTACCCTGCACCAATGCGGGCAGTATTTATAGCTAAGAAATAAGATTAATTAAGCAACCAACCAACCTCTCATTCTGTTGAAAAGCCCATTTTCTAAGGATGAGCGGTTAACTGATTAAATCAAATATCGTTAACTTTTAGCCCTGATAAATAACTAAAATTAATTGTAAAAGTACTCTTTAAAACTTTCTGATTTCTATTTTTTAATCACTTTTATAGAATGATTTATAATGTGGAAATTAGGGTTAACAATCAATAATATTTACCATTTTTATCTAGAGTACTTCAAAAAATAATGAAAATTGTAAAAAAGTTTGAGGAAAACTATACGTTTCAGTATAAAACCTATTTATTGATCATTAACCAATACTTTTCGCTATCATCTATATAAGTTAATCTGCACACAATATTTACAGTTAATTATTTGAAACTAGCTCATTTTATGAACAAATCTCATTCATTGAAAGTATTGCGGGTACAATTCGATGATCAGTATATTCAAAACGAAATAGAAAACGAATATCATAATGATTTAGTACATTAATCAAATTTTCGTTATGACAAAATTCATGATTAAATCTTATCCGCAGATCTTCCGCAAGGTATTGCGCAAGTATGGTTTGGCTATCGGATGGGATTTTAAATTCAAATAAAATATTGTTGCTATTATAGCTAATATTAGTAATTTCGGTGCCATCTGCTGTTTTGAAAGGAAATTTGCCCTTTTTACCTAATAGGGAACTTTTTGCACTCTCAACAATCGCTGAACTTACTTTATCAACCGAAAGTATATCATCATCGCTATAAACGGGAGAAAACACCATAATTCCAGAAAGCAATACCATTAATTTAACCAAATTTCTCATTATTTTATCCTTTAATCCTGCTTTATCACTCTTTTTAGTAAAATGAAGTTTATTCTGGTATACCTCTATATCAATAGATGATAAGAGTAATATTTTATCTTTTTTAATTATTATTTAAATAAATGAAATTTGTTAATTATCATACACAAAATTTTAGAAAAAAAGAGTATCTAATAAATTTATATTTGTCGTTTTAGTCAATATTGCTAATCAATCATTTTTGCGTTGAACCCCACAAATAGAGTGGAATCAGATAAAAAATAAATTTTTATTTATCTGTTACGTGACATTGTCACATTTATAAAGGCTTGGTCATCTCTGTTTTGATGCGTTTAACCATATTTGTTAATCATTTTATCCATTAAAGTAGGCATAGATAATGATTAAGCGAAAAAGCGTTAAATACCAAATAGATAGTTGGTGTAATAATAAATATTAAGGTGTGATTATATTGATTGAATAAAGGACATAAAAAAGGTAACCCAATGGTTACCTTAAGATATAACTAAAAGATTATTTCTTATTTGGATGAGGATCTTTAACAGAATCACCCTGACCTGACATAATATACCAGCCATTTTTACTATGAGGTTTTTTATTATGATCTGGGCAAGGAGGTAACGATTTTTTACTCTGGTTTGAATATACATAGCCACAATCAGCACATTTAAAAGTGCCAGCTGAAGCATCACTACCGTATGCAGCAAATTTTTGTACCATTATAAGCTCCTCCAGTAAATTAATATGAATGATAAGTCCATACTTATCACTTTTATATATAAACGCTGATCTAGCAATAAATCAAGCTAAGAAATGGTTTTATTTTGACCATTTTCATTATTTAAGCATTATTAAAATAGTTAATTTACAAAAAAATTAATTTGAGCAACTTATCACGGATTTATATAAGTTAATTGATGCTGGTCATCAAAACTTATCATAATTTGACCATTAGGATGAGTAACAATTTTTACGGCCGAAAAATCAGTAATTGTGAATTGTGAATTGTGAATTGTGAATTGTGCACCAACACTTAATAAGTTCTCTCCCCCAATGCCAACACAATATGTATCTGCTGCTACAGCAGATTTTACGCCACTTGAGGAATCTTCAAATACAATTGTATGATTGACTGGAATATTTAATCGCTTAATTGCCAAAAGATAAGGATCTGGATAAGGTTTACCTTTAGTGACATCGTCTCGTTCTACAATTACAGAAATACAGCCATCGACTTTCAATAATTTTATGACGGAATCAATTTTTTGACGCCACCCACTTGTAACAATTCCGATACGAATACCTACTTTATGCAATGCTAAAATAAGTTCAGCTACACCATCGATAGGTTTATAGATAGCTGTATTTTCGATATATATTATATAATCTTGAACTTTTTGCTGATCGGCTGCTGACAAATCGCCAAATAGTGCTGAAATGGTATGGGGTCCAGGTTGACCATGAATATGCTTAATCATTTCATCATTTGAAATTTCCCTGTCATACATCTGTGCCACTTCACACCAAGCCCTTTCAATTACTGAGTTAGAATCAATTAATACACCATCCATATCAAATAAAACAGCATTAAAATTTTTTATAATATTATTCATAACCTTTATCCTTAATTTATACGAGATTTAAATCATCATTTCTGTTATCTTTAACAAAAAACATCATAAATAGGATTTTAGGTTATATATAATTCCAATTTTTTAGGATTCTATAGATGCAAGGAATAGATCTAAAGTTATTACGAGCCTTTGTAAAATTGGTCGAAAAAGGCAATTATAGTGTAGCGGCTAAATCGTTGTTTGTTACTCAACCAATCTTAACAAAACAGATTCAAGCTTTAGAAACGTAACAGGTGGACAAATATTTTTGCGAGGGCGACACGGTGCAACTTTAACCTCTTTTAGTAGTCAATTATTTGTCAAAGCAAAATCCATTTTACAATCGCATGATAATTTTTTAAGTTATATCAAGCAACTTAACCAAAGTGAACAACAGATTTTATCTATTGGATTTAACCTATCATCATTTGTAAAAGTACCCTTATGGATTGACCAATTCTCTAAGTGCGAGCCCAATTGTGAAGTACGACTGAATCATCTACCATCAAGTATTCAAATTGACATGCTACTTGAAGGATCCTTACAAATCGGCTTTGTACGCTTGCCAGTAGACAACAAGCTGGCTACTCAAGTTATTTGTCATGAAATGCTGGCACTCGCCATACCTGAAAATTATCCGAAAGATCTGAGCAATAGCTTGCAAGAGATATTAAACCATTACTCATTATATCAACTTGATAACATTACCTACCCTTGTCTAGCAGCGCAAACCGAACAATTTTTACAAAGTAATCTATTAAGAGCCAACAAAATTTTTGTAAAAGGTGATCTGACAACACTGCTAGCATTAGTTGCTAGTGGTAACGCTGTCACCTTAATTCCTCAAAGTATGCAACAATTCCTACCGGCAAATGTTAAACTCCTCATTCCTGAACAAAATACTGTTCAATGGGAAATTGCAATGGTTTGGAATCCCAAAATTAACAATGATTATCGTGATAACTTTATAAAAATCGTCAATACTCAAAATTAATCAGCAAAACTTTAATAAGTTATAAAAAATCTTATGCAATTTAAATAAGTTTTAATTGTTTATCTTCTCGAAAAAAAATACCAAACAATACAAATTGCTCCGACCATAATAAAAGTTTTAACTAAACGATTTTTTATATTATTACTTACCTTTTTTATCTCAACTGCATCGATGAATTGATCGAATGATTGAATAAAATCATCAAATGAATTGGAAATATGAGATATCCCCTGTTCTTCATTCGACCATAGATAAATAGTTCCATAGTCGTCCTCTTTTAATGAAATTAAATAACTATTAAGGTTATGATCGTAAGCAAAAGGTAACATGAATTGCAATTCTGGATTTTCAATCAATAGTTCATTATATATTCGTGTTATGGTCGAATGGCCATATTTGATGCTATAAAAACCACTCAAATATTCACAATTAAGATCATTTACTTTAGGAAAATCCCCACCATTAAATTCATGGAAAAAATCAAGAAAAGAAGAAGGAATTTTCGCATCAAATAATCGGTTGAAATCAATAATATCTTCGTAGGTTAATTTTTGTTGACTATTCTCAAGTATCAATGCCATTTTGTATTTCCTTTTTAATACTAACTATTTTTTTCCTATAGTAATCACCCCATGACATATACAATTCTGATATTAATAGTTCAATGATGTATCGTTTATATACCTAGAAAATCATTATAAATCATGCAAATAACCATATCCATTTTTAGAATTAAAGATGATAATTAAAAAATAAAAATAGCATTGCGAGCGTCTATTAGATCTTATTTCATAATAATAATCAGATGGAGAATGTTTTTGCCGTTCTATGTGATTAACTGAACTGATTGTAACAGAAAACTTGAACAAATTTTTGTCGATTTTGTCCTTTTTGATTTTATTAAGAAGATAAATACAAAGTAGTCTTATAACTTTGAGAATTTACATAAAAATTGGGATGTTGTTCACAATTGAACATTTAAATAAAAAGTATTATTTTGCTTATAACAATTAATTACTGATTTTCCAGTATTTGTTTTGGCGTTTCCATAATCAAGAAAGCTATCACAATCCAAATTAAAAATTGGATCTATGCCTATCTTCCTTGTTCTGATTTACAATAAAATGGCATTGTATCTACCAATTAAATGATTTTATATTATTTAATATGTTAACAATTTCAAAAAATTTATTATTTTAAATGTTAGTCGTTTTTTAAGTCATCTCAATTCCAACATTCGATGATTCTTAAAATAATATTGTTTTGATTTTCCATTATTATTTACATAATAACGTAAAACCAACAACTAACTTCGCTAAAAAGTTTGAGGTCACGCCTGTATTTTAGTATAAAATATCAAAATAACTTTATATCTAATGTTAGATATAACTATCATTATTGGATAATTGATTGGTTTAAGTCTTATCATATTTAGATATATATTCTCACAGTGATATATCCTTAAAATTATTCTAGTTATATTAATACACCTCTCGCTTGTGTACTTGCTCACCAAATCATACATTATGATTTAACATTAAACTGAAATAATTGGAGATTTTATTTAAAGTTAAAAACCTTAGGCTAATATGTTCTGATTGTTGATATTATTAGCCAAATGACTATAAAATCATTAAATGTTAGCCATCTATTTTTATTTGGTAATGGATTTAAGTGCGATTTGCAATAGGAATAATTTATTGAAAATTCGATGAATTTAATCATCATATTGTAAAAAAGCATCATTTTCAAAAAAGAAAACAAAAGAATTAAATAAATCATCTAATGTTGGATTATCTAATTGATCGTTAGCTACATCAATAATACTTTCAATATCGGCTTTTTCTAATGTTGGTATCCAATTTGCTTCAATAGCTTGCTTAGGTAAATTAATCTGGTAATCATTGTCAATATCCTCATCTTCACAAAAGAATCCTATTGTATCAAGTGTCCAAGATTTTGAATCAGGAGGCAGATAAAACCAATCATTTGACATGTTTTCAATATTAATTAAGGCATCTTGTATAGATATTAAAGGCATTTTTACTCCTTAATATTTATGAATAATCCTATTTGTCTTGTTTTCTATTTTCTTTTACTAATGTATTGGGATAGATTTGAAAATAGCGCTTAAACGAAACAGGACATGTCACCAAAGGGGAATATTTTAAAACCCATGGTAAACTTTTAATCGGCTTGCTAAACAGCTTAATTATCCAACCATCGCTACCGTTTGGGAACATAAATTTAAAACTTATGGAATTGTCATTTAGAATTTTAATATCGCCAACTTTGAAAATACTGGGTGTTAACCAACCATGCTGACCACCAATAATAACATGATCAACAATTTTTTTACTCTGAGAATCAAGTAAATATATGTACAACTCTTCGTCATAAAGTCCCATATCAATATCGATGACAAACAATAAGAGATAACGATTGTTATAAAGATAAGCTGCTTTTAAATCACAAACTTCCAGTTTGTCATGAAAACAAACACCATCGACTTCAACCTGCGCACCTATTACGCCCTTTTTATTGCGAGGTAACGCTTTTAAAATAATATTGGATAGTGGTTCTATCATGATCATTTCCTAATAAAAATGCTTAACTCTTATACAATAATATTAACAAAGAACTTTATCAATATAAAAGTAGAGATATTCATTATTAGAATAATCAAAATAGTAAATTAGATCTTCTTATAAATAACATAGGTTACAAAAATAAATTTACTTAGTACTATATGAACATTTTGCGATTAATAGTAACAATACTTCTTTTTTTAAATGTAGTGTACTGAAAAATAAAATTATTATTCAATATATGTTAACAGAATATTCTCATCTCTAATGCTTTTGTCAGTACTGACAATATTTTTTTAAAAATAAGTTAGAAAGGATGTTAATGATTATAATCTATGTTATCAACAAGACAATAATATTCAAGCAAGATTACTTTTTCAAAAACTATATGGCAAATCACATCATAATTTAGGTTTAAAAATTATTTTAATATTTCAATTGGCAATACTGTAATTGAGATATCAGAACTAAAATTTTGATATTAAAAAAAATATGCCTTTTTAAAGTAGTAATAATATGACAATTTCATTGGATCGACCGACCACTCAAATTACTACTCCTCTAAAAAATAAGCCAAAATAAAATAAAAGAAATCCTTCCTTTTAAAATAATTACCTGAAGTTAACGAACCAATCATACTAACAATTAATTCAAAAGTTACAACAATCATCTTTCAATTAAATCTAATATCTCAATATCACAATATCATCCGAACGTAACTCTATAGGATCATTAGTTTCTTTAACATAAATGGCAAATTATGTCAGTTAATAAATTTCATATTTATTGCACCTATTTTTTTAAAATACTTTTCTTATTTTTTGTGATATTGGACATTCCAATTTTTAATTGCTGACAATATAGATAAAAATCGTATTAAAAAAGCAAAATAAAAACTAATAGGACTTGAACCAGTGACCAATCGATTATGAGTTTTTTGGATAGAGGTTTTAAATCAACAACTTAGTTATTAATCAATTAGTTAATTATGCATATAAAAACATATTAAGCACTATAAAATCATTTTCGATCGCCAATTTACCGCCATTTTTTATTTAATTTAGTTTATTATTATTGAAATAATAATGACTCAATCTCTCTTTAATTAATCATGGTCTAACGGATTTAATTTCACGGCATCTTCGAAGTGATCTGGGGCAAAATGAGCGTAGCGCATGGTCATTTTTATATCGGTATGGCCTAAGATTTTTTGCAGGACTAATATATTGCCACCATTCATCATAAAGTGGCTCGCAAAAGTGTGGCGTAATACATGTGTTAATTGTCGATCAGGTAGCTCAATACCAGTTCTATCTAATGCCGAGCGAAAGGCCGAATAACAAGCAGTGAAAAGCTGGCCATTTTTATTGGGAATTTGTTGAAATAACTCATCACTAATCGGAATTGTGCGGTTACGTTTACCTTTAGTATTAATGTAGGTAATCTTTCTGTTCTTAACTTGAGCGCTTTTTAAGCTTTCAGCTTCACTCCATCTGGCCCCTGTTGCCAAACAAATTTTAACTATAATGGTTAAATCGGTTGCACTACTTTGCTGACAAGAATTGAGTAATGATTGAATTTGTTCTTTGGATAAATAAGCCATCTCTTGTTCATCGGTTTTAAATGAACGAACGAGTTCCAAAGGATTTTTATGCTGCCACTCCCCTAGCCGAATTAACTCATTAAACATGGCTTTAAAATAAGTTAATTCAAGGTTCATCGTTCTAGGAGCAACCGTTTTAATGCGATCAGTTCGATATATCTCACCATCAATCCGCTTTTGGCGATAAGTTGTAAATTGTTTTGCAGTGAAATTTGTTGCTAATGGATTGTCCATACAATCACTGGCAAAAAGCATTGCTTTTAATCGAGTTTGGCCATCTTTTAAGGTTTGACCATGTAGTGAATACCAGCTTTGGATTAATTCAGATAAACGACGCTTATCAATTTTTTCATTAATCCATGGTTTTTGATTTGCTTGTTCTTCAAGATAATTTTCATATGCTAATGCTTCTCCTTTGGTGGCGAAGTTTTTACGGATCCGACGACCACCAGGAAGATATTTTTCAAATAACCATTTACCATTAGGTTGTTTTCTTACTGACATAAGTACAATTAGTCCTTTGCTAATCTAAATCAATTGTCCTTTTAATTCGCTAAACTCTTGTTCAGTAATGGCTCCCTTATCTTTTAAGCTTGCCAACCGCTCAAGTTTAACTAAAGTTTCATCGGAAATAACCGCTTCTTTAGATTGCTCAGCTGGTTTAAATTGTCCTTCACCAGTCGCTAACCATTGTAATGATGCACCAGTTTCATCCATACATTTGACAACAAGATCAGAAGGAAAGAGATCTCGTCGATAACGAATTGATAAACTTGCTGCTGATGTCCCTAAATAATTGCTATATTCGGCTTTGGATTTAAACCCATAAGCCTCAATAATTCTATCTAATACTTTAGCACCACCAGAATTAAAATTAATACTCATCTTGAATTAAGCCTAAGTTAATTTAAAAATAAAAATATGATTGACATTAAGCTTTGCTTAATGATAAATTATATTTAGTTTAATTTTACATATAAATACACATAATTACACATAAGCATATTTATGTTAGGAATAATGCACTATGATGACAACAATTTCAATCACTATTTCTGCTCCTTACGTCACTGTTGATGAATTTGCTCGAGTTTCGGGCATGAATCCTCGTACTGTTAAAAAATATGTACATGAAGGATTGCTACCAACGCGAAAAAAAAGAATCACAGGCAAACATGACCGCTCAACAACATTAATTAATATGACCGCCCTTACGCTTGAAGGGGCGAAAGCATTTAATCCTGAACTAAATTTGATGGAGCAATAATATGAGTCAGGCCATCTATTTAAGTGAAAAATCGACTACCCAACCGTTAGTCATTTTTATTCAAACCAATAAGCATAATCCAAATGGTTGGATTGAAAAAAGTAATGGTAAAACGATTAAATTAAAGCAAATAAAGCATCTCCAAAACTAATTCAAACCATTTGATAAAGCCTTTGCCTTTTTCGAAAGACATAACTCTTTTTTGATGATTCAAACTACATTTATATAAGGAAGAGCGATGAATAATATTGAACAATCTCGTCAACTTGAACATATAAGACATCTATATCAATTAATTCATGGACATCGCAGTTTAGTACGCAGCAATTTTAATCGGTTAAAGCCTGGACAAAAAAGACTGTTATTAGCAGCCTCAGGTATAACATCATTAAACACAAGATTGTCGTATTCAGAACATAATCTAAACTTTGATCTGCTCAACGATAATGAAGTAGATAATTTAGAGATAGGACTTCGCCGTTTACAAGCCATTGTGGATGTTTTTACCCACTGTGAAGCACAAGATTTTACCAAACAATAATGAATATTAAGATAAGGAAAAAACATATGAACTCAAGCAATATCACTCAATCTAAATTACAGCATATATCGTTAAAAATTAAACAAGAAACCGAACAACGACTTTGTGATCTTTATATAAATCGCTTAATGCAAATAAGTGGTCATATTTTAGATCAGAATTTAACCGCTAGCGAAGTAAATGAATTGCTTTATCAAGAAGCAGAAAAACTTCGCCATCAAAGCTATGAGACTAATGCCTAATGAAAGATATTATAGACCAAGCAAATGATTTGGCTCAACTTGAACTCGATAATCTAATTGCTAATCGCCAAACCTTTACCGGCGAATCAGCAATAGATTGTATTGAATGTGACGAGCCAATCCCTGAAAAACGTAGACAATTGATAAAAGGTTGTCAACTTTGTATTGATTGTCAAAGTCTAAAAGAACTGCGTACCAAACGATAACAGCTACCGAGAATTTATGACCAGTCAATCTTTCTCTTTACCTTTTATTACAGCTAAAAATAAGCATTCTCTATTATTAGCTATGCGTGATTATTATGAAAATACAGGGCAATATTTACCTAATAAAAAATTAGCAAGAACGCCAATAGCCCAGCTTGATTATAGAAAAAAAATGCCACAATCTATCAGCTATAATGAAATTAAATTGTGGCAAGTTGATCAAGAAGACCACCCATTCCGAGCTCAATTCTTTAGTGATTTACCTGATTTTTTAGCTGGTTATTTTGCTGATAAATATATCAATCTTTTTCAAGCTGAAGGAAGAAAACAAGCCAACCGTTTTTTACGACAAACTTTAGGTGGCAATATTCAGGCAAGATTATCGCAAGTCAAAGCTCGTTACCAAGTAGACAAACCCAGTGCCTTATCAATAAATTTTACCGAGGAATTTGCCCAATTAGCCACATTATGTACAAAAAAGCTAGCAAAATTAAGTGTTGACATAGCCAATTATCTGAATAAACACATCCAGACCCGTCTTGCAGATCAGGCCTTTTGTTTGAAAGCGAATTATATTGAAAGCAATAGTTTGGAGCAAAATCTCTATCGTAGTGTTTTAAAAGAACTAATTGGTATTAACATTATTCCACCCTATTTTAATGATTTTAAAAATCACAAATTAACCAATGATAATTGTATTAAAGCATTAGCTAAAATAACCAATCATGAGTGGTGGCAGCGTAAATTAAAAACTCGCCGAGATTTTGAACATGAACATTTAGCAATTGCCGTAGGTCAAGTGCAAAAAAAGGCATCACCTTATGCTAGTCGTAGCTGTCAAATGAAATGGCAAGAGCAAAAACGTCGCAATCAAAAATATCTGGAAAAGATGGCGATAGAAAATCCAGAAACGGGTGAACAAATATCATTAGATTTACAAGTTTATAAATCAATTGCTAACCCAGCAATAAGGCGTGTGGAGCTTATGACACGCATGCGGGGCTTTGAAGATTTAGCAGATCAACTTGGTTATCAAGGTGCTTTTATAACCTTGACTGCACCAGCTAAATATCACAGTGCGCATGCTAAAGGTGGCTTTGTTGAAAACTGGCAAGGCAACACTCCACGAGAAACACAAGCCTACTTATGCAAAATTTGGTCACGAATTCGGGCTAAATTAAATCGTGAAAATATTCAATTTTTTGGTTTTCGGGTTGCCGAACCTCATCATGACGGTACACCTCACTGGCATATTTTAATCTTTATGCGTCCAAAAGATATTCAAAAAGCTTTTTATAGTATGTGGATATATGCTATGGATGAAGATGGGGATGAAAAAGGTGCTGCCATCAATCGTTTTGAATTTAAAGATATTGATAAACAAAAAGGATCTGCAACTGGCTACATCGCCAAATATATTGCCAAAAATATTGATGGATATGCACTAGAAAACGAAATTGATACTCAAACAGGCGAAAACTTAAAGCTATCATCTAAAGCGATTACCGCTTGGGCCAGCCGCTGGAAGATTCGCCAATTTCAACAATTAGGGGGAGCACCAGTCAGTGTATGGCGAGAACTGCGTCGTTTAAAAAATAAAAAAGTAGACAATAATATTATCGATCCAGTATTAGCATCGGCCGATATTGGTGATTGGGCCGCTTATACTACTCATCAAGGTGGACCATTAGTCAAACGCAAGGATATTAAAGTCCGGCTTGCTTATGAGGATAAAGTTAATCAATATGAAGAAATTATCAAAAAAATTAAAGGGGTCTATGCACCGATTCATGGTTTTTCATCTTTTATTTGCACCCGATTAATTAAATGGAAGCTAGTTCCCAAAAATAACAGTAATGGCGTAAAAACTAATGATACATTTTTATTGCGGGCGGAACGCACGCCTTGGAGTTCTGTCAATAACTGTACTCACACAGTTAATTTTGAACAACAACGACAGGCCATTAAACAACAACTGAAAATTATTGGTTTGCCAGATAATGATTTAAATGTGAATCATCTCTATTTAAGGCGAAGTATCAGGCTAAATGCACATCAGAGTCTAATATTAACTGACTACCTAAAAGGACTTCATTTAATAGTAAACAATCATTATATTGAGCTAAAAAAAAGGCCACCTAAAAACCATATCAATGACATTTTTAACTAAAGCAAAAAATACATTATTAATATTTCTTATTTAGTGAATCGTGTAACATTTAGACAATAAAATAGATAATTATCAATATACTAAATATTATTGACTACTTTGTTCTAAGTTTTTAAAAAATGACTTGATCGAAAAGATAATTATTATATACTGTATGTAGATACAGTATTTAAGGGTAACTAGAAATGAATGAGTTGGAAAAAATAAAAACAATAGAGCGCGTCGAATTACTTTCACGAATCATTACTGAACATATTCATTTACAGGAAAATGATAAAGACATAATAATGTTTTGGTTTCGTGATTTACTTGAGCCATTAAAAAAACAAATGACGACTAAACATCTTGATAACCCAAATAATTAATAATCACTTTAGGATAGTTGAAAATAGTGTAGACCACTTAACAACAATCATCAACTATCCTCCTATACCATACAAACCAATAATAAAAAACTACAATTTGAGAAAGCTTTATTTTGTATACTCAGATACCGCAATTTTATTAAATATTTGCCGATTGTTATTAATAAAATTCATATTAGCAATGACTATTTATATGAATTAAACCTTAATACTTAGATTTTTAATTAACATCGGCAACCGCCAAATACTAATTTATTTTAGTCAAAATAAATGATTTTAATTGTTTAAACAGTTACTACAAAATCCAGTCCGCAAAAACCCTCAATTATTTGATTAATAACAATTTTAAAAAGCTTATTTTTAATTAAATACTCATTATAAATTAGGAGAAAAGAGTGAAAAACTGTATAATTAAACAGTGTAAGAAATTACTTAAATTATCCTTTGATTCTTGATAACTGATATCAGGATTGGAATATACTTATTAAAAAAGGATAGTAAAAAATGATAACAAATTTCGCATTACAACATTAATTGCTTAAATGTATATTTTCGGCTTTTGCTAGAGCATTAGTCATTTTAGCGTTTAGCTGTTTTAATTGGCAATTTGAACTTACCTCCGGCATAACTATGACCAAGGTTATTGGTTCGGAGTCAACTTAATTTAAATTCGAAATAAAAATTAGTTAAATATATCAAAGGAGATGAAGAGTCATGAAATTAACCGAGCACTTCACATTAGAAGAATTTACTCGCTCAACAACAGCAACTCGACTAAAAATAGATAATCGTGTGCCAGATAACTTAATGGCAAATATTTATCTGACAGCTAACAAATTAGAATTAGTTAGAAAAGCTTTAGCTTATCCAATCATTATCTCATCTGGATACCGCAGCCTTGCTTTGAATTACCAAGTGGGTGGGTCGCAAACCAGTGCTCATACCAAAGGTTTAGCCGTTGATTTCAATTGTGCCTATGGCAATCCAAAACAAATTTGCCAACATTTAATCACTTCGGGGGTCGAATTTGACAAAATCATCCAAGAATATAATCAATGGGTTCATATTGAATTTAGTCACGTCAACCAACGCAGGTGTGTTCTTACAGCAGTAAAACAAAACGGCAAAACTATTTATTTACCAGGATTAGTATGAACAAAACCAACGTCACTATTGCTTTTGCCTTTATATTATTGTTTTTTATTATTAGCGATTTACTGCATGCTAAACGATTAGCAAACAATGAAGCCAGCCAATTGGCTCAAAAAGTAGTCCAATTGCAACAAACAATTATAAAAAATAATCAGATTATCTTTGACTATGAAAAAAACAAGCAGTATTTAGAACAACAATCGTTACAAAATCAGGAACAAATAAATGGTCAACTCAAAGAGAATTTTTGTGCTAACCAGCTGGTGCCTATGCCTATTTCTGGTAGCTTGTACAACCGAGCGAAAAATCTTCGTCAATCAACCAATACCCGCGAATTTACTCATTAGTTGTCAACCAAATTTGCCTCCTAATCCAATGACTTTTGGTGATAGCCTTACATACAACGAACATTTATTGCATATTATTGAAAAATGTAATGCTGATAAACAGGCTATTCGTGAGATTAATGAAACTGACAGCAACTAATTTTTTATTAACTGATCAACAATACTTTATCGTATTGTATGTCAATTTATTACAATTTTGATTAATTGCTTAAAAATGATTTAGCAACGACCATATTATTAAATAATCATTTATAACGAGTGACCCTCACACCTCGGCGGAGCAATGGTTTTAATAGAGCAATCCCCCTTGTTTTCCGCCGAGCCCTATTTATTGAAACACCATCAATGTCGCTGTTAAAAAAATCTAAATTAACTATGGAGTAATTGAAGAATGATAGTTTATACCATGCAAAATGAAACTATTGATGCATTAGCTTATCGTGTTTTTGGTAAAACAACGGGGATTGTGGAAATAATTTATCAAAACAACCCTAAGCTATGTGAATTACCAGCGATATTGCCTATGGGTATAGAAGTAAACGTACCGGAATCAGTACCTGAAAAAAACTCTAATTCTATTAATTTATGGGACTAATTTAATGACAGAGCCCACCAGTCTAACTTTTACTGCAATTATCAGTGCTTTTTCATTATCGATGATTTATCCTAACATTGAAAATGGTATTATTTTAGGTGCTCTTTGTGGTTCGATTTTATTAGTAATTAGTGAACAATGCATTTCCCGTTTGCGTCGTATCATCTTATTTTTTATTTCATTTGCTATGGGTTTGCTCTTAGCTGAAATGACACTGTATTTACTCATTCCGTTTTTTCCAATCAATATTCAAACTAAAATACCACCAGGCTTAGGTGCATTAGTTGCATCAGCTATTAGCGTTAAATTATTACTATGGTTAATTAAAAAATTTGATGATCCAACTGACATTATCAATAACTTTAGGGGCAAAAAATCATGATAACGACACTTAATGCTATTTTTTGTTTAATGATTGCTGTGCGATTATTTACTTTTGATCGCAACAATTGTCGCTACAAAGTTAGATACAGTTGGTTAGCTTGGTTGATGATAATATCAAGTGCTACTATCAGCTTATTTTCATTTTTCAATCTACCCCATCGTGCTTACCTAGCCCAAGTAGTGATGAACATAACATTATTACTCTGTTTATTAAAAAGCAAAGGCAATATAAGCACCTTTTGTCGTTCATCAAAATCGGTTAAGAACACCAATTAACAATGATAATAATAATTTAAAATAACCGATTAAGAAAATGAATAGCTATATTAGATATTTGGACTAATGCTATTAAATTGAGAATGGAGAATTGACAATTATTTTATTCCTCCTCATCTATCTTTCACTAAATTAGTGGGTTTAACAGTAACCAAAATTATTTATAAATATTAAAAGGATCTGTATGAAAAAAATTAATCATTTAAAAAAATATCTGTTTGAGAAAAATCTGCTGAACGATAATTCAACAACTAAAAATCAATTTACCATCAAAGATGGTATTGTTGAGCCTTTCTCTGTGGATAATTCAGGATTTAAATACCATTTTACATTAACTATATATTTAACTGGCTATTGCTACCCTTTTGAAGATTTAATCGCCAGTATAGTCAGCTGGATGCAAGCTAATCAGCCAGATGCCTTGATTAGCACACAATCACGTCAACGAGCAATTAAGTTTAATGTTACAAATATCTCTGGCAATCAGTGTGATTTAACAATTGAATTAGCATTGTCAGAACGGATTAAACCAATACAAAAGCAAGATAAATTGGAATTTAACTCATTAACTGATCGAATAATTTTGCAAGAATCATTAGAAAAGTATGGCTATTAATAACTGTTGCAAATAAAATGCTGACATTAGTATAGACATTTCAAATTTGATGACAAATAGATGCTTTTAGGGGCTTTAAAAAAGCCCCTATCTGAAGTGACCCCATAAAGTTGGACACTTTTATTAAGCGGCTTGTAAGGCCTGATTTCGATATTCAACCGGAGTCAGGCCTTTTA
>NZ_JACFPX010000001.1:0-296377 GCF_016101765.1 Gilliamella sp. B14448G11 | reverse complement strand
TCAACATTAAATTATCAGTCACCGATTGAATACAAAAGAAATCGATGACCTTATCTTTTTGGTACTAAAAAGTGTGGACATACCAGTTGAGTCATACCGACAGTATTCCTTTAAAAAAATATATCATCCTATAAATATTGGTTGTACTTAGATTAAATATAAAATTAAATTAGCGATGCATAAACTGAAAAATTAACACGTAGTGTATTTAACAAACAAAATTTTTCAGCCAATCTTATTAAAATTATGTTATTCGACAAAAAAACTAATAATGTTAGTAATTTTATAATTGAGTTACTTATTTGAAGTAACGGTGTAGTATATTTGTTGCTGTTATTATTATATTGAACAAGCCAAAAATTATATTGTGGATAAAGTAAATGAGCTTTGTTTCCTGAAATCAATTTAATTGAAGATCATGGACTCATTAAACTTTAGTAATAAAGTTTTAGAGATAACATACCATCATTATCGCTACAATATTAATAACTATCTAAAGGTTAACTAACATGGAATATAACTCTAAGCGATCGCCTAAACAATGCTATGATATGAATGATATTCGTACTGAGATCGATAAAATTGATCATACTGTTATTAAACTATTTGCTACTCGTTTTGAGTATGTCAAAGCGGCCAGTAAATTTAAGAAAAATGCTAATGACGTACAAGCAAAAACCCGTTTTGACAGTATGCTTGAACAACGAAAGCTTTGGGCAAATGAGTTAGGACTAAATGGTGATGTGATTAAAGAGTTATATGCTAATTTGGTTCGTTATTTTATTGATGAAGAATTAAAACAATTTAATAATAAAGAAAAATAAGGATAGTTTCTGTATGGCTTATGCAAGTAAACAACAGTTATTGGATGAAATAAATAAAACCGCCAAGCTATTTATCAATGAATTTACTGATTTATCAGAATCTGAAAAAAATCTTTTAATTGATGGTGTTGATCGTACACCCGCCCAAATGATTGCTTATCAGTTAGGCTGGTTAAAATTAGTTAAATCTTGGGATGATGACGAACTAGCAGGAAAAACGCCCGAGTTACCTGCACCTGGGTATAAATGGAATCGTTTAGGTAGTTTGTATCAAACATTCTATGATACGTATCAAGGTCTATCTCTATCAGAATTAATCCAATCATTTAAACAACAAATTACGATTTGGAACAATTGGATTGAGTCTTTAAGTGATGATACCTTATTTATTAAAGATATTCGAAATTGGACTAAACCTTATCCTGAATCTTGGACAGTCTCTCGTTTTATTCACATCAATTCTGTTGCGCCATTTAAATCGTTTAGATCGAAAATCAGAAAGTGGAAAAAACTCAACAATCCAGTTTAAAAGTAACTTAATATTAAATATAACTATATAACCTAATAGGATGAATATGGCTTTTTCAGAAACCGAACGCCAGCAATTATTAGAACTAAAATTTGTTGGCATTAAAATTATTGAAAGACTTGAAGAAATGCAACTTGATTCTTTTGATAAATTACGCAATGCTTCTTTGGATGAAATTCTTAACAAGGGTGCATTATTAACAGGCTCAACTTGTTGGAAAAACAGTCATCAAGCAAAAACCGCAATACTCAATATTTTGCATTTAGTCCAACAAAATTAATTCAATTTTTTAACATATTGATATGGTATAAGTTAAAACTAAAATATAACAAATCAGGTGTAATTAATAATTTTAATAATAAAATGGTATAGACTCCTGAATATTTTTTACAAAATAAATTATAAATTACTAATATAATTAATTTTTTAAATAAAACTCGACCCTATTATTTATTCAAACTAAAATCCTATTCACTATCCTATCGATAGGTTAAAAACTATTTTTTATCGTTGTGCAATCAGTTATTTTGTCGAAACATTTCAGATGATGGATATATTTAAGTATAAAACTAAGAAAAAAATTGTTAGAGTTTTTAATTGATTATTTTAATTATTTAACAGGTGGTTATAATTAAATTGTTTTTTTCCCTATATAGGGATAAACGTTTCCTATATACATAAAGTTAAATTTGTCTGCTAAGGATCAAATCAATTTTAGTTACCTTTACTGGTAAATAAATTTATTATTTAAAGGCGATACAGTAATACATATGATTTTTAATACTATTCTTTAATAAATTCATTAAATCTAAAAGTTGACCTATCTATTTTATGGATAGAATGTTTTTTTAAATCCTCACACTTATTAGTAATTAAACTTATCCCTCATTTTGATGAATTTAATGTGATCAAAAACACAATTTTACTATTATCGGTGAGTTTATACCCAAAAAAGTTAATGCGGATAACCTGTTGAGAATGATAAGATAGCTTATAGCAAAAGGTTTTATAACTTTAGCTTTTTATACTATGATGTATTTACAAATTAAAAATTGTAGTTTTATATCATGTTCTTTACAAAAGAATATTTGTCAAATAATTAAATTGTTGTAAAGTAGGCAGTCTTTTTTTAGTAGTCAATGGATTAAGGATTTTTATGAAAACATGGCAGCGAGTTTTAGCTTGTTTTTTGGGTGGTTGTTTGATTATTGGCGCATTTTGGTTTTTTACACAAACTCCATTAAGTGATGGTGATAATCAGATAGAAAAAGAAAAAAAAGCGATCATTTCTGAGTTTAATTCAAATAAAGAGAATATTTTTACACAAATTAACCGGTTAATCTCTGAAGAAAAATATGATGAAGCGATTTCTTTAGCCAGTAAATATCAGGTTACAGAAGACGAAGCATTGTTAAAATTGAAAGATCAGGCTCAAGCAGAGTTAACAAAAGTTAACACCCAGAAACAAATTACAGATTTGTCAAATGAGCTTAATGCGACCCCTGAATCTGAATTACAGAAACGATTTGATTTATACAGTAAACTATTAGAACTCGTTCCTGATAATTCGGAATATAAAACTAAACACGCTGAGTTAAAGCCAATAGTAGAAAGACTACAAATGATAAGCTCTCAATTTATGGGTGAAAATGGTGCTCATCGTAAACTTGAAAAATTTATAAAATTTAAAATGAAAGATGTAAGCAATTATGAACATCTTGAAACTAAATATGTTGAAAATGACGATAATACGTTAACAATTACTACTACGTTTAATGGTAAAAAGGGTGATAGTGGTAAGATTACTAAAAATACTGTCACAGCGATTGTTGATTCAAGTGGCAATCCAATTCGTATTGTAAGTTGGAAATAAAAGGAGCAATAGCTCCTTTTTTAAAGTTATTAAATATGTGGCAACACTGCATAATACTGCGATATTTCTTCACTTTCTGCTTGTTCACCTATTTTTTACTGTATCTCATCTCTAATTTAAATCGGTTAATTTTCCGGAAATTTAATAGTTAGTGTTTTGATCAGTTAGCATGAAAACCTAATGATTTTGAGTAAAAAGATGGACCGTCTCCTTTTTCAAGTAAAACAATGATGGCTTGCGGTCTATGCAGTTGTTGCCTTTTTTTTTCTAAACTTATGTCATCAAGTTGTTTAATACTTTTTTTTATTCTTTCCCATTTGGATAGGCTGATTGAAACTCGGCTTTGTTCCCATGCATATTCACTATTAACACTATAAGGGATTATTTCGTGTTCTTCATTATAATAAGCTAAATATAGATCGATATTATCTTTAGATAATCGGGTGGATAATTTAACATCTTCATCCCAATAGCTATCGGAGCCTCGTCTATAACCACTGTTAATATCTAATACACTCTGTTTGGCAATAGAAGAGTGACTAAGCGATTTTCCTTTTTCCTTATAGTAAACTTCTAATAACCCTGACGGAGGCTCAATATCTTCAGCATAAACAGAATCAATCAATAAACGTGCCTCTTGAGGCATTTTGATATATTCTTGCTTAAGTAGGATTTTTTGAGTGAGCCATAAATAAGCGTGATTAGGGTATACATAACTGGTATTGCGAAAAGCAGGATTATCCAGCCAATCTTTTTGCGGTTCATCTTGCCAAGGTGGCGCAAACACAGTAAGAACAGGTGGGTCTCGCTCATCCTTTGATTGATTCTCTTTATTATCAGGTTTGATATTACCGTGTTTATCTCTTACATGCCGTTGTAAACGCCCAGCACGTTGTATCAATAGATCGATAGGGGCTATGTCACTTATCATTTCATCAAAATCAAGATCTAAAGATTGTTCTATGACTTGGGTTGCAATGATCACTTTTGCTTGGCGAATTTCACTATTTGAGGATTTTCCTGCCCATGTTAAGGCTTTTTCTTCAATTTCCAGTCGATCACAAAAAGCAAATCGACTATGAAAAAGTAAAATATGATCAGTGTCGATATTCAAGGTTAGTTGTAGTTGCTGATATAACTCAATAGCATCAGCTACACTATTTTTAATCCAACAGATAATTTTACCTTGTTCTATTGATTGTTGAATTTTAGTTATACCGGTTTCAATGTCGGCAATCCATGCTATTTTAACCTGACGTTTTACTTCTTCCCGGGTATCTATTGGTTTTTCAGTCAGACCATGATAATTAAGTCTCGTTATAAGCGGAAACGATAATGACTGATTTAAAGATAAAGTTTGTTGGTTATTTGTTAAACCTTTATTGAATGCATTAAGTAACTTTTCACGTAAAAACCCAGGTAATGTGGCAGTTAAGATAATGGCGCTACCGCCTTGTGAGGCGTGATAATTAAGTAATACTTCTAGCAGCTTTACCATGTAGCTGTCATAAGCATGAACCTCATCTAATATAAGTAATTTATGTCGCAGACCTAATAAACGCAATGATTGATGTTTAAATGGCATGATAGCCATTAAAACCTGATCCAGTGTACCTACGCCAACTTCTGCTAATAAGGCTTTTTTACGAGTATCAACAAACCATTCATTACATTCAGCACTGACAGATTGTTCACCATTAGAATATTTTTGTTGGCTGATATGATCGTTCGTTAAAATGGATTGGGTAAAATTTGGATTCATATAGCTAGCGCCGTGAGTCAACACTAATGATGGATGACTACCTGTTTGATATAATTTCTCGTAGACATTTGCGGTGCGTTGATAAATGGCATTAGCTGTTGCCATAGTTGGTAGACCAATATAAATTCCTTGTACTTTTTGGGCTGACATTAATCGGCTTGCTAAAATCATTGATGCTTCGGTTTTTCCTGCACCCGTCACATCTTCCATAATAAACAATTCAGGGTGCTTATCAGATAATTGACAGGATAATGCGTACTCTTGTAGTGGTGTTGGTTTTTCAATAAAGGGAAAGAGATTTTTAATATTCTTAAATTGAGCAACAGAAGATAATTTGGGTAGAGTTGCTATGGCATTTTCAGCTTGAATGATTGCATGATTTTGCCAATATTCCGATAATGGCATCACTTGCCAATTAAATGAGAATAACTGCTCATTTGATCCTAACCAATCGCTGATAACAGTTAAACCAGCAATCAACCAACTTATTTGGTTCAGTTTTTCTTGATGCGTTTTATCGATAAAAAACTCTAGATAATGTTGTAATTTATTATCTATAATAAAAAGCTGATTAATTGCTTGAATATAATCGGATGCACTTTCTTTATCTTGTTGATTAAATGCTAAATTACCTTTTATATTTTTTAGTAGTTCAGGAGGCTTTCCATGATGCCCAGTCATGATTAATAACCAAATATTATATAAATTCTTAATTTTTCGATTATATTGGTCTAGTTGAATTTCTGGCTTGAGTGATAAGGATTCACGCCATAACCACCAACCCAGTGAGTCATGTCTTGATGAATATTCTTTTGAGGGATCAGCGGCAACAAGTTGTGGGTTATTGTGCTTAAATAGTTTTTGAAATCCATTAGCAAATTTACCAATATCATGCCAAGCTAAAAAATAGGCAAACCAAAGTGCGGCTTGTTCTTTGTCATTTGAAGAAAAGCCTATTTGTTCAAATAATTCAAAAGAATTGAAATAATTGTGTTTGACTATCTGATAACCGCATGCCGCTACATCTAAATTGTGATAAGCAAGCAAATGATAGGAAGAATTATCGACATTTTGTCGACATTTTCCCCAATATTGATAAAAAGATTCCGTCATTATAATTATTATCCTTTTTTAATTGTCGATAAATTGATTCATATTTTTTATTGGATAACAGAACTAAAAATATAAAAAAAACCAAATAACTTCATATAATTAATTTTATTTTATGCTCTATCGTTTAGCTAAACAAATATTGTGCTAGTAAATCGATTTTTTGTCGTTAATTATTTTGTTAAGGTTGTTTACTAATCTATTTAGATTCTAATGAATAGAAAGCTTATAATTTGTTTTGATACTAATATAACTAGTTTAATATAAAAATACAGATAATAATTTAAAGTTTTATACTGAAACGTTATGTTAACCTCAAACTTTTTTACAAAAAACTTGTTTTTTTAAAAGGCTAAATGGATTAAGTGTTATGTTTATCAACCCATAAAGAGAGTTATTAATGAATGTAATAATATTAACTATTGTATTGGTTCTTGAATTTATGAATTAGGTTTTGCTCATTTAGTTGAAGTTTGGCAAAATAGATGATCTATTATGGGTGGGATAGTTGTTTGGAATTATGATGACAATAATTTCAATACTACTCATCAATATTGATATGAGTAATTAAACAGGAATGACATTAGGATGATTAACCAAATCAAACAAAAAATAAACGCAATACTTATAACAAGCTGTATAAGTGGGTTAGTTATTTGTTCTATGACGGTTAATGCTCAAGAAACTCAGCCAGAACAATCACCAACAGCAATAGAGATTAAAACTGATACTGATTTATCAAATCAACCATTAATAAATGATGAAACTAATTTTGTTGGTCCTGCTCAAGTTACTGAAAAAATCTATCATAAAACTACTTTTTCTTTGTTAGGTGAGCCTAAATATCCTGAAGATTTTGATCATCTTGATTATGTAAATCCAAAAGCACCAAAAGGTGGAGCGATCAAGCTTGCCGAAATAGGCACTTTTGATAATTTTAATCGTTATGCAAGCCGAGGTGCGCCAGAAAAGAACTCAGGATCATTATACGACACTCTTTTTACTAACTTAGCCGATGATATTACCAGTTTTTATCCACTAATTGCGACATCTGTGACTTATTCTGATAATTATCGTTGGGCGGAAGTTGCCATTAATCCTGATGCCCGTTTTCAAGATGGTAAACCGATTACGGCACATGATGTTGAATTTACCTTTCAAAAATTTATGACTGAAGGCGTTCCGCAATATCGTGTCTATAATCAGGGCATTACGGTTAAAGCGCTGGATGATTACCATGTGCGCATCGATTTACCAGAAACAGATCGAGAAAAGTTATTATCTTTTATTGGTAATATGCCTGTGATACCGCAACATTTTTGGCAAAATCATAATTTTGCAGAGCCAATTGCTACGCCTCCTGTGGGCAGCGGACCTTATTATATCAGTAATTATAAAATGGGACATTATGTGGTTTATCGACGCAATCCTAACTATTGGGCAAGCGATTTACCCGTTAATAAAGGGATGAATAATTTCGATGAAAAACGCATTGAATACTATATGGATAGTAGTATTTCGCTAGAAGCTTTTAAAGCGGGTGAATATGATCTTCGTGGTGAGGGACAGCCTAAAAACTGGTTTACCCAATATCAAGGCCAATATTTTGATTCAAATAATATTATCAAACAGGAAAAACCGATTCAAACGGCTGTAGATACCAAATGGTTAGCGTTTAATTTGCAAAAAGATTTGTTTAATGATGTTAAAGTTCGTGAAGCAATTACTTTAGCGTTTGATTTTCAATGGTTAAATCACGCTTTTTATTATGATAGCTACAAAAGACCTTACAGTTTTTTTGAAAATACTATTTATGCGGCGATAGGTACGCCAAGTGAACAAGAGTTAAAATGGCTTAATCAATATAAAGATATTATTCCTGAACGAGCGTTTGAGAATGCCTTTTACATTCCTAAAAGTGATGGTCTTGGGTTTAATCGTGATAATTTATTAAAAGCGACTGACTTACTTCAACAAGCTGGATGGATTATTAAAGAAGGTAAATTAGTCAATGCTAAAACCAATCAACCTTTTGAATTTGAACTTGTTACATATCTTGGGGATGATATTAAATATGCGATACCTTTTCAGCAAAACTTAGCTCGTTTAGGTATCACCATGAAAATCGTGTCACTTGATTATGCTCAGTTCACACGCCGATTGCGTGAGCGTGATTATGATATGATGCCACGTACTTATGGTGCTGAAAATTATCCCTCATCAGACTTAATGATCCTTTGGGGAAGTAACTATCTTAATTCATCATGGAATGCATCAGGATTACATAATCCAGCAATTGATGGAATTATCGCTGAAATTACTAAAAATTTAGATAATCAAGCTCAGCTAATTCCTCTTGGGCGCGCTCTTGATCGCATCTTAACTCAAGAATATCCTATGATTCCAATGTGGTATAACAGCAATACTTACTATGCATATTGGAACAAATTTGGACAGCCAGTTGTTCAACCTGCTTACGCTATTGGCGTAGATAGTTGGTGGTATGATGCAGATAAAGCAGCTAGCCTGACTAAAAATCGGAAACATTAATATGCTTAATTATCTTATTCGACGATTATTACTCATTATTCCTACGCTGTTTGTTATTTTAACGATTAACTTCTTTATTGTACAAGTAGCGCCAGGTGGTCCAGTTGATCAAGCATTAGCACTGATTGAAAACGGTCCAGAAGCAGGACAAGCTATTTTGCCGGGAGGTGATAATAGCGTTGTAAAATTGCAACAACCTAAAAATGAGTCAAGTTATCGGGGATCGCGCGGGCTTGATCCACAAATTGTGGCTATGATCGAAAAACAGTACGGTTTTGATAAACCAATAATTGAACGTTATTTTGAAACATTAAAAAAATATGTCATGTTTGATTTTGGCAATAGCTTTTTTAAAAGTGAATCTGTAATAGGTTTAATTATTAAAAGTTTACCTGTTTCTATTTCACTCGGCCTTTGGAGTACCCTCATTGTCTATCTTATTTCGATTCCTTTAGGGATCCGCAAAGCGGTTAAAGATGGATCGGCTTTTGATTTTTGGTCAAGTACGTTAATCATTATTGGCTATGCGATACCCGCTTTTTTATTGGCGGTGTTACTCATTGTGCTGTTTGCCGGTGGAAGTTATTGGGATATTTTCCCATTACGAGGATTAGTTTCCAACCATTTTGAGCAGCTCGATTTTTGGGGTAAGGTAAAAGATTATGCTTGGCATATCTGTTTACCGACTATTGCAATGGTGATCAGTGGTTTTGCATCGTTAACCATGTTAACCAAAAATTCATTTTTAGATGAAATCCGTAAACAATATGTCATAACCGCTAGAGCCAAAGGTCTAAGCGAACGACAAATTCTTTATAAGCATGTATTTCGTAATGCAACTTTACTTATTGTATCGGGCTTTCCTGCTGCATTTGTCGGTATCTTATTTACCGGTTCGTTACTGATAGAAATTATTTTTTCACTCAATGGGCTTGGGCTATTGGGGTATGAGGCGATCATTCAACGAGACTACCCGATTATTTTTGGTTCGTTGTATATTTTTACGTTAATCGGACTAATTGCTAAACTATTATCCGATTTATCTTATATGATAATTGACCCACGCATAGACTTTGAGGCTCGCAATTGATGACTAGTAATTACTCTATTAATCAGCAACGTTGGCAACGATTTAAACACAATCGGCGTGGATACTATTCGCTTTGGTTGTTTATGATTTTTTTTGTAATTAGCCTATTTTCTGATTTTATTGCTAACGATAAACCGATTTTTATTAAATATCAGGATAATTACTATTTACCTATTTTTCATTTTTATCCTGAAAGTGAATTCGGTGGACAATTTGATACTCAAACTAATTTTTTAGATCCGGCTGTGCAGCATAAAATAGAAGCAGATGGTTGGATTTTATGGCCTCTATTTCGTTATAGCTATAATACGTTAATTTATGATACGCCAAGCACGTTTCCAACTTCACCATCACTTTCTCATTGGTTAGGTACGTCCGATGCTGGTTTTGATGTATTGGCAAATATATTATATGGCTTTCGTATCTCTATGTTTTTTGCCATTTTATTAACACTCTTTACCACGATTATCTCAGTTATTATCGGCGCTGTTCAAGGTTATTATGGCGGCAAAGTTGATTTGATTGGACAACGTTTTATCGAAATTTGGTGTGGATTACCTGAGCTATTTGTGATTATTTTACTGGCGAGTATTTTACCCCTTGATTTTTGGTGGTTACTTGGAATAACAGTATTATTTGGTTGGATGGCTTTATCTGGAATTGTGCGTACTGAATTTTTGCGTACCCGTAATTTTGATTATATCCGTGCCGCCAAAGCAATAGGGGTCAGCGACAGCAAAATTATGTTTCGTCATATTTTACCGAATGCAATGGTTGCAACATTAACATTTTTACCTTTTATTTTATGTGGTTCAATTACGACATTAACTTCTCTGGATTTTCTAGGTTTTGGTTTACCGATTGACTCGCCATCTCTTGGTCGTTTGTTGCTACAAGGTAAAAACAATTTGCAAGCACCTTGGCTTGGTATTAGTTCATTTTTAATTATTGCAACTTTGCTATCATTGCTTATTTTTATTGGTGAAGCAATCAGAGATGCTTTCGATCCAAACAAGGGAGTGTATCGATGAGTTCTACTTTATTATCTGTTGAGGATTTAAGTATTGCTTTCAAACGTGATACACAATCACAATTGCGCGTTGTAAGCAATGTCAGTTTTAATATTGATGAACAAGAAACACTTGCTTTGGTTGGTGAGTCCGGTTCAGGCAAAAGCGTAACTGCGTTATCCATTTTACGTTTATTACGTAAAGAACAGGTGAGTTACCCAACGGGTGATATTTTATTTGCAGGGCAATCCTTGTTGCATGCACCCGATAAAGAGCTTCGTAAAATTCGTGGTAATCAAATTAGTATGATTTTCCAAGAACCGATGGTATCGCTCAATCCATTACATACTGTTGAAAAACAGCTTTATGAAGTACTTTCATTGCATCGTGGTATGCGGCCTAATGCTGCCCGTAGCGAAATATTGCAATATCTTGATCGTGTTGGAATTAAAGAGCCTAAAAATAAATTATCTGCTTTTCCTCATCAGCTATCGGGTGGGGAGCGACAGCGAGTCATGATTGCCATGGCAATTCTAACTCATCCTAAATTATTAATTGCTGATGAACCTACCACCGCTTTGGATGTATCCGTACAAGCACAGATTATTCAATTGCTTAAAGAGCTTAAAAATGAATTGAATATGAGTTTGTTATTTATTTCGCATAACCTTGGTATTGTCAAAAAGTTAGCTGATAAAGTGGCCGTTATGCAACAAGGTAGAATTGTTGAATATAACAGTAAACAACGTATCTTTTTGCGTCCTGAACATGAATATACTCAAACCTTGCTAAATTCCGAACCAAGTGGCGATCCGGTTGTTTTGCCTCAAACGCCAGGAATATTGCTTAGCGTTAACCATCTTAATGTTGATGTAATAACTAAAAAAAGGCTGTTTAGTCACGAACAAAAAAGAATTGTTGATAATGTGGGTTTGACGATACATCAAGGTGAAACAGTGGGTATTGTCGGTGAGTCGGGTTCAGGAAAAAGTACAACAGCTTTGGCTATTTTACGATTGATTAAATCTGAAGGTGAAATCTTATTTGATAGCCACCCAATACAGAATTTAACGGGTAAAAAACTGTTACCATTTAGGAGCCGAATGCAAGTTGTGTTCCAAGATCCGTTTTCGTCACTCAATCCTCGTTTTAATGTTGAGCAAATTATTAGCGAAGGTTTAGTTACTCATAAAAAACTGAGTAAAAATGAACGTGAAAAAGCGGTAATTGAAATCATGCAAGAAGTCGGTCTCGATCCTGATTTACGTTTTCGTTATCCAACCGAATTTTCTGGGGGACAACGACAACGTATTGCTATCGCTCGAGCATTAATTTTACAACCAGAATTATTGATTTTAGATGAACCAACTTCATCTTTAGATCATACTATTCAAAAGCAAATCATTGAGTTACTCAAATCTCTACAGGAAAAATATCAGCTTAGTTATCTCTTTATTAGTCATGATTTAGCACTAATATATTCAATATGTCATCAAGTCATTGTTATGAAAGATGCACAAATTGTCGAGCAAGGTTCACGAGAAAAGATCTTTTATTCTTGCGAACATGAATACACCAAAGCGTTACTGTCATTTTTAGATAAACCTCATCGCAGAGGAAGCAGAACCCTCATTCATGCTGATAAAGCTGAAAAAATAGAAAAGAGTGATCATAAAAATGATAATTCACAAAATCAAAAACAAGAAAAAAAGGTCGATTGGGAAAATGCGTTATTAATGCGCAAAAAATAGTTGTACGTAAAGCTATGGTTGAATTTAGTTCACTGTTTGCCAATGGATGAATATTTATCTCTATTTATAGGTTAGTTATGAAAAAACAAACATTACCTTGTTCTATAACACTTTGCTCATTGTTACTTTCGCCAACTGTAATGGCGTTAAGTTGTAGTGAAAATCTTACTCAAAATAGGGTTCAAGCAAATAATTATATTTTTCAAATTTTGGATTTTATTGATTTACCCGCTCAAGGAATTAAACAAGAAGTTAGAACATCAACAACAATAATTAATAATCGTAATGAGTCAACAGCTAAACAGATTCTCAATTATGATGAAAATGGATTAATTACTCAAAGCCAATATATTTTGTTCTCGGATGATAATAAACGTGTTTATTCCGAAAATTTGCAAAAAACAGCCGTTGGTTGGGAAAACTTTATTGAAGATCTGGAATATAAAACAAGCAGTATCATTCAATTTAAAACCGATGAACAAGGTAAAATCGTTGAGTCACAACAAGCAAAAAAAGCGTTAGACTTTATCTTCACTGAAACGGATAGTTACCAATATGATAGTAACAATTGTCTGATTAGCAAACAGGTACAATGGAAAGTAAAAGGGATTGATGATGAGGGTAAATTTACCGGTGTTGATCAAAATGGTACGTCATCTTATACCTTTAATTATCAACAACAGCAATTAGCTAAAGTTTTATATCAGTTCAGTAATAATACCCAAAATGAAAGTAACTTTTCATATCAATACGATAATCAATATCGCTTAACTGCAATACAATCAGCTTATCTATCGGCAAACAAAGATGAAGTGAATTATACCACTCAATTCTTAACCTTTGATGGCAAAAACGATTGGCTCACCGCGACTAAAATAAGACACGATCAAAAAAATAAACAAACTAATATTGTTAGAGAAATGACCTATTACTGATGTTTAACATTAATCAGCGTTATCCAACTGGATAACGCTTTTTATCGATTAATTATATCAAACTCTATTTTAGTTAACTTCGGACAAACAAAATATAAACGGCATGCATAGTCCATGCAAGGGCTAGCGCAACGGTAAGTATTTTTTCCCGTTTTGGATGGATATTATGCTGATGCAAAATAGTAATAATCTTCTGTAATGCGCACCAAATCGGCAATGAAATCATTAAAAATAAAAATAATTTACCCGTTTCTGTATTTACTACTTTAAGTATATAAGAACGCGTTGTTGCATTACCAAAAGGAATAATGAATGCAATTATTATCATGATGGCTGGCAAAAATATCGCAGCCCATGTGCCACCTAAAACAAATAATCCTTTTGCAAGACTTCCCTTTGAATGTGCAGTTTGAATTTCTTGATTTTTCATTGGATAAATACCATCTATTTTAAAACAAATAACACTAAGCAAATTGAAATAGCGATTGTCACTAACCATAAACCGATAGTGAATAAATAATCTTGTGCTCTCTTATTTGATCTTGTTGAAAAAATAACTTTAGGGACTAAATTAACCCAACTTATTGAATGAAAAATAGCAACTAATAATGCTAGGCAATTGAGCACAACAACAAAAGGACTACGTAAAAAAAAGATAAAGCGGTAAAACTCATCTTGTCCCATACCATTGGTATACATGCATATTACGCCATACATCAACATTAAACTGCCCCAAAGCATCGCAAAGGGAATTAATTTGTTAATGATTGAACAAAATCGAGATTGTTTTTGTGGTAAATCACTATATTCAGACTGATTACTGATATTACTTATATTATTATGTGATTGATAATTATCATTACTTTTTTTAATCATAACTTTCTCAATGTGGGTACCATTATTAGGTAGTTAACGTTTTTAGAGTTTAATTAAGTATTATAAACATTAAGCTATCCAAACCGTCAAATTAAAGTCGCACATAATATCGGCTTTTGACCTAACAACACTAGGCAGAAAGTGCGTTAAAGGTCAATAGCCATAATCTTAAAATATTGAGTTATCAAATAAATAGAAAGAATAGATAAAAAACAAAAAAATTTAAAAAAGGAAGCTAAGCTCACATTTTTTAAAATTGATATTCGTTAAAATAATAACGTTTTATCAATTTAACTTTGAGATGAAAATCCCCACGAGAGTGGGGAACGTATCTTCATTGTTGCTAACTATGATTTATCCCTATTAATATAGGGAACTATTTTTTAGCAATTTAATTATAACATATAACTAAAAGTATTTCATATTTGTAATATTATAGTTGCTAACTACTTCTTGTTTTTATTGCTTTATTGAAATTCCTATGATAAATTAAAAATGGCTAGAACATACTAACTAAGTTTATCAGTTTTGCATGTAATAACCATTATAGTTGCCACTTATGAGTATACATGTATTGCTGATATTTTCAATAATTTATCTAACTATTGACCCGAGGAGGGTAAGAATGAATTTAATAAAATATTTTTTTGGTTCAAAATATAAATTAGGTATCAGTGATAATTTTCGAATAAAAATATGGAGTTTTGAAATTAAACAGAAAATAGGTGAACATGAAACTCGATCCTATAGTTTAACTATACAAAAACAAATTCATTAAAATTTATTTTTATGAAAACAGATAAGCGGTATAAGGTAAAATACCGCTTATTATACATAAAAAAGGAGTAAATTTTGTTCTCGTTATCATTGTTAGATGAAAAATGGATTCCTGTAATACATTTTAATGGTCAGATAAGTAAAATTAAGCCCAGTCAGTTAATTGATGAAACCATTTCTGATTTAGCCTATTTTAGACCTGATTTTCAGGGTGCTGCATACCAATTTCTTATTGGTTTACTGCAAACTACTTGTTATCCCAAAAATAATGATGAATGGTTAGACTATTGGGATGAGGGGATACCACAATCACAGCTAGATAAAACATTTGAACAAGTTAAACCAGCAATGCAATTTGGTGCTGCTAAACCTGCTTTTATGCAAGACGTTACACCATTAAATGGTAATAAAGTACCAATATCTGGTTTATTGGTTGAGGCACCTGGTGAAAATGCATTAAAGAAAAATATGGATCATTTTATTAAGCGCGATTTTGTTAAGGCTATCTGTCCACATTGTGCTGTTATGGCATTATTTACTTTACAAACTAATGCCCCAGCAGGTGGACAAGGGCATCGAGTCAGTTTGCGAGGCGGAGGACCAATTACCACGTTAATAATGCCTGAGCTGAACTCGCCAACACCATTATGGAAAAAGTTATGGTTAAATGTAGTGCCACTTAATGATGATGAAAAACCACAACGCTATGATGAAACTGTCTTTCCATGGTTAAACAAAACCATAACCAGTGAACCGCCCAAAAATTTAAGTGTATATCCTGAACAAGCTAATTTTTGTCAAGCTTTTTGGGGTATGCCTCGCCGAATTGAGCTGGATTTTGAAAATATAACACAAGGCAATTGTGATCTTTGTGGAGAGGAGTCGTCCGAGCTTATTAGCCATTATCAAACTAAAAATTATGGTGTTCAATATCAAAACTGGCGGCATCCTTTATCTCCTTATCGAACGGACAGTAAAACGGGAGCACCGATTGCCATCAAAGGTCAGCCTGGTGGATTAAGTTATCGCGATTGGTTAGGAATGGTTACTACTAATGATGAGAACCAGCCAGCTCAAGTTGTTACCGTTCATGATTATCGTGACTTGGAATCTCGCGGAAAATATCACCTTTGGTGTTTTGGTTATGATTTTGACAATATGAAAGCTCGCTGCTGGTATGAACATAACTTTCCTGTCTATCCAATATTTGCTGATCCAGATAGCGATATTAAAGAGTTAATAGCACAAGCACTTGAGTTTAGTAAAGAAACGTTACCAATACTACGTAAAGCCTTGGCTAGTATCAATAAACAATCAAGTTCCGTTGATATTGCTTATTGGAAAGAAACTGAAATACCTTTTTATGAATTTGTTACACAACTTATTGAACAAAAAGATAACCCAAATGGTCGCTTTCATTTTTTGTTAGGTTGGACAAATACCTTATTAACATATATCACCCAAATTTACGATAAGGCGGCTTTTTCAAACCCAGATCAACGATTGATCGGTTCCGAAAAAATCACTACAAGAGAAAAATTACTTAAAAATTTTGAAAAAATTAAAAATATCAAAAAGATTAAAAATAATAAACCGTCTTGCATTTCATGTAGGGAGAACAGCATGTCAGATACTATCCAAAAAGAACTGATCATCTTAAATGATAACCATAAAAAGATTATTGATGAATGGTTTTCTATGTTGCAGCAACGGCAAGGTAAATTCAATGGTATTACTTATAATGGACGCAAATTGCGCGCTGATTTGCGTCGAGATTCATTATCTGAATTAATATTTTTACAAGATGGTTACACTATTTTAGCTGATAAACTTATTAATAACGACAGTAAATTAGCTCAAACGGAAGTTCATTATTATGCATTATGGATATTTGCTAATGTGGCTGCTTTTGCAGAAAAGAATAATGATAAATCGCCATTTGCTGCACAATTAAGTGAAAAAGTAAAGGGTGGCGAACGTAATTATTTATCTAAATTGCGATTTGAAAGTCTTCTTACCACTGAAACCCCTGAAGAATTTTGTCAGCATTTAATTCATGCTGTCAAGTTGCGAGGTGAAAAAGGGGTTAATCTAACTTCCCTTGCTGATGGCATCTTTTTATGGATGCAAGAGTGGGATGCACGTGAACATGGTTGGCCAGCTGAGACTAACCCGTTTAAACGCCTTTCTGTTCGTTGGGAAATGGACTACTTTTCAACTAAAAATAATACTAATACTAAGGAATAATCATCATGACTACATTTATTCAATTACATCTATTAACCGCTTATGCACCCTCAAACTTAAACCGTGATGATTTTGGTCGACCAAAAACCGCCAAAATGGGTAATACTGACCGTTTACGTATTTCGTCACAAAGCTTAAAAAGAGCTTGGCGAACCTCTGACTGTTTTTATCAATCATTAAGTGATCATATTGGCGTTCGTTCACGCCGCTTTGCTCGAGATTGGGTATATAAACCAATGGTTGATAATGGCATATCTGAAAAAATAGCTAAAGAAAGTGCAATTAAAATAGCCGGTCAGTTTGGTAAACTAAAAAATGAAAAATCACCAAAAGACCCATTGACTAATTTAGAAATCGAACAATTAGTACATATTAGTAGTAATGAACAACAAGTAATTAAACAATTAGTTGATTTATTAATTAGTGAAAAACGCGAGCCTACCGATAATGAAGTTAAATTATTGCGTAAAGAAAATAGTAGTATTGATATTGCATTATTCGGACGAATGTTAGCTGATAGCCCGGCATTTAATATTGAAGCTGCGTGTCAAGTTTCTCATGCCTTAGGCGTAAGTGCCGTAACCATTGAGAATGATTTTTTTACTGCTGTTGATGATTTAAATGATTATGATGTTGATGCTGGTTCAGCGCATTTGGGTAGCCGTGGATTTGCGTCTGCACTGTTTTATACTTATGTCTGTATCAGTCGTGATTTATTATTAGAAAATTTAAATGGTGATGAAATATTGGTTGAAAAAACCTTAAAAGCTTTAACTGAATCAGCAGCAAAAGTAGCACCAACCGGTATGCAAAATAGTTTCGCTTCACGAGCATATACTTCCTACTTATTGATAGAAAAAGGGAGCCAACAACCGCGTTCTTTAGCGGTAGCTTATTTTAATCCAATTCGTAGTCAAGATCTGGTTAATGACGCCATTACCCGTTTAGAAGAGCAACGTGATAAATTTGATAGAGTTTATGGTCAATGCGCTGATAGTCGCTATGTTCTCAATAGTGAAACAGGAGAAGGAACCCTTAGCGCGGCCTTAGATTTTGTTGCGCAAAAATAGGAGAGTCGACAAGATGATAGACCATCTTATTTTTCAGATTTATGCCCCTTTTACCTCTTGGGGCGAACATGCTGTTGGCGAAGTTCGCCACAGCAATATTATTCCCTCTCGCTCTGCTTTATTAGGATTAGTCTCGGCGGCGCTCGGAATTCGACGTGATGATAATCAGATTGATCATTTTAATCAGCATTATCATTTTGCGATTCGTCCTTTTATTGCTAATAGTAGCTGGTTTAGAGATTTTCAAACCTTTCAAGCTCCCAGAGCTAACAAAAAGCAAGTCTGGTATACGCGTTTTGATGAAATCCGACAAAACCCCCTTGATCTAGAAACTTTATTATCACAGCGTGAATATTATAATGATGTTTACTATCAAATTGTAATGTCTGAAACTGAAAATTCACCCTATAGTTTAGCCCAAATACAACAAGCATTACTTAACCCCGTTTTTCCATTATACGCAGGAAGGAAAAACTCACCTTTATCGTTGCCGTTATCACCTATCTTGTATCAAGGAACATTGAGTGATGCTTTTATTTTTGCAGACAAGCATTATCAAGAGTGTCATCGTCAAGATCCGGTTATTGATAAATTAGTAGAAAGCACTGCTGATGAATATTATTGGGAACAAATTAATCAAGAAGATCACTTTAAGGTAATTAAAATTCAGCTTCGGCAAGATCAACCAATAAGTAGTGAGCGCAGGCAATTTAGTTGCCGTCTGCAGTTTTCAGGCAAATTGAAAGGGAGTGAATAGATGTATTTTTCTCGAGTTACTTTAAAAATAAACCAACTTCCTTATGTTATGCAACAGAAAATGCAAAATTCGGGACCTTATGCAATTCATCAATGGTTATGGCAACTCTTTCCTAATCAAGAAAAACGGACCTTTTTATTTCGTGAAGAGCGAATTGGTAAAGGTTATCAATATTATCTATTATCGGAAGTAGCGCCACTCTCAAATCATCAGTTTTTTTTAATAGAAACTAAACCGTATCAACCAAAATTAACAGCTGGAATGAGATTGTTTTTTTCACTACGGGCGAATCCAGTGGTGTTTAAAAATGGTAAGCGTAGTGATGTGTTGATGAACGCTAAATATCCGATTAGAAAACAAGAGTTAAAAATAGAAACTAATGAGATAAAAATTCGCCAAAATCAAGCTGCAATAACTTGGTTAATTAAACAGAGTGAAACCAGAGGATTTTCATTATCAACCACTAACGATCAACAAGTAAATTGTGCAGTAATTAGTTATGTCCAACAGCAATTTATTAAAAAAAGTGATCTTAAACCAATTATTTACAGTAGCGTTGATTATCAAGGAGTGTTGACGGTGACGGATGCTGAATTGTTTTTAAATACCATCTATAAAGGAATTGGCAAAAGTAAAGGATTTGGTTGTGGTTTATTCTTGCTAAAACATTGTCAATAGGATTAACGGTTATGGTTTATATTCCACTTAATCCCATTCCTCTAAAAAATAGAACTTCAATGATTTTTTTACAATATGGACAAATTGATGTTCTAGATGGAGCGTTTGTATTAATTGATAAAACAGGCATTAGGACTCATATTCCAGTGGGTTCTATTGCTTGCATAATGTTAGAACCGGGCACCAGAGTTTCACATGCTGCTATCAAGTTGGCTGCAATGGTTGGAACCCTGCTCGTCTGGGTAGGTGAAGCAGGCGTCAGAATGTATTCATCGGGGCAACCCGGTGGAGCAAGATCTGACAAACTGCTTTACCAAGCTAAATTGGCATTAGATGATGATTTACGTTTAAAAGTGGTCAAGAAAATGTTTGAGTTACGATTTGGCGAACCTGCACCTAGTCGTCGTTCAATTGATCAGTTACGAGGTATTGAAGGATCGCGAGTACGTGAAACTTTTTCATTACTGGCTAAACGTTATCATGTTAAATGGCACGGAAGAAAATACGACCCTAAAGATTGGCAAAAAGGCGATACGGTTAATCAATGTATAAGTGCAGCCACATCTTGCTTATATGGGATCACCGAAGCGGCTGTTTTAGCGGCTGGCTATGCTCCAGCAATCGGATTTGTACATAGTGGAAAACCACTCTCATTTGTTTATGATATTGCCGATATTATTAAGTTTGATACCGTTGTTCCCAAAGCGTTTGAAATAGCTGCAAAAAACAAGATTGATCCTGATCGGGAGGTTCGTGTGGCCTGTCGTGAAATTTTTAGAAGCCAGAAGACATTAGCAATATTAATTCCGCTTATTGAAGAAGTTTTGTCTGCTGGTGGTATAAAACCGCCTCTACCACCTGATTATGTCCTGCCACCAGCTATCCCAGAACCTCAATCTTTAGCCGATAGTGGCTTTAGGAGCCGCT
This sequence comes from Gilliamella sp. B14448G11, assembly GCF_016101765.1. Classification (NCBI taxonomy): domain Bacteria; kingdom Pseudomonadati; phylum Pseudomonadota; class Gammaproteobacteria; order Orbales; family Orbaceae; genus Gilliamella; species Gilliamella sp. B14448G11. Next base: position 275,611 of record NZ_JACFPX010000001.1, on the reverse strand, counting down.
AATATGAGTATGTGTGTTGTGGTAACTGAAAATGTTCCACCTCGATTACGTGGTCGTTTAGCAATTTGGTTACTTGAAATTAGAGCCGGAGTTTATATCGGTGACATATCAAAACCAATAAGAGAAATGATATGGCAACAAATTGTTAAACTTGCAGAAGAAGGCAATGTAGTCCTTGCTTGGGCGACTAATACAGAATCAGGATTTGACTTCCAAACTTATGGTGCTAATAGAAGGGTTCCGGTAGATTTAGATGGACTAAGATTAGTCTCTTTTTTACCTATTGAAAATCAATAGGTTAACGTTCTTTAAAAAATTAAAAAAATTGGTAGATTTTTGGGGTACCAATAAATCTAAATAAAACAATTATATATATTTAGAGTGTTCCCTGTATGCACAGGGATAAACCGCCCCCGCAGTGAATCACCCCCCGAAGAAGTACGTGTTCCCTGTATGCACAGGGATAAACCGTCTGACGCAGTAGTATCTGATATTGATAATGCGTGTTCCCTGTATGCACAGGGATAAACCGCAGGAAAGATGTAAAAAAAAACCTTAGTGAAAGTGTTCCCTGTATGCACAGGGATAAACCGGCCCTGACAGCTCTTCTGCCTTGAACATCACCGTGTTCCCTGTATACACAGGGATATGTAGTTAGATTAATTAGGTAAAATAATGAAAAGCCTTTAGCTACAAGGCTATAAGCATATACTCTCCTTAAAGTCTTAATAACGTTTTAACTTTATTTCTTTACCAATATAGGCATATATTCACTTTTATATTTTTATGAATATAAAAAATCGAATGAGATTTATTAAAAATCTTAAATAGTTATGAAGTTCATTTTAAAACATGAATATTGAAAGTAACTGTTAACTAAACTAATAATCAAAAATAGCGTACAATAGAGCGTTATTAAACATATGATCATCATAAATAGTTTAGGAATTTAGCATGACAGGCAAATTTATTGTCATTGAAGGTCTTGAAGGTGCGGGTAAAACGACAGCAGTTAATACCGTTGCTCGTATTTTGAATCAATATAACATTTGCGATTTACAATTTACTCGTGAACCAGGTGGTACACCAATTGCTGAAGCATTACGCAATCTTATTAAAAATGGTTTGGATGATGAACCTTTGACGGATAAAGCCGAATTGTTGATGTTATATGCCGCTCGTATTCAATTGATTGATAATGTGATTAAGCCTGCTCTTAATGCTGATAAATGGGTTATTGGTGATCGGCATGATTTATCAACGCAAGCTTATCAAGGCGGTGGTCGCCAGTTAGATAAAGTTTTTATCACCACATTAAAAGAGCAAGTTTTAGGTAATTTTAAGCCGGATTTAACGTTATATTTAGATATTGAACCACAAATTGGTTTAATGCGTGCTAGGGCAAGAGGTGAACTCGATCGTATTGAACAACAATCATTACCTTTTTTTGAGCGAATTCGTCAACGTTATTTAGAACTGGCAAATCAAGATGAAACCATTTTTACCATTGATGCATCTAAATCAATCAATCAGGTGACAATGCAAATTGAACAGATCCTAACAACATGGTTAACACAACAGGTTACTAATGTATGATTTTAAATGATTATCCTTGGCTGATATCGCCTTATCAACAATTTGCTGAAGGAATTATACATAAAAAAACTCATCATGCGTTATTGATTAATTACCTGCAAGGAAGTGGTGAAGATGAGTTCATTAATATGGTGGCTAATCGTTTATTATGTTTGTCTGGAGAGCAATTAGAACCTTGTTCAAGTTGCCACAGTTGTAAGTTATTTATGTCCCATCATCATCCGGATTTTTACATCATAACGAATGAACAAGATAAACAATCTATTGGTATTGATCAAATTCGAAAAATTACCACTAAAGTGTACGAAAAATCCCAACAAGGTGGCAATAAAGTTATTTGGATTAAGCGGGCTGCTTTAATGACAGAAGCTGCAGCTAATGCATTACTTAAAACATTAGAAGAGCCTCCAGAAAATACCTACTTTATTTTAAGTGATGAGCATAATAGCCATTTATTACCAACAATTCATAGTCGTTGTTTTTCTTATTTTTTATCTGTACCTAAATTGGAGCAATCCATCGAGTGGTTAAAAAAGAAACATAATCAGCAAAGTAGCGATAATGAGCTTGCCTCTGCGCTGTTATTGAGCGAAAATGCGCCATTAGCTGCACTAGCTTTACTAAAACCAGAAAAGTGGCAGCAAAGAAAAGCATTTTGTGACCATTTATTACGTGTTGTACCTCATAATGATTATTGGCAACTTGCAAAAACATTTGATAATGAAGAATTTATTGAATGTATTATTTGGTTTTGTGCTTTATTAAGCGATGCATTAAAGGCAAAACAAAAAGCTGGTCGTTTTATTGTTAATCGTGATCAAGTACCATTAGTAAGATTATTAGCAACTAAAAGCAATGAAAAAATTTCTGCACTGTATGAATTATGGCTGCAGGCTAGGCGTTTATTATTGTCTGTAACAGGGCTAAATAAAGAATTAATTGTTTATAATGTGCTAGCTCAGTCTGAGATGATTAGTAATTAAGGCGTTAATATACTTTCTAAAGAACTTTCAGGTTCGATATATGTTTATAAAAGGAATGCAGTGAGTTATTTATCTATTGAATTTGGACTAATCTTTATCGTTTTTTTTGCGTTATATTGGCGGTATCGTCTTTTTCCTAAATTACAAAATAAATTACTTTTAGTTTCAAGTTATCTTATTGTGGCCAGTTTTAGCTTGCAGTTTGCGCTAATTCTTTTTATTTATACCTGTGTAATATATTTTTTCTCAATTATGATTGCCCGGTCAGATGAAAATGGTAATCGGTGGTTAATCTTGGCATTATGTTTATCAATAGCTAATTTGTCGCTGTTTAAATATTTTGATTTCTTCCGTTATGAGTTACAGGCCTTATTTAATTTCCTCCATATACCAATCGCACTACCTGTTGTAACAGTACTTATTCCTATTGGAATATCATTTTATACTCTTCATTCAGTTAGCTATATTGTCTCAGTTAAAAAAAGTGAATTACCGGTAGCTAAATTTTGGGATTTTGCACTGTTTTTATCTTTTTTCCCGAGTGTTATTGCTGGTCCAGTTAATCGTGCTAAAGACTTTTTACCTCAAATAACCACCCGTCATCCCCGCAAGATTTTACAACCTTTTAGAGCTTTTACTTTAATAATTTTATCTGTAATTAAAGTCTATTGTTTAGGCGGAATTATAAGTGAAAACTGGGTTACGCCAATTTTTGCTAATCCTTTAGAATTTAGTGTTATTGATTTGTTAGTAGGGCTTTATGGTTATGCAATTCAAATTTACTTAAATTTTTCAGGCTATACCGATTTAGTTACTGGTATTGCTCTTTTATTAGGATTCCGATTACCAAATAATTTTAACTTCCCTTATTTAGCTTGTAATTTGCGAGAATTTTGGAGCCGTTGGCATATTAGTTTATCGCACTGGATTCGTGATTATATCTATATTCCTCTTGGTGGTAATCGAAAAGGGCTTATTCGTACGCAAATTAATGTGATGTTGGCGATGTTAATATCGGGTTTATGGCATGGTGCAGGAATTAATTTTATTATTTGGGGCGCATGTCACGGAGTTGGTATTATAGCGCTTAATATTAGTGAACATTATTTTGGTCGAGGTTGGGTAACTGAGCGTTCTCCTACATTAGCTAGGTTTCTCACTTGGCATTATGTGTGTTTTTCATGGTTATTTTTTAATTGTGAAAGTTTGCCTGATGCATTAGATTATTTAACCGCATTAACACACAACTTTTTGATTGAACCAAAATATATTGTAACTTTTTTAAGTATCTACGTAGTATTTTTTATTTATCCGATATTAAAAAATATTCCAGATTGGTTTACTTTACTGATAAGTAGAATAAATCTGATTTACTTACCTATCATTTTTATTTCAGTATTATGGTTGACAATATATATTGCACCATCTGGTGTGCCAAACTTTATTTATGCTAACTTTTGATTATGATGATAACTTATTATGGAATATAAAAAATCGGTTACGAAAAACAAGAAAAAAACTTACCTGAATCTGAAATGGCAATCTCCTAATACATTGAATAAAAATACTTTCAAGCGTTCAAGAAAATTTGCTAAAAATAATGTTGTTTCTGAAATTGTTAGAAGCACTTTATCCGCTCGGTGTATTTGTGTGATTTTACTTTTGACAGCGATTGTATTGATGTCAATTTATTACAAATCAATACTTATTTATTGGCAACAAACTTATCATTCAGACCTATTAGATTCCGATACACTTGCGCAAGATGCTCTCCCTGAAGAATTAGAAAAAGATACAGGCAAAGACATTACTATCTCTCAAGATGATTTAGTCTCAGATGAAAAAGTGGTTACTGATGAATCTAATCAATCCGATGAACCCGATGAACCCGATGAACCCGATGAATCTAATCAATCTGATGAACCTGATGAATCTACTAAACCTATAGAAGCTATTGAAGAAAATCGATCCGAATCAAAAGAAATTAAACTTGAAACAAAAGAAGATATTCTAAGATTATTTAGAGACGAAAAATTACTAGAGGATGAATCACCTACATTAGCGATTATTGAACCAGACACTAAGTCAGAAACCACACAAGAAATTACGCAAGAAACAAAAAGTAATATTGAAGATAAACTTGAAGTTAAAGAGAAAACTGAAGTTAAGGCTGAAGCTGAAGATAAAGTTGACGAGAAAGTTCAACAAACATCTACGGAAGTTAAAACAATAGAAACGCAAGTGGCGGCGATAGATCAAGATGACCAACCAGAGGTTTTGCCTGAGGATGAATCATTAGTTAATGAACCAACACCAATTGTATTGACTCAAAATGATAAAGTTTTTTTTGCTGGAGACTCTTTAATGCAAGGTGTTGCACCTTATGTTAAAAAAATGTTATTCAAACAATATAAGATTGAAAGCATTGATTTAAGTAAACGCAGTACTGGACTTAGTTATCCTAAAGCTTTTGATTGGCCTAAAACGATTAATGATAAATTATCCGAAGATCCTTCAATTAAATTACTTGTCGTTTTTTTAGGTGCTAATGATCCGTGGGATTTTCCTGTCAAAGGTTATGCAACAAATGCAAGATTTAAATCTAAATTATGGGAAAAACAATATCGTTTACGTATCGCCAGTATTTTGGATCATGTCCAAAAACATCGTGTACAAGTTCTTTGGCTTGCACCACCTTGTATGCGTAAGCAAAAACTAAATGATGGTATGGTTTATCTTAATAAATTATATCAGTCAGAGCTTGAAAAAACTCAACAACATTTTCTAACAACCAATGAATTACTCGGTTGTTCATACGAAAAATTCAATAGTTTTATTGAAACGGATAAAGAAAAAATCAAGGTAAGGGTTGATGATGGTGTTCACTTTACACCTTCAGGTCAAAGAATTTTGGCAAAGGCCATTATGGAAAAAATAATTTTCAAAAAATTAGAGGATGTCCATAGTGAATAAGTTTTTAAAGTCTTTTCTGACTGTTATTTTTGTGACTTTCACTTTTGGATATGGTGTGACTGAAAGTGAAGCAACTACGGATTCTGGAATTATTGATTTTGGTGACCCAAACGCGAAGCTATTTGCTACCCGACTGAAATCATTAATGACCAATAAAAGAGCAAATAATGTTGTTAATATCACTCAATTTGGTGATTCTCATACTGCAGCTGATTTTTTTACTGGTGAATTTAGGACATTGATGCAGGGAAAATATGGTAATGCTGGTATTGGCTGGATAACACCAATTGCAATAAAAGGTCAAAGTCATGCGGCAGTGACTTGGAAAAGTAAAAATTGGGATGTGTTAAGTAGTAGAACACTGAGTAATAGGGATTTTCCTATGGGCGGCTTTATTGCTAAACCTAATCAAAATTCTGCAGTTTTACAGATTCAACCCAAATCAGATTCTAATACAGATTGGCGTGTTCAGTTAGTTTTTAAGCCTCTAAAAAATACGTCTAATTTATTTGGGCTTTATGATATTAACAATAATAGAATTAAATTTGATTATGTTCCTAAAGCCAATATTTGGCAAAGTGTATCTGTTGTTGCTAAAATGCCATTAAAAATAACAGGGCAAAGTACGGTTGAACTTGGAGGCATTTGGTTAACTCGTCATCAACAACCAGGCGTTATTGTCTCAGCAATAGCCACAAATGGGGCAAGGCAGGCTATATGGCAGAAATGGAGCCCAAGTTGGTTTAAAGAGTTATCTTTATCAAATAGTGATTTAATCATACTCGAGTATGGGACTAATGAGAGTTTTGATGAAACTTTAGATCTCAATGCATACCGAAAAAATTTAATCAATAATATACGGCTTATTCGTAAATCATTACCCAATGCCGCTATTTTAATAATGACACCACCTGATACAATGGTCAATCAAAAAGATATGCCTAAATCATTTTCGGCAATAATGAATATTCAAAAACAAGTAGCTAGAAGTGAAAAAACATTATTTTGGGATTGGCAAAATGCAATGGGTGGTAAATTTGCTATTAAAGAATGGCGTAAACGAGGTTTAGCTCGCCCAGATTTAGTTCATCAAACTTTAAAAGGTTATAAAGAAAGCGCACGAATATTTTATAAAGATTTAAATGAATTTGTACAAAAAAGATAGATAAAATTTAAGATAAAAAAAGGATAAATGAGTTATGTCATCACCAATTATTGTTGCTGTTGATTTTGCTGATGTTAAGTCAGCTTGGAATTTTATTGATCGGGTTGAGCCTAAAGATTGTCGTTTAAAAATTGGTAAGGAATTATTTACTCATGCTGGACCTGAATTCATAAAACAGATTATGAATAAAGGTTTTGAAATTTTTTTAGATCTTAAATTTCATGATATTCCAAATACCGTGGCTAAGGCAGTAGCAGCGGCGGCTGATTTAGGTGTTTGGATGACGAATGTTCATGCTAGTGGCGGAATTCGTATGATGGAGGCTGCAAAAGATGCACTTTATCCTTATGGTAAAGATGCGCCACTTTTAATTGCTGTAACAGTATTAACGAGTATGGAAGCGGCAGATCTTAAAGATATTGGTATTAATGTTTCACCTTTAGAACAAGCAACTAAATTAGCTATACTTGCCAAAAACTGTGGGCTTGACGGTGTTGTTTGCTCTGCTAAAGAAGTACAAAGTTTTAGAACTAGACTTGGTAGTAATTTTAAATTGGTCACGCCGGGTATTCGTCCTTTAGGCTCAGGTCCTGATGATCAGCGTCGTATCATGACACCACAACGCGCTCAAGCGGCGGGCTCCGATTATTTAGTCATTGGTAGGCCAATTACTAAAGCAGAAGATCCTGCTAAAGCATTACAATCTATTTTATCTACCCTTGATTTAAGTAAGAGTTAATTTAATTATGTCAAATAATCCTCTTGTTTATTCGACCGATCAAGGGCGAATTAAACCAATAGAAGAAAAAATATCTCATCCTAAAGGTGATGGTTTTATACGTATTCAAAGACAGACATCCGGTCGTAAAGGCAAGGGCGTATGTGTTATTTCTGGTTTTGATTTGGATGATAATCAATTGTCTAAGTTAGCAGGAGAACTAAAAAAGCGTTGTGGATGTGGCGGCTCTATTAAAGATGGAACGATTGAAATTCAAGGCGATAAACGAGATTTGCTAAGGTCGTTATTAGAAGATAAAGGCTTTAAAGTTAAACTTGCTGGCGGATGATTTAACTGATAAAACACAACTCCCATGTATAAAATTATGGGAGTTATATATTCAAAAATTAATTCGAACGATAAGTGCGCATTTTTTTGCTGATATCGCGACGTTCTTTAGATATTTCAGCATTCTTAATAATATAATCATCAACTCGATCATCATAATCGCTTTTCATATTAGCAATAATAGCTTGAAGTTCTTCATACGTCATATTTGGTTTAATGTATTCACTTAGGTTTTCAAGTAAGAGTACACGTTTTTGGTTATCGCGAATTTTTTTCTCATTATCTGAAATTTCGCGTTTTAATTTATTTAAACGACGTGATAGGCGAATGTATTCTAATACATCTTGAAACGATGGTGCACTTGCTTTTTCCTTGTCCATCTAAAACCCCTTAATTGTAAAAATTGAAAAATAAACCTTGTCTAATTATATACTAATAATTTTCTAAGATCATATTAATTATATTTTTAAATATCATCAGATTTTGTTGGAAAATTCAATAATTAATTGCCTTTTTATGATTTATTTATCGGCATTTGGCATTATTGTTGAATTTAGTCATTAATTTTATACTCAAATGTATGCACTTCCTCAAATATTTTTACAAAAAAGAGAAAAATTAAAACAACTATTAAGAATTATTACAAAATATTATACAATAGCGCAATATTTCTAAAGAATATCTAATGAGAGAATCATAATGAGCTGGATTGAGAAAATTCTAAGTAAAAATAATATATCGTCAGATCATAAAAAGGCGAATATTCCCGGAGGGGTTTGGACCAAATGTAGTAATTGTGAGCAAGTCATTTATCAAGCTGAACTAGATCGTAATTTAGAGGTGTGTCCGAAATGTGATCACCATATGCATATTGCTGCGAGAGTTAGATTATACCGATTTCTAGATGAAGGTTCAGATGTTGAAATCGGTGCAGAACTTGCTCCAAAAGATATCTTAAAATTTAAAGATACTAAAAAATATAAAGATCGGTTAACTGCTGCTCAAAAAGATACCCGTGAAAAAGAAGCTATGGTGGTTATGAAAGGCACACTACTTGGTATTCCTGTTGTGGTTGCTTGTTTTGAGTTTGCATTTATTGGAGGCTCAATGTCTTCAGTTGTTGGCGCATTATTTACTCGTGCTGCTGAACAAGCTATTGCCGATAAGTGTCCACTAATCTGTTTTTCAACTAGTGGTGGTGCGCGAATGCAAGAAGCTCTCTTTTCATTAATGCAAATGGCAAAAACGAGTGCTATTTTGGCTAAAATGCAAGATGAAGGTTTACCTTATATTTCAGTTATGACTGACCCTACAATGGGCGGTGTATCAGCAAGTTTAGCGATGCTCGGTGATATTAATATTGCTGAACCAAAAGCGTTAATAGGTTTTGCTGGTCCTCGGGTTATTCAACAAACCGTTCGAGAAACGTTACCTGAAGGCTTTCAACGTAGTGAGTTTCTGCTCGAAAAAGGGGCTCTTGATATGATTATCCACCGTAAAGATATGCGACCAAAGATTGCTGGTTTGATCGCAAAATTAATGAAACTTCCAGCCCCTTTTTATGATGTCACTAATAATGAAACAATGTAACTAATCATGCAAGTAGAAAAACCTAATGCCTTGTCTGACTTATCAGCATGGCTTTGTTATCTAGAACAACTACATCCCTCGACAATTGATCTGGGTTTGGAGCGTGTCAAAACTGTTGCTCAGCGCCTTAATTTATTGCAACCAGCACCTTATATATTTACGGTTGCTGGTACTAATGGTAAAGGAACAACTTGTAAAACACTCGAGATGATATTACTTGCAGCCAATTTACATGTTGGTGTTTATAGTTCTCCTCATTTATTACGTTTTACAGAACGAGTACGAATTGATAATCAAGAATCAACAGAGCAAGAAACGATAAATGCATTTACACAAATTGAGAATGCGCGCGGTGAAATCTCACTTACCTATTTTGAATATGCTACTCTCGCTGCACTGTACCAATTCAAACAGGCTAAATTGGATGTTGTTATTTTAGAAGTCGGTTTAGGTGGTAGGCTTGATGCAACTAATATTGTCGATGCTGATGTTGCAATTGTGACAACAATAGGTATTGATCATGTTGATTATTTAGGTAGTACTCGTGAAAGTATAGGTCGAGAAAAGGCAGGTATCTTTAAGTCTAAAAGTATTGCTGTTGTGGGAGAACCAGATATGCCTATGTCAATTTTAGATGTAGCTAAGTCAGTTAATTGTCCTATTCATAGTATTAATCATGATTGGTCTTATGAGCAAAAAAGTAACGATAAATGGGATTTTTATTCTAGTCGATGTCAATATCAATCTTTACCAATTCCTAAAGTGCCTTTAGCTAACGCTGCAACAGCAATTGCAGCTTTGAGTTATTCATCGATCCAAATTGAAACAAGACAAATAAATGAAGGTTTATTGAATTCAAGTCTAGTTGGACGATTTCAGACAATAAATACAGACCCACTTGTAATAATTGATGTCGCTCATAATCCCCATGCGGCTGACTATTTAATAAAGCAATTAGCATTATTGCGGTCAGAAAAAAAACATTTAGGTAAAGTTAGATTTGTTATTGCTATGCTTAAAGATAAAGACATTAAAAGTACTTTGTCTATATTGAAAGGGGATGCTTGGTATTGTGCCTCACTTTATGGCGAACGAGGATGCCGTAGTGAAGTATTGAAACAATATTTAATAGAGGATAATAAGCTTAATGTATCAACATTTGATAGCGTTTTAGATGCTTATCAAATGGCTCTACAATATGCTAAAAAAGATGATATCATAGTAGTATGTGGTTCGTTTTATACGGTATCTGATGTTTTAGCTAATATAGCGGATTAAGTTTAATTAATCATGATGAAAAATAAAAAAAGTAGCAGTACTAATCAAAATAGAATAAGAAATCAACTAGTTGGTTTTGCAACATTATTGTTAATTTTAGCTGTAATAGCGCCATGGATCCTAATAGATAAATCTAATCAACGAACTTTAGCTACTCCAATTTTACAACCAGAAATAGTTAATCAACAAAATCAACTCATAAATTCATCTAATGAGTCAAGTTATGAATTTGACAATATTAATAATATACCTAACACTTCGTATATTTCGGGTGTAGATCAAAATTCTAACCCATTGACGTTACCGAATATTTCCGAAAATGACGAGTCAGATTCGACAGTTTCAGTTTCAGGACAAGAAACCAAAACATTTATGATTCAACTAACAGCGTTAAAAAATAAACAAAAAATTGAAGAACTTGTTGCATTGTTGAGATTAAATAATTATAACGTGAGGCTCGTACCTAAAAATCCAGAACCGAATCAAGTAATTAAATTACAAGTTGGCCCATATGCAAAAAGGGAACAAGCAGAACAAATTATTACTAATTTAAATAATTTGACAAAATTGAAAGGGATTATTGTAGCTAATTAAGAATTATCTTTTTATATCAAAGATAATTCTTAATTTATAACTTTACAAATTTACAAATAGTATTATTTACGATAATTAGCGGTAAAAAATATTTTTAAACATAAAATAGCGGATTATTATGATGAATTGGGTTGATATTACAATTATAGGTATTATTGCTTTTTCAGCTTCAGTTAGTATTGTTCGAGGTTTTATACGAGAAGCTTTATCTCTTGTTAGTTGGGGATTAGCTTTTTTTATAGCAGGTCATTTTTATACTTACATCACTCCATACATGACCTACTTTGATAGCGATATCATTCGCATTGCAGTAGCAATTACTATCCTTTTTTTTGCTACATTATTAGTATGCTCAGTTGTCTCTTATGTTATTGGTCAATTAGTTCAAAAAACTGGCTTATCCGGCACTGACCGAGTTTTAGGTATATGTTTTGGAATTTTGCGTGGTATTTTAGTTGTTGCAGCATTACTCTTTTTCATTGATACCTTTACGCCATTATCAAAATCACCTTATTGGACTAATTCACAGCTTATTCCTCATTTTCATTTTATTATTCGTTGGTTTTTTGATTATATCCAAAATTCATCATCTTTTTTAGTTCGGTAAGCTTGAGGTAGTCATTATATGTGTGGTGTTGTAGGTATTGTAGGAAGTAGTACGGTCAACCAATCAATTTATGATGCATTGACTGTGTTGCAACATCGAGGACAAGATGCTGCAGGTATTGTTACAATTGATGATCAAAATCGCTTTCGTATGCGAAAAGCGAATGGTCTCGTTAAAGATGTATTCCAAGAACATCATATGCAGCGTTTACAAGGTAATTTAGGGATTGGTCATATACGTTATCCAACAGCCGGAAGTTCCAGCCCATCGGAAGCACAGCCCTTTTATGTCAATTCACCTTATGGTATCGCTCTTGCTCATAATGGTAATTTGACTAATACCGATAAACTACGTAATAAAGTTTTTGAGTTAGCTAGGCGTCATATTAACACTAATTCCGATTCCGAAGTTTTACTCAACATTTTTGCCAGCGAACTCGATAAATTTCCAACTTATCCTCTTAGCCCAGATAATATTTTTACCGCAATTCATAATGTACATATGATTATTAAGGGAGCCTATGCTTGTGTAGCAATGATTATAGGACATGGTTTGGTTGCTTTTCGAGATCCTTATGGAATCCGTCCGTTAGTTATTGGTAGAAGAGTTTTAGAAAATCAAAAAATTGAATATATGGTTGCCTCAGAAAGTGTGGCATTAGATATTCTTGATTTTAAGTTTATGCGTGATGTTGAACCTGGCGAAGCGATTTATATCACTCAAGATGGGCAATTATATTCACAGCAATGTTCAGATAATCCTCAATACTATCCATGTATTTTTGAATATGTTTATTTTGCAAGACCGGATTCGTTGATGAATGGTGTATCTGTTTATCAATCTCGCATTTTAATGGGACAAAAATTAGGGCAAAAAATAGCAAATGAATGGAAGGATGTTGATATTGATGTTGTCATACCGATTCCAGAAACATCATGTGATGCGGCGCTTGAGATAGCAAGAATACTAAATAAGCCTTATCGACAAGGATTTGTTAAAAATCGTTATGTTGGACGAACATTTATTATGCCCGGACAAACGGTACGTAAACTTTCCGTAAGAAGAAAACTCAATGCAAATCGTATTGAATTTGAAGGTAAAAATGTTCTCTTAGTTGATGATTCAATCGTACGAGGTACTACATCAGAAAAGATTCTTGAAATGGTTCGCTCGTGTGGTGCGAAGAAAATTTATTTGGCTTCTGCCGCACCAGAAATAAGGTATCCTAATGTTTACGGTATTGATATGCCTGTTGCGAGCGAATTAATTGCTTATAATCGAACTGTTGATGAGATAGCTAAAGATATCGGTGCTGATAAACTTATTTTTCAAAATCTTTCTGATTTAATTGATTCAATTAAAATCCTAAATCCAAACATAACACATTTGGAGTGTTCTGTTTTTAATGGGAAATATATTACCGAAGGTATTGATGATAACTATTTGTCTTCGCTAGAAATAAACAGAAGCGATAAGATTAAGTTAACACCAACTAAAGAATCAGAAAATCTAGAAATTTATAATGAAGGTCAATAAAAAATCATCTAAAATGAAAAAAATGTTAAAAACAGATGAATTATTAGACGGTTTGCCTGTTTTTTTCATCCAATCAATTTGTTACACATTCCTAATCATAACAAGAAAGTAATTTTAAATTAGTTATTACAATGTTTATTAAGTTGAACAATTAGTTTACTAAAATCATACTATTCTTATTTTTATTTAACTTTATGAAAAATAAATAAATTATATTTGTTTACAAAAATTAATCAAAAAATACGTAAATTTATTTTGATTTATGACAATTTTGTAATATCATCCCCCTCGTATAAAGGGTTTTGAATAATTTTAAAATCCTTAAAAAAATAAATATGGAAAGAAAACAAATTTAAAGCATTTTTATCCAGAATAAATTAATAATAGAATTTAATGGTAGATGAGCTTTATTAACAAATAAAAAAAGAACTTGTTACTGCGTAGCATTGTGTCGGTGAAATATAAGGAATAATTAAGATGAGAAATAATCTTAATTTAAAAGTTATCTCTACACTAATTATCATGGCTTTAGGCTGCCAAATGAGTTGGGCAGTCGATAATACTGTTTCTGAAACAGTAACGGCAATTGATAGTAATAAAGTGATCGAGTTAAAAGATGGTATGAAGGTGCGTGAAATGGTCAATAACCAGCAACGTAGCCTATATCAAATAGCACTTTTAAGCGGTGTCTCTGTTTCAGAATTAAGAGAGATGAATGCTGGTCGTTATGATAAAAAAGATGTGGTAGAAGTTGGAGAGCGTTTAGTGCTCCCTGAAAACTCTCCTATATTGCCTGCATTGAAAAAAACAGATTCTGGTAGTCAAGATAAATATGCTAATTTGCCTAAATTAGGTTCGGATGATAATTATGACGTTAAAGCTGATAAAGATGCTTTAGCAAGCCAAGTTGCATCAACTTTACAGACTTTAGCTACTCAAGATTGGAAGCAAATCACCTCTTCTGAGAATGGCGGCATATCTGGGCATGTAAAAAATAAAGCAAAAGATTATGCTGAAGATTATGTACGTAATAGTGTAAGAAACCAAGTTGTTGATCCATTAAAAGGTGCTGCGCAAGACTTTTTAGGGCAATTTGGTACTGCACAATTACAGTTTGATATCAGTGACACAGGGTCATTTAATAATATCAATGCCAAACTATTTAGTCCTTGGTACGACACCGAAGATACTTTGATCTTTACTCAATTGTCTTTTCAAGAATATGAGCATAATCGACGTATTGGTAACTTTGGTATTGGTCAACGCTGGGATGTAGCTGATAAAACATGGTTATTAGGTTATAACGTATTTTTAGACCACGATTTTCAACGTTCTCATAACCGTTTAGGTATTGGTGCTGAAGCTTGGACAGACTATATGAAGTTTGCCATTAACTATTATCACCCATTATCTGATTGGAAAAATTCAAAAGATTTTGATGATTATTTAGAACGCGCAGCTAGAGGATTTGATATTCGTTTCCAAGGATACTTGCCACAATATCCACACTTAGGTGGTTCATTGATGTATGAACAATACTATGGTGATAAAGTAGCATTATTTGGTAAAGATAATTTACAAAAAGATCCTAGAGCTGTAACTGCGAGTATTGATTACACGCCTGTTCCTTTATTTACGGTTAAAGCCGAACATAAACGTGGTCAAGATAGTAATAAAGAAACTAAAGCTGAACTAACCATGAATTACCGTATTGGAATGCCTCTAAAAGACCAGATGGATCCCGATATGGTTCAAGCCGCTCGTTCAGTTAAAGGTAGTCGTTATGATCTTGTTGATCGCAATAATTACATTGTTCTTGAATATAAAGAAAAGAAAATGAGTGTTGATTTAGGGCTTGAATCACTGCAATTATTGGAAGGTGAGACTTATGACGTTAGCATTGGCGTTCATAATGCTAAAGGTATACGCAGTGTCTCATGGTCTGGTGATATGATGGAAATTGATGCGGGCGGTGGTTTCTTATGTTTTGCAACAGGAACATGTAATTCTTCAAACTGGTTAACACCTCATACCAATATTAACAATTGGAAAATTGTAGCGCCGGATTATGTTGATTCTACTGGTCAACGTCGTCCTATAAGCACTAAAGGTAAATACACATTGGCGGTAACAGTTACCGACGAAAAAGGTAAATCTGCAACATCTAACTCAATTTCATTTGAAGTATTACCAAATCTAAATACACGTAAAGTTGGGGTCTGGGTAATAGATGAAAATGGAAATAAGGTTTCAATGGCTAACAGACCGGCTGATGGTCAAAGTGCAATCACTATTTTTGCAACATTAGTTAAACCTAAAGTAGATGTCGGATCGATTACTTCTGAAGATGATGTAGAAGGTTTTAGTGATGAAGAACTAATGAATAGTATACCTGATAATTTTGCATCAGTACTAAAAGGGTGGTCAGCTACAAGCAATGGAAAAAAAGTGGCTTTAATTGATGGTACCTCAGGTAATGTTAATGCTTGCCCATCACAAGAACCTTGTGTCATTGTAAAAGGTTTTGAAAAAGTTAAGATGGGACAAAAAGTATCTGCTAATGCTGCAACGGCAGCTAATATTGATGCGATAGGTGATACTTACATTTTAGATGTCGCCTCAAATCTTGCTGGTGTTGTTGAATTTGCAATTGCTATTGATAGATTTGGTACCTCTTTCAATAAAGCTAAGGTTAATTTTACAGGTGGTAAAGCTAATACTATTAAAGTTTACCGCGCAGATGGCGTATTAGTAGCAGAAAACACAGGTAATTCTCTTAACTTTGACCCAAATGGTGTTAAAGAATGGATGGTCGATAGTGAGTATTATGTAAAGGCTTATGGTGTTGATGGTCAGGAACTTCCTACTCCATTTACTGTTTGGTCACTTGTCGGTTCCAATGAACAGGCTTGCCCAGGCAGTGCTGCAACTTCTGCATTACCAAGCTATGAGGAAAATCCAAATGGTCCATGGTTTAATGTTGCTATGGGGCCTAATGCTCACTACACAATAAGAAGCAAGAAAACATTGAGTTATGCAACAGCAGGTAAAGGTGTTGCTCCTGTTGCTGGTGCACCTGCTCATTTGAATTTAGAACAGTCGGTTACACCTTCACCGTTAGCGTGTGCGGGAGATCAAGGTTTTAAATTGCAAGTAACAATTACAGATTATAACTAATTAGTCATGCGTATAAGTAATATGAAGATATAATAATAGGTTTTAGGTTAACGAATGATTTCGGTAGCTTATATTTGGGAACACCAACAAAAGTGTTGTATTCATTTAAATACAACATATTCAATTTAAAAATAAAAATAGGAAGTTAAACATGAAAAATTTAACAATCAAAAAAATTGCATTTGGCTTATTATTAGCAGGTTATGCATCAAGTAGCGCATTTGCAACATTACATGCAACAACTAACGAAACAATACATGGTAATGCACCTGTTCTTTCCAAAATAAATGGCGATGTTGCTGATCATACTATTACTGTAACCTTTACTACTGATGCTGCTGGTAACAATAACATTGGAGCAAATGACAATGTTAAAGTTGGTGATTATATGAAAATTTCATATAAATTACTAGACAGCGATGGTGATGTAGATAATGGAAATATCAAAGATTCTCTTACTGTTTATATAAGACAAAAAGATAGCGCTGGTAATTACGGAGCTTGGACACCAATTGCAGGAGCAGATCTTCAAGGTCTTTCATTTACAACTGCTCAAAGTGTAAATGGTGTACAATCAGGTTCTATTATATTTGAAATTGATGATAAATTTGCTGGTGCTGATCAAATTGGTTTTAAATTACAAGAACGTACCGAATTTGGTTTACCTAGCACCAATCAATGGTTGAGTATCTCAGACGTTTGGTCATCAGAACTTCCGCAAGTATCTACAGATGGCACTGAACCAGATGGACTACCTTCTGATCCAAAAGGTCCAGGTGATCAAGCACCAGGTAAAGGTCCTATTATTAGTGATACCTTTAAAGTTGGTATCTTTAAATATGACGCAAATGATCAGTTAGATACTTCAGTTAACTATGCTAAAGCTGGTGCAACTAACCCTCAATACGGCGATAAATTTGGTGCTGTAGTTTGGAATGATGCTGATAGAAACGATAGCATTGATTCAGGAGAGTTAATTAAAACTTCAGCTTATACATATAAATGGACACTTGACGGTACTTATTTAGACACTAATGCCACTACTGATGAGTTAGCTTCAAGCACTACAACAGCTCAAGGCGATACTATTTACTTAGGTAGCACAACAGCAAATCATAACTCAATATATAACACAGCCTACAAAGCAGGTGCTCAAGGCTATCATTTGAGAGTTGAAACTAACGAATAAATATAAGTAATACTAATTACTTTAAATATTATTAAAACCACTCATATGGGTGGTTTTTCTTTACTATTAAAAAATATTTATTGATGTATATATTATTGTAAGTTATTTAAATAAAATAAAACTGCATATTATAATGTTGCAAATAATCATAATTTTTAATCTTTAAGCTAATTTATATAATTTTATTACATGATTTATCCTCACGATTATTAGCCAAATAAAATTAAAAAATGAAATGATTCTTCTTATTTTTAAATGGATGCTTTAGAATACTAACCAATTCCAAATAATATTAATTTATCATGATTATTCCTTGGCAAAATCTTGACCCGCAAACATTAGATAACATAATTGAATATTTTGTGTTACGTGAAGGTACCGATTATGGTCTGCAAGAAAAATCCCTCCAAGAAAAGGTTACTCAAGTAAAATCTCAATTAATTGATGGAACTGTGGCAATTTTTTGGTCTGAATTACACCAAACAGTTGATATTAAACTTGTTAAATAATGGCTAAAATCCTTATCGCTTAGTATATGATTTATTGTCCAACTTTGTTATAGTGTGTAGGTTGTAAATTGAATGGAGAGAAAGGAATAATGATTGGTAAACAGCAAACGGATACAACATTAGAGTGGTTTTTATCCCATTGCCATATTCATAAATATCCAGCTAAAAGTACCCTAATTCATCAAGGTGAAAAAGCAGAAACTCTCTATTATATTGTAAAAGGATCTGTAGCCGTATTGATTAAAGATGATGAAGGTAATGAAATGATATTATCTTATTTGAATCAGAATCAATTTTTAGGTGAATTAGGTCTTTTTGAAGAAGGAACAGAGCGAAGTGCTTGGGTTAAAGCGAAAACAAGTTGTGAAGTAGCTGAAATCTCTTATAAGAAATTTAAGCAACTAGTTCAGGTCAATCCCGATATTTTAATGAAACTTGCCAGCCAAATGGCTAGTCGCTTACAAGTAACATCTGAAAAGGTTAGCAATTTAGCGTTTCTTGATGTTGCCGGTCGTATTGCACAAACCTTATTAAATCTGGCTAAACAACCTGATGCTATGACACATCCTGATGGTATGCAAATTAAAATTACTCGTCAGGAAATAGGTCAGATTGTTGGATGTTCTCGTGAGACTGTCGGTCGAATTTTAAAAATGCTTGAAGATCAACATTTAATTTCTGCTCATGGTAAAACTATTGTTGTTTATGGAACACGCTAAGTGATTAAACAAATCTTTAATAACAAGTTGATAAAATGATTTATATGACACGGTATATTTCATGATTCAAGAAAGATACATTCCTAACCATGTAGCGATCATTATGGATGGAAATGGTCGCTGGGCACAGCAACGAAAACAATTACGTGCAGTTGGACATAGAGCTGGTTTAAAAGCAGTACGTAAAATAGCTACCTATGCTGCAACTCTTGGTATAAAAGTTTTAACGTTGTATGCTTTTAGTAGTGAAAATTGGAAACGCCCAGCAAGTGAAGTTTCTGCTTTAATTTCTTTGTTTATTTATGCTTTGAATCGTGAAATGAAAAGTTTACACAAAAATAATGTTCGATTAAATATTATTGGTAATATTTCTCAATTTAATGAAGATTTGCAAAATATGATTATTAATGCAGAACAATTAACGAAAGATAATTCTGGATTAGTTTTGAATGTTGCTGCAAATTATGGTGGTCGTTGGGATATCTTACAGTCAACTAAAAAAATGGCAAAGCAAGTCTTAGATGGTAAAATAACGTTAGATGATATTACTGAAGAACGATTTAATTCGGAAATAAGTATGCATGAGTTTCCTGAAGTAGATTTAGTTATTCGCACTGGCGGTGAATATAGAATCAGTAATTTTTTATTATGGCAGATCGCTTATTCTGAACTTTACTTTACTGATGTTTTATGGCCAGACTTTAATCAAACGTTATTTGACAAAGCAATTGATGCCTTTAATACCAGAGAGCGGCGTTTTGGTGGTATACCTATAGAGGAACATTCATGTTAATTCAACGATTACTTGCTGCAATTGTGCTAATTCCACTTGTAATTATTCTACTTTTTTTTACGCAATTATCGGTATTCGCTTATATCATGATTGCTGTTGTCGGTATAGCTGCATGGGAGTGGTCACAGTTTTTGCATATAACTAATAAGTATTCAAGACTAATGTTTGCTTTTTTTATTGCAGTTATATTAGCTTTGTTATATTTTATGCCAATCTCTTTTGAACTAAAATCCAAACTGTATAATATTATATTATCACTTTCAATTATCTGGTGGTTAGTTGCATTATACCTAGTAATAAGTTATCCCAAAACCATACATTATTGGTCTAATGTTGCTGTAAAATTAACTTTTGCTTTTTTTACGTTAGTTCCATTTTTCCTTAGTATGATAGCGTTAAGATCCATTAACTATCATTCAAATTGTTATACAGGAGCAATCTTGCTGTTATATGTATTTGTGCTAGTATGGGCAACAGATACTGGAGCTTACTTTGCTGGGCGAATTTTTGGTAAACGAAAATTAGCACCGAAAGTTTCCCCAGGTAAAACTGTAGAAGGTTTCATTGGTGGCATTAGTGTCGCGTTTTTAATTAGCTTGATTGTTTATTATTCTAATTTGTTCAATATAAAATTTAACGTTTTTTTTATCAGTTCTTTTTTTGCTGTCTTGGTTTCAGTATTAGGTGATTTAACTGAAAGTATGTTTAAACGTGAAGCAGGCATTAAAGATAGTGGTAATTTAATACCAGGACATGGCGGTATTTTAGATAGAATTGATAGTTTAACAGCCGCTGTTCCAATTTTTACAGTACTATCTTTATATTTATCATAGAGAGGTAATATATTTTGCTCTGGTCGTTGCTGCTATTTATCCTTACTATGGGTATTTTAGTCACAGTACATGAATTTGGGCATTTTCTTATTGCTCGTTTATGTGGTGTTCATGTTGAATGCTTTTCAATTGGTTTTGGTAAAAAAATATGGTCACATAAATTTTCAAGTGGAACTGAATTCGTAATTGCTATGATTCCTCTTGGTGGTTATGTTAGAATGCTTAATGAAGATGTAAAAAAAACTTCAAACCATGATAAAAAATTTGCTTTTAATAGAAAAAAAATTTGGCAAAAAATGGCAATCATATTCGCAGGGCCTTTTGCCAACTTTGTTTTAGCTGCGATAATTTATTGGATAATTTTTTTAAACGGAGTAATGGTTTATCCCGTAAAAGTAAAAGATACCATTGCTAATACCCCTGCTTCTACATTGTATATGCCTTATGGAGCAGAACTAAAAACTATTAATAATATTAATATTAATAGCTGGAATGATGTAAATTTAGCGTTGATATCTGTATTAGGTAAAAATAGTGTATCTTTATCTTATATTGATACAGATAATAATGATAACCCAACAGAAATTACAAAAAGTGTTGATATTAGCCATTGGTATTTTGACATAGAAAAAGAATCGTCCATTACGGCATTTGGTTTTCTTCCTAAAACGTTGGAAGTTTATCCAATTTTGAGTAAAATTGTACCAAAATCGGCTGCAGAAAAAGCTGGATTACAAGTAGGTGATGAAATTATCAGTTACAATAATCATCTTTATACAAATTGGAATGATTTTTCTGATGAAATAAAAAAAGCAAATGCAATGGTATTAAAGGTTAAGCGAGATAATAGTGAAATTTATCTTAATTTAATACCAACAGTTCAGAAAAATGGAGAAGGTGTAGCTGGTTTATATCCTTCCTCAGAGGCAGTAGTTAAGCAATATGGTTTTTTAGAAGGATTAGGTAAAGGTATTGAACAAACAGTATTAACGACAAAACTAACTGTTGGTTCACTTTATCAGTTAATAACAGGTGTTATTGGTCTTAAACATTTATCAGGGCCTATAACGATAGCAAAAAGCGCAGGGCAAACAGCAAGTTATGGTTTCACTCCTTACTTATATTTCTTAGCATTTATTAGTATAAGTTTGGGTGTTATCAATCTTGCACCATTACCAATATTAGATGGGGGGCAGCTTGTCTTTTTATTGCTTGAAAAGTTAAAAGGGAAAGCTTTATCCGATGAAACCCAAGAGCGATTATTTCGCATAGGTTTTTTTTTATTAATATTGATAATGGGAATTGCACTATTTAACGATTTTTTACGATTGTGATGGGATGAGGTTATAAACATTTACAATGAAAATAAATAAATTACTTATAGCATCTTTGCTGTTCAGTGGTACAGCAATGTATAGTTCCAACGCATTTTGTGTTGATGATTTTATAGTAAAAGATATTGAATTTGAAGGTTTGCAAAGAGTTACTCCTGGCGCTGCATTGCTTGAGATGCCTGTCCAAGTTGGCGATTATGTTAATGAAGCTGATTTAGGGCGTATTATCAAATCCCTTTATGCTAGTGGTAATTTTGATAATATCAGTGTTTCCCGAGATGGTAATAAATTGATTGTTCATGTTCAAGAGCGTCCAACTATTGCGAGTATCACTTTTTCTGGTAATAAATCAGTGAAGGATGATATGTTGAAAAAAAACTTAGATAGCTCTGGCATTCGGGAAGGTGAAGCATTAGATCGTACTATGCTTTCGGCAATTGAAAAAGGTTTAGAAGATTTTTACTACAGTGTTGGGAAGTATAATGCAAATGTTACAGCTGTAGTTACCCCATTATCTCGTAATCGTGCTGATTTAAAATTGGTAATTGCAGAGGGTAAATCGGCATTAATTGATCAAATCAATATTGTTGGTGCTAAAGCATTTTCTTCAGAAGAACTTATTTCACGTTTTTCATTACGTGATGAAGTTCCATGGTGGAACATGCTTGGTGATCGAAAATATCAAAAACAAAAATTGGCTAGTGATTTAGATGAATTGCAAAGTTTCTATCTAAATCGTGGTTACGCTCGTTTTAATATAGATTCCACGCAAGTAAGTTTAACGCCAGACAAAAAAGGTATTTATGTAACGATTAATATCCATGAGGGTGAACAATACAAGTTATCTGGTATTGATTTTAAAGGAAACTTTTCGGGTCATAAAGATGCGATTGCTAAAATAGCTAATGAGCGCATATCAGTTGGCGATTTATATAATGGTCAGAGAATAACAGATATCGAAGATAATGTTAAACGCTTACTTGCTAATTTCGGTTATGCTTACCCTAGAGTCGTTATTCAGCCAGAATTGAATGATTCAGAACATACTGTAAAACTAATAGTGATGGTTGATGTTGGACAACGTTATTATGTTCGTAATATTAGAATAGTCGGAAATACAGTGACTAGTGAAAGTGTTATCCGCCGTGAGCTTCGTCAAATGGAAGGTTCATGGTTAAGTAACGGTTTAGTTGAGTTAGGTAAGGAACGTTTAAATCGATTAGGTTTTTTTGATACTGTCGAAGCGAATACTGAACGAGTGCCTGGAATAGATGATCAAGTTGATATCATTTATAAAGTTTCTGAGCGTAACACTGGTAGTATTAAATTTGGTGTGGGTATTGGTTCAGATAGTGGTGTTAGTTTTAATGCAGGTATATCGCAAGATAACTGGTTAGGTACAGGCAATAGTGTATCATTTGATATTAACACCACTGATACTGATAAAACGGCCTCTGTTTCAATTGTTGATCCCTATTTTACTGTTGATGGTGTAAGCTTAGGTGGTAGTGTCTACTATAATACTTATAAAGCGGATGATGATGATGAAGAGTCAGAATACTCGAGTAAAACATGGGGAGCATCAGCAAATTTAGGATTTCCAATTAGTGAAAATAATTTCATTCGCTTTGGTACTGAATATGCCAATCATAAATTGTCTGATATGAAAGCTCAATATGGAATGTGGCGTTATTTTGAATCTATGGGTGAAAATATGAAGAATAGACGTTCTATTTCTTTCGACACTAATGATTTATTACTAAATGCTTATTGGACGTATAATTCATTAGATCGAGGATTTTTCCCTACTGATGGTTTAAGAGTGACCGCTAACGCAAAAATAACAGTACCTGTATTTGATAACCGATTCTACAAAGTAATCACTGATGCTTCCTATTATTATCCATTTGATTCTGAACATCATTGGGTTTTCTTAACTCGAGGTCGTTTGGGTTATGGTAATGGTTTTGGTGGTAAAGAGTTGCCATTCTATGAGAACTTTTATGCTGGTGGTTCGACTGTACTACGTGGTTTTAAAGCCAACACTGTTGGTCCTAAAGCAGTTTATTTTAATAGTGATGATGGTTGTAGTGGTTTAGATAATACAAGTAATTGTAAAAGATCGAAGGATGCAGTTGGTGGTAATACTTTAGCATTTGTTAGTACAGAGTTGATCGTTCCTACTCCATTTGCTGGAGAAAAATATACAGATAGCATTCGTACCTCTGTATTCTTTGATGCTGGTACAGTATGGGATACTGAGTGGAATTTTAAGAACAAGGATATTCCAGATTATAGTTCACCTTCTGATATAAGAATGTCGGCAGGATTGGCTGTTCAATGGATGTCACCATTAGGTCCATTAGTTTTTTCTTATGCCCAACCGCTTAAGAAATATAATGGTGATTCAGCTCAACAATTCCAATTTAATATCGGTTCGACATGGTAAATCCATGTCAAAATTAATAAATAGACATAGGTGAAGAAAGTGAAAAAAATTATATCCGTTCTTAGTATAAGTGCTGCATTACTGTTTACTGGTATAGCAAATGCAGAAGTCAAAATCGGGGTTATTGATGTAATGTCTGTATTGCAAAATATGCCTGAACGAGAAACAGTTGGACAGGCTTTAAATAAAGAATTTGAAGCCAGAGAAAAATCATTGCGTGAAGAAGAAAAGAAAGCTAGTGATGCGGCAGCTCGTTTAAAGAAAGATGGTTTAACATTATCAGCTTCTGAAAAAACAAAGTTAAATAAAACAATTTCAGATTTTGAAAATAAAGCACAAGCGTTTACTACAGATTACCGCAAACGCGAATCAGAAGAAGTGGGTAAATTATTAACTAAAATCCAAGAAGCTGTTAAAAGTATTGTTACTACAGAAAAATACGATATTATTTTAAAAGCAGAAGCTACATTATCAGCATCGGATGCGGTAGATATCACTAATAAAGTATTGGAAAAGGTTAAAAAATAATGTTTGCTTTCCGTTTAGAACAGTTGGCTAAACAATTTGATGCAAAGTTATATGGTGATGGTAATATAACTATCACAGGTATTGCATCAATGAAAAGTGCAGTATCAGGACAGATTACTTTTTTGTCCGATAAAAAATTGCAGAATAATTTATCAGAATGTAAAGCTTCTGCCGTAGTAATGACAGAAGAAAGTCTTAAGTATTGGCAAGGTGCTGCATTAATTGTAAAAGATCCTTATTTTACTTATGCAAAATTAGCTCAGTACTTTGATACAACACCTACACCAGCTAAAGATATAGCAGTATCAGCGGTAATTGATTCATCTGCTCAGTTAGGCAGTAATATTTCAATTGGTGCAAATGCTGTTATCGAAAGTGATGTTGTATTAGGTGATAATTGTGTTATTGGTGCGGGTTGTTTTGTAGGTAAAGGTACAAAGATAGGTGCAAATACAAAATTATGGGCTAATGTCACGGTTTATCACAACTGTATTATTGGAGACAATTGCTTAGTTCAATCAGGAACGGTCATAGGAGCGGATGGATTTGGTTATGCTAATGATAAAGGAAACTGGATTAAAATTCCTCAATTGGGGCGTGTTGTCATTGGCAATAATGTAGAGATAGGTGCATCAACCACAATAGATAGAGGTGCGCTGGATGATACGATTATAGGTAATGGTGTTATTATTGACAATCAATGCCAAATCGCTCATAACGATATAATTGGTGATCATACCGCAGTTGCGGGAGGCGTTATTATGGCTGGTAGCTTAACTATTGGTCGTCACTGTCTAATCGGTGGAGCAAGTGTTATTAATGGACATATGGAAATATGTGATCAAGTAACCGTCACTGGCATGGGAATGGTGATGCGTCCTATCACCGAACCTGGTGTATATTCATCTGGGATCCCACTACAAGAAAATAAAGTATGGCGAAAAACCGCTTCGTTAGTGTTACATATTGATGAAATGAATAAACGTTTGAAAGCGCTTGAGAAGAAACTATTAAATGTCTCGACGTAGACGTTTACGGTCGGTATAATGCTCGCCTATTTTATAAATTTGTTGGCTCAATTATCAATTTAAAATAATCATGAGCAGATATTATTCAATAATTTCGAGGTATAAAGATGCAAGTTTCGGTGGAAACAACAAAAGGTTTAGGTAGACGTTTATCCATTACCATTAAATCAGAAGATATTAAAAAAGCAATTGATAAAGAGCTGATTAAAACTGCAAAAAAAGTACGAATTGATGGTTTCCGCAAAGGAAAAGTACCTTTAAAAATTGTTGAACAACGCTATGGTGCGTCGATTTTACAAGATGCATTAAGTGACTTAATGCAACAAAATTTCATTGAAGCGATTGTTCAAGAAAAAATAAATCCAGTAGGTGCACCAACTTATACTCCAACAGAATATAAAGATGGAGAAGATTACACCTTTACTGTTGAATTTGAGGTTTACCCTGAAGTTAAAATCAAAGATCTAGATAAGATCGAAGTTGAAAAACCAGTAGCCGAAGTTGTTGATGCTGATGTTGAAACTATGATTGAAACATTACGTAAACAACAAGGGACTTGGAAAGAAGTTGATCAATCAGCTAAAGAACAAAATCGTGTAACTTTAGATTTTGTTGGTCAAGTTGATGGTGAAGAATTCGAAGGCGGTAAAGCTAATGATTTTGTATTAGTTTTAGGTCAAGGTAGAATGATTCCTGGGTTTGAAGATGCTATTTTAGATCATAAAGCTAATGACCAATTTGATATTAACGTAACATTCCCAGAAGATTATCATGCGGAAAATTTAAAAGGTAAGCCTGCAGTATTTTCTGCAACATTGAAAAAAGTGGAAGAGCTTGAACTTCCAGAGCTTACTGAAGATGTCATTAAACGGTTTGGTATCGCAGATGGTACAGTTGAAAGCTTACGTATTGAAGTACGAAAAAATATGTCGCGCGAACTTAATGCAACTATTCGTAATAAAATTAAAGCACAAGTTATTGATGGTTTAGTTAAGAATAATGAAATTGATGTTCCTTCTGCATTAGTTGAACGCGAAATTGATGTATTACGTCAACAAGCCGTATCTCGATTTGGTGGAAACATGAAGCAATCAATGGATCTTCCTAAAGAATTATTCGAAGCTGAAGCTAAACGTCGTGTATCAGTAGGTTTATTATTTAGTGAAATTATTGAAAGTAATAAAATTAAAGCTGATGATACAAAGGTTAAATCATTAATTGATGAAATTGCTTCTGCTTACGAAGATCCTAAAGAAGTTTTAGAATATTACAGTAAAGATAAGAAAGCGATGGATAATATTCGGTCTGTAGCGATTGAAGATCAAGTAGTTGATTTATTATTAGCTAGTGCTAAAGTAACCGATAAAAATTACTCGTTTTCTGAATTAATGAATCAGCAAGTGGCTTAATATCTATACACTGCTTCATTAAATAAAAAGATTACTTTTAAGCCCAAATAAGAATTATCTGTTTGGGCTATTTTGTTTAATTAGGAGATAAAAATGCCTTTAGAACCATATATGGGTGTGATTCCAATGGTTGTTGAGCAAAGCTCTCGTGGAGAAAGAGCTTACGATATATATTCACGGTTATTAAAAGAGCGAATCATCTTTTTAACAGGACAAGTTGAAGATAATATGGCTAACTTAATTATCGCTCAAATGTTATTTCTAGAAGCTGAAAATCCTGAAAAAGATATCCATTTATATATAAATTCACCAGGTGGTGTTGTTACAGCCGGACTGGCCATTTATGATACTATGCAATTTATAAAACCTGATGTTAGCACAATTTGTTTGGGACAAGCATGTTCAATGGGATCATTGCTTTTAACTGCGGGAACAAAAGGTAAACGATATTGCTTACCTAACGCCAGGGTAATGATTCATCAACCATTAGGCGGTTTTCAAGGACAAGCTTCCGATATTCAAATACATGCACAAGAAATCTTACAAGTAAAAAGCCGTTTAAATAATATTTTGGCAATGCATACTGGTCAAGATATTAGTGTAATTGAAAAAGATACAGATCGTGATAACTTTATGTCTGCCGAAAAAGCAGTT
This sequence comes from Gilliamella sp. B14448G11, assembly GCF_016101765.1. Taxonomy (NCBI): domain Bacteria; kingdom Pseudomonadati; phylum Pseudomonadota; class Gammaproteobacteria; order Orbales; family Orbaceae; genus Gilliamella; species Gilliamella sp. B14448G11. The sequence goes on along the minus strand of NZ_JACFPX010000001.1, from coordinate 247,601 downwards.
GAATATGGTTTAGTGGATGCCATATATAGTAAACGTTCATAATAAATTAGCTAGGTGGTAAAAGTGAATAATGAAAGCTCAGAAAAATTACTCTATTGTACTTTTTGTGGTAAAAGTGAACATGAAGTTCGCAAACTAATTGCAGGACCATCATCTATTTATATTTGTAATGAGTGTATTGGGCTATGCAATGATATTTTAAAAGAAGAGACAAAAAGTTTTCTCTCACATGAAGAATTTAATAGTAAACCATTACCAACTCCTCATGAAATTCGAAACCATCTTGATGAATATGTTATTGGTCAAGAAAAAGCAAAAAAAGTATTATCTGTAGCAGTTTATAATCATTATAAACGTTTACGTAGTTATGCAAGTCATAATGATGTCGAATTAGGTAAAAGTAATATTTTATTAATTGGTCCAACCGGTAGTGGTAAAACATTATTAGCTGAAACTTTAGCTCGCTTTTTAGATGTTCCTTTTGCGATGGCAGATGCAACAACATTAACAGAAGCAGGGTATGTTGGTGAAGATGTTGAAAATATCATCCAAAAATTATTACAGAGTTGTGATTATGATATTGAAAAAGCACAACGTGGCATAATTTACATTGATGAAATAGACAAGATTTCAAGAAAATCAGATAATCCTTCAATCACAAGAGATGTGTCAGGTGAAGGTGTACAACAAGCTTTATTAAAAATTATTGAAGGTACTATTGCCTCTGTGCCACCCAAAGGCGGACGTAAACATCCTCAACAAGAATTTTTACAGGTTGATACCTCAAAGATTCTGTTTATTTGTGGTGGGGCATTTAGTGGCTTGAATAAAGTAGTAGAAAATCGAGTATCTGTTAATACTGGTATTGGCTTTGGAGCTGATGTTAAAAGCAGTAAAAATAAGGCAACGGAGTCCGAGTTACTCGCTCAAGTTGAATCTGAAGATTTAGTAAAATTTGGTTTGATTCCTGAATTTATTGGTCGATTACCCGTTATCGGTACATTATCAGAATTAGACAAAAATGCCTTAATTAGTATTTTAACTGAACCTAAAAACGCTTTAACTAAGCAGTTTGAAACATTATTTAGGTTAGATGGAGTTGAATTAGAGTTTACTGAAGATGCATTAAACGCTATTGCAATAAAAGCGTTGCAACGTAAAACAGGAGCTCGAGGTTTACGTTCTATTGTTGAAAATATTTTATTAGATACAATGTATGATATACCATCTATGAAGAATATTAAAAAAGTTATTGTTGAACAAGAAACAGTAGAAAAATCCCAAGCACCAGCTTTAATTTACCGAGAAGATGTTGAGTTGTCAGCTTAACTATGAAGATGCTTGTTATTGTTGAAACTTTAACAAGCATGATCTAATTTATATTATATCTAATTACATGTAGATATTGTCAAAATGTTTAAGGAATAGTATATATTTGACTCATAACAATAGGCTTGAATATCTAAAATCAATCCCAATATCAACATAATGGGTTTGTACTATTAGAGAGAAAAAAATGAAAACAAAACAAACTAAACAAATGATTATGCCTATTTTACCATTACGTGATGTTGTGGTATTTCCACATATGGTAATTCCTCTCTTTGTTGGTCGAAATAAATCGATACGTTGTCTTGAGAGTGCAATGGAAATGGATAAACAAGTTTTCCTTGTTACTCAAAAAAATCCATCACAAGATGATCCAGATGTTGATGATTTATACGAAACTGGGACTGTTGCCAATATTTTACAACTGCTTCAACTTCCAGATGGAACAGTAAAAGTTTTAGTTGAAGGTGTTGAAAGAGCTAAAATTGTTGATATTTTAGAACAAAAAGAAGACGACTTTTTTATTGCCAATATCGAAACATTGCATGAAAAAAACAAAAATGATGATTTAAATGAAGCTTTAATGCGAGTTGTACTTTCTAATTTTGATGATTATGCAAAACTGAATAAAAAGGTAACACAAGAAGTTGTTGATTCAATTCGTTTGATTAAAGAGCCTTCACAACTGGCTGATTCTATTGCCGCTACATTATTTTTGAAAGTAGAACAAAAGCAAGAATTACTGGTTACAGCTAATTTGGAAAAACGTTTTGAGTTACTTATTTCATTGATGGAATCTGAAATCGATTTATTGCAAGTTGAAAAAAATATTCGTCAGCGTGTTAAGCAACAAATGGAAAAAGCGCAAAAAGAGTATTATCTTAACGAGCAAATAAAAGCAATTCATAAAGAATTGGGTGATATCGATAATAAACCAGATGAATATGAAGAGTTAAAAAGTAAAATTACCAAAGCTAAAATGCCACAAGAGGCAACAGAAAAAGCTTTGGCTGAACTTAATAAACTCAAAATGATGCCTGCAATGTCTGCTGAAGCAACTGTAGTCAGAGGATATATTGATTGGATGATACAAATTCCGTGGCATAAACGTAGCAAAGTTAAAAAAGATATTGAGGGCGCTCAAAAAATTCTAGATAAAGATCATTATGGTTTAGAAAGAGTTAAAGATCGTATATTGGAATATTTAGCTGTTCAAGGTCGAATTAATAAAGTCAAAGGACCTATATTATGTCTAGTTGGACCTCCTGGTGTTGGTAAAACATCTCTTGGTCAGTCTATCGCTAAAGCAACAGGGCGTAAATATGTTCGAATGGCATTAGGTGGTGTTCGTGATGAGGCAGAAATTCGTGGACATAGAAGAACTTATATAGGCTCTATGCCAGGTAAATTGATTCAACGTATGGTAAAAGTTGGTGTCAAAAATCCATTATTTTTATTGGATGAAATTGATAAGATGGCATCGGATATGCGAGGCGATCCTGCTTCTGCGTTGTTAGAAGTACTTGATCCTGAACAAAATAATGCTTTTAGTGATCACTATCTTGAAGTTGATTATGATTTATCTGATGTAATGTTTGTTGCTACAGCTAATTCGATGAATATTCCTGCACCATTGTTAGATCGAATGGAAGTTATTCGTCTTTCAGGCTATACAGAAGATGAAAAATTAAATATTGCTAAACAGCATCTTATTACTAAACAAATAGAGAATAACGGGTTAAAACCAAAAGAAATTAGTATAGATGATTCAGCTATAATTGGAATTATTCGCTATTATACTCGAGAAGCAGGGGTTCGTAGCTTAGAAAGGGAAATAGCAAAAATTTGCCGTAAAGTTGTAAAACAATTAGCTTTAAATAGCAAGTTAAAAAAAGTGACAATAACTCAGGATAATTTAAAAGATTTTCTAGGAGTACAACGATTTGATTATGGTAAAACCGATAATGAAAATCGAATTGGGCAAGTTATTGGTCTTGCTTGGACTGAAGTAGGCGGTGATTTACTTACAATTGAATCAGTTAGTGTACCGGGTAAAGGTAAATTAACTTATACGGGTTCATTGGGTGATGTGATGCAAGAATCTATTCAAACCGCATTGACAGTGGTTCGTTCTCGTGCTGAAAAATTAGGTATTAATGGTGATTTTTACGAAAAACGTGATATTCATGTCCATGTACCCGATGGTGCGACACCGAAAGATGGTCCAAGTGCTGGTATCGCTATGTGTACATCCTTAATTTCAACGTTAACAGGGAATCCTGTTCGTTCGGATGTTGCTATGACTGGGGAAATTACTTTAAGAGGCGAAGTATTACCTATTGGTGGTCTTAAAGAAAAATTACTTGCAGCACATAGAGGTGGAATTAAAACGGTTGTTATACCGATGGACAATGTGAAAGATCTAGAAGAAATTCCAGATAATGTTAAAGCTGAAATTGATATTTGCCCAGTAAAATGGATTGATGAAGTAATAACAATAGCATTACAAAATAATCCGTTTGGTGTAGAACTTGAACAAGATAAAATTAGTTTAAAACATGCAGCTAAAAAGGCAACTAAACAAATAAAATCTAAAATTCCAGTTCAGACACAATTAAATTAATTGTATTTAATTTTAAAAAGATCAACTTAATGTTGATCTTTTTTTATCTCTTAACGTTCTGATAATAGCCAATTTAGGTAAATATGCTATACTTGCCGAATTAATCTTTAGATATATGGAGAATCGCAAGAAATGATGGATACAATCCGCACAGCTGCAAACCATATTGTAGTTAAAATTATTTTTGCAATAATTATTTTATCATTTATATTCACAGGGATAGGTTTCTTTGGGTTTGGGGGCGGCAATAATGCGCGTGATGCTCAACAATACATTGCAAAAGTTGATGGAGAAGGGATAAATCGAGCACAATTTGAAGCTCAAGTAAGGGAAGTTACTTCAAGTTCAGCGGGTGACCCTGCTTTTATCAAACAACTTCGCCGTAATGTATTATTTTCACAAATAACGAATTTTTTATCTTATAAATTTGCCGAGCAGTTAAATGCAAATGTTAGTAATGAAAGAGTCAAAGAATTCATCAGACAACAACAAGTATTTTTTGAAAATGGTAAATTTAGTAATAAAAAATATTTAGAACTGCTTTCAGCAAATGGCTATACACCTGATGGTTATGGTGCAAGCTTGAAAACCTCTTTGCAACAACAACAAGTCATTAATGCGTTAGTAAACACCAGTTTTGTATTACCTGTAGATTCTGAGTTAGCCAAGCTCCAAGATCAAACTAGGACAGTTTACACATCAACTTTAAGCCCTGAAGTAGTAAATATGGATGATGTTAAAATTACTATTGAAGATGAAAAAAAATATTATGAAGAACATAAGAGCGAATTTTATCGGAAAGAAAGGGTTAAATTTAACTATATTTTGAATAATAAATCTAATTATATAGATAAAATTCGTATTAGTGATGAAGAAGTACAACAACAATTTAAAAAAAATAAAAAAGATTATTCCTTTCCTGAAAAACGAGCTTATAGTGTAATTTATGTCACTGATAAAGAACAGGCAGATGATATTATGAAAGATCTATCATCTGGTGGTAATTTTGATTCTATTGTCAAAACGGTTAATCAGAATGCTAGTATCACTCCGTATGGAAAAAATGGTTCATTGGGATGGTTTACTATAGATGATTCTTTACCTCAAGCATTTAAGGATGCTAATTTAAAAAAAGTTGGACAAATTTCTAAGCCGATAAAAGTTGATGATGGTTATGTTATCGTCAAATTAGATGATATACAAAAATCAAAAGTTATGGATTTTGATTATGCAAAACATATGATTACTTCAAAGCTAGAAGATGAAAAATTAAATGCTATGTTTGATTCTGTTGAAAACAAGATTCAGGCAGCAGTAAATAAAAATCCTAATTCGTTAGAAGCCATTGCAAAAGACTCTGATTTACAAATAGTTAATTCAGATTGGTCTTATTATAATGATATTACTACAATCTTACGATATCCTGAAGTTAGGGATGTTGCATTTGGTGATCAAATGATTATTGATGATCAAGCAACAGGTAACGTTTCAGAAATGATAACTGTTGGCCAAGGCATTAATATGATTGATTTTATTATTCAAGTTGTTGATTATCGTAAGGAAGGGATAGCGCCTTTTGAAGAAGTCCAAGATGAAATTAATAAGAAACTTTATCAAAATATTGCTAACGAACGTTTCACATCGACTGTAGATAATATATTAACGCAATTAAACGAAACAGGTAGTTCGCCAAATGTAAACTTTTCTCAACGTTATAAACTTACTCGGGACTCAAAAGTACTGAATACGAAAGTTGTTGATATGGTTTTTGATTTGGTGCCATCAGTCACATCTAAAAGAGTTTATGGCGTTCAATATTTAGATGATAGAAGTGCTGCTATTGTGGTATTAACTGATGTAAAAACACCTAATGAACAGAAAGATATCTCGTCTGAATTATTACCATTATATATCAATAATATATATTATTATCTTACTGAAGATATTCGTTCCAAAGCTAAGATTGAAATTATGCCAGATGCAAATTTGTGATCCACATCATAAATTAGTGCAAAATTCAGCAAAAATGAAAAGTCACTTCGGTGACTTTTTTCATTTATGAAATTAATAAACCTTTAACATTTGATTAAATGAGATAGTTAAAAAGCATATTAATTGCATAACTATTTTTAAGAGGTTAATCAAATGAAACTATTTTCAATTTTTTGTATTTTATTATCAAGCATCACTTTTTCCGGTTTAAGTTTTGCAGATAGCCCACCTAATGAAGTAACTAAAAAGGAACAGCAACAAATTATACAAGTTAATATTAATACAGCTACAGCAGAAGAGTTAGCTAAAGTTTTAACAGGTATAGGGATAAGTAAAGCCAAAAAGATTGTTGAATATCGTGAAAAATTTGGGGCGTTTGTATCTATCGAACAATTGAAGGAAGTTTCCGGTATTGGTCAAGCAACGTTGGACAAAAATGTAGGTAAAATAGCGTTATAATTTTATTTTAAGCCGCCGATTTTTAATATCGGTCGGCGATTATCACATATTAATTATTGATAGGATCAATATCAATACTCCATCTTACTTTTGATGTTTCATTCCATTTTTCTATATCAATAATAAGGTTATCTAAAATTAATTGTAATAATTGCCTATTTGTGTGTTGTAACAAAAGTTGCCAGCGGTAATATCCTGCCTTTTTAGGTTGATTTGCTGGCATAGGACCAAGTTGCCATAAGGAATTATCACCATACTCTTTCAATCTGTCATGAATAAGTTGCAAAAACTTTTGTGCATGATGATTATTGCGATCAGCTGCCCGAATTAATGCTTGATAACTGAATGGAGGTAATAACGTTTGTTGACGCTCTTTTAAGGCTTGTTTAGCAAATTCTTGATATCCATTATTTAATAATACATTTAATAATGGATGCTCAGGATGATAGGTTTGTAATATTACTTCTCCTGTTTTTGTTTCTCTGCCAGCTCGTCCTGACACTTGAGTATAGATTTGAGCAAATTGCTCTGTAGCTCGAAAATCACTCGAAAATAAAGCTCCGTCGACATCTACAATGCCAACTAATGTTATATCAGGAAAATGATGACCTTTAGCTAAAATTTGTGTGCCAACTAAAATATGTGCACCACCTTGCTGAATACTTTGTAAATAATTCTCTAATGCTCCTTTTTTAGCTACTGTATCACGATCAATGCGACTTATTTTAGTGTTAGGAAAAAGAAGCTCAAGTTGTTTTTCTAATTGCTCAGTACCAAACCCAACCGGTACTAAATGAGTTGAACCACATTTTGGACATTGTTTTGGAATTGCTCTTGGTGTATCACAGTAATGACAACTAAGTTTTTGTGATTGGTTGTGAAAAGTATATGGACGATCACAACGAGGACATTCCGCAATCCAACCACAATCATGACATATTAATAAAGGTGAATAACCACGCCGATTTAAAAATAACATAACTTGATTATTATTGTGTAAATGGATTTTTATTTGTTCAATTAAGGGTTGTGATAAGCCAGCTACAAGTGTTAAACCTCGAATATCTAAAATAGATTGCTTTACAGGTTTAGCATGACCTGCACGTTTTGTTAATTGTAACAATTGGTATCTATGATTTTTAACATTATTTAAAGTTTCTAATGAAGGCGTTGCAGAACCTAATAAAATAGGGATATTTTTAAGTTTTGCACGAATAATTGCTAAATCACGAGCATTATAACGCCATCCTTCTTGCTGTTTATAAGAACTATCATGCTCTTCGTCAACGATAATCATGCCTAAATTTTTAAATGGTGTGAAAAGTGATGAACGGGTACCAACAACAATAGCATTTTCTCCATTTTTGCTTCTTAACCAAACAGCTAGTCTCTGTTGATTAGTTAATCCAGAATGTAGAATATCTATTGGAGCATTAAATCGTTCTTTAAAACGTTTAATTGTTTGTGGTGTAAGGCTAATTTCAGGTACCAATACTAATGCTTGTTTACCTTTAGCTAATACATTAGATATTATATTGAGATACACTTCAGTTTTTCCTGAACCAGTGACGCCCTCTAAAAGAAATACTGCAAAATTATGACGATGATTATTTACTGTATCTATTGCATAGAATTGTTCTTGATTTAATTTAATCAAGTTTGGATTTGCAGAAAAATTTGTTTGCCACATTATATTATCTGCTTGGACATTTACGCGTGTTATTAGTTTTTTTTTCTCTAATTCATTATAGATAGTAGTGCTTACGTTGATAGAATCAACAGTATTGTCTCTAAATGATGATAATAATAATTTTTGTTTTGGTGTCCGTGATAATGCGGTCAGATCAATATTCTCTCCTAATTCAGTTAATTGCCAATGTGTGATTTGAGTTTTGTTAGCTTCGCGTCCTTGCCTTAATAAAACAGGCATCGCATGAAATAACACTTCACCAATTGGATAATGATAATAACCTGCCGCCCAATTTAATAATTGCCAGATATCTGGGGTAAAAAGAGGTTCGCTATCAATAATTGTAGTTATATTTTTTAAACTTTTAATATCAATATTTGTTTGCTGATCTATTTTAACAATAATACCTATGGCATTGCGGGTACCAAATGGAACTTTCACCCGCATTCCAATTTGGGCGGGCTTGGTTAAATTATAATCATAAAGTTGGTGAAGTGGTACTGGTAAGGCAACATGAGCAATAAGCATTGATAATCACAACTATATTTAAAGAGAGTAATATTGTACGCAGTTTTTATTTAACTCGCAAAAACATACCAAATTTATAGATGATTTGAAAGGTCAAATCAAACTAATTTTTTATATGTTCTGGTAATGATTAATTTAATCAGGTGAGTAGCTACTTGTAAAATTTTGCTATCTTGGATATATTCTAAAGAGTTTATAAATTTTTTAAGGAATCAAAAATATGCCCGAGTCATTTTCGCATATTAATCAGCGTGGTGATGCTCATATGGTTGATGTTTCAAATAAACAGCTAACAATGCGACAAGCAAGCGCAGAATCATTAGTTTTAATGAATACCAAAACACTTGATATGATTATCGAAGGTAAACATCATAAAGGGGATGTTTTTGCGACAGCAAGAATTGCTGGTATTCAAGCTGCAAAAAAAACTTGGGATATTATTCCTCTATGCCATCCGCTTTTGCTCAGTAAAATTGAAATTAATATTGAAGCTGATCGAATAAAAAGTTGTATTCGAATTCAAGCTACCTGTCGATTAAACGGGCAAACAGGTGTTGAAATGGAGGCTATGGTAGCAGCTTCAGTTGCTGCCTTAACTATTTATGATATGTGTAAGGCTGTACAAAAGGATATGGTTATTACGCAAGTAAGATTATTGAATAAGAGTGGTGGTAAGTCTGGAGACTTTATTGCCAAGGAACTAGATGAATAAAATTATTTTTTTTGCTCAAATTAGAGAGTTAGTTGAAATTGACAGCATTATCTTAGATGCTAATCAAGTTTCTATTTTGGAATTGCTTGAACAACTCAGCAAACGTGGCGATAGGTGGGCTTTAGCATTCAAAGAAAGAGTTATTTTATGTGCCGTGAACCAAGTTTTGGTTGATTCTGATTATATTATTCAGGCTGGCGATGAAATTGCCTTTTTTCCTCCTGTAACAGGTGGTTAAAACGATGGATATTATTAAAGTAAATGAAGAGTCAATTGATAATAATCAGTTAATTAATTGGCTTTCAGAATTACCCCAAGATGGTGCAATTGTCACTTTTATGGGTAAGGTTCGTTGTTTTGAAAAACAGACATTGAGCCTTTATTTAGAACATTATGCAGAAATGACAGAGAAAGTATTAGCTAATATAATCGCTAATGCTCGAAAAAGATGGCAATTAAGTCGAGTTGTGGTAATACATCGAGTTGGGGAAATTAATGCTAATGAGCAGATCGTATTTGTTGGGGTAAGTAGTGCTCATCGTGCCGATTCATTTGCGGCTGCTGAATTTATTATGGATATTTTGAAAAATGAAGCTCCATTTTGGAAGAAAGAACGAACCATTGATGGTGATAGCTGGGTTGAAGCAAAAAAAACCGACGTAGATGCATTGAAAAAATGGAATTAATCCCTATTTAATATATAATACGATAGTTTATATGGCATTTTTAGGAGAGATAAGGAATGGCAAATTTTTCGCCGAATGGTTTGATTAATGAACAAGCTGGCAGTCGTGTACAAACATATATGAGCCATGTATATGGTTGGATGACTGTTGGTTTATTATTAACAGCTTTAGTTGCTTGGTTTGCATCAAGTAATCTTGCACTGATACAATTATTATATAAAGGTATGTGGGTATTGATGATAGCGGAACTGGCATTAGTTTTCGTTATTTCTGGCATGATTAATCGTCTTTCTGGCGCTGCCGCAACGACATTATTTATGCTTTATTCGGTTTTAAATGGTTGTACCTTTTCAATCTATTTTCTAGTTTATACTTCATCGTCAATAGCAAGTGTGTTTTTTATTACCGCAGGTATGTTCGCAGCTTTGGCTTTTTATGGCTATACTACTAAGCGAGATTTGTCTAGTTTCGGTCGTTTCTTATTTATGGGATTAATTGGATTAGTCATTGCATCATTAGTGAATATATTTATGCATAGTGAACCATTGATGTGGGCTATTACCTATATTGGTGTATTTGTTTTTGCAGGACTAACTGCTTACGATACTCAAAAATTGAAAGAATTAGGTGACGGTTTACCTCAAGACGATCAGAATATATTTAGACGTTATGTTATTTTAGGTGCATTACAACTTTATCTTGATTTTATCAATTTATTTATTATGTTATTAAGAATTTTTGCCGATAGACGATAATGGTTTGAATCTAGAAAGAGGGCTCAATTAGAGCCCTTTTTTGTTAATATTTTATTAGTATTTATCTAGATAATGCTAACTTGTTAAAAAGTTTCAGGAAAGCACTACGTTTCAGTATAAAATACTGTAAGATTCTTTTGATGTTAAGTGAATGGATGGTCTACTAGTGAGTACTATGAAAAAATTATACTGTTTTGTTTTAATAAATATCTTCATTTCATCTCTTATTGCAGTACGTTTCTTTCTGGTTCCTGATGTAGCGTTTTCTTGGCTTGGTAGCACATTTTCAGTGTTTGCTGTACTTGGACATTTTTTTTCAGTATATATATTGTTTTTTTTATTCTGTATACCAACATTGTGGTTAAGAAAATATTTATGTCATGCCATTCTTGCTATTTTATTTAGTTTTATTCAAATAACATTATATGTTGATACAATTGTTTTTCAGCAATATCGATTCCATATTAATGAATCTGTTTTATCAATGGTATTATCAGGTCAAATTGTTGATTTTTCTATAACGACATATTTGTTAATGCTGGCGCTTATTATCGTTTCATTTTGTGTTGAATATCTTGTTATCTATATTATTGATTTCAAAGTATCTAAACCTCATAGTAAATCGAAAGCAATTTTATTATCCACACTGCTATTAATTGCTTCTTTATTTATTAGCCAGTTTGGACATATGGTTGGTTTTTATTATGCTTATTCTCCAATAATGGTTGTGAAAGAATATATTCCTCTTTATCGTCCATTGACTTCAAAAAAAATCATGAATATTTTTGATAAGGAAGGTGCGCGAAAAGTTGTTTATGATAAAGATAATATTAATGCAACTGTAGATTATCCTAAAAATCCGTTAGTGATTAACCCAGAAAATAAAAAACTTAAAAATATAATATTTATTGTTTTAGATTCATGGAGATATGATACTTTTAGTAATGAAATCTCACCAAATACTTTTCAGTTTGTTAAGAATAATAATGGCGTGATCTTTAATAATCATTATTCGACAGGTAATGCAACGCGTACGGGTATTTTTGGACTTTTTTATGGTATTCCAGGTACTTACTGGGATTCATTTTTACGTGGTAGCATTCCGTCCGTATTTATTACAACTTTACAGAAAGAAAATTATAATATTGGTATTTTTACATCAGCTAAAGTTACTGCACCTGAATTTGATCGAACTGCGTTTGTTACTATTGAAAACTTAAGAATCAGTAGTAAAGATGGCTCAGCATCTAAACGGGATAAACAAATCACTGATGATTGGTTAGAATGGTATAAATCGCGAGATATCTCAAGACCAACGTTTTCTTTTTTATTTTATGATGCGCCTCATGCGTATGATTTCCCAGATGATTTTTCAGTTAAGTTCAAACCTATTGGCGATCTTAACTATATGACATTGAACAATGATACAGATCCTTTGCCGATTTTTAATCGTTACAAACAAAGTGTCTATTATGATGATTATTTATTACAAAATATTTATGATGAACTTATTAAATCAGACTCTTTAAATGATACATTGTTAATTATAACAGGTGATCATAGTCAAGAAATGAATGATAATAAACTAGGTTTTTGGGGGCATAATGGTAATTATACTGATGCACAAACTAAGGTACCTTTTATTATTGTTGGTGCGACAGAGTTAGGCAATTTGATAAATAACAGTAATAAATTAACTAACCATGAAGATGTTGTCCCATCCCTAATGAAGCATTATTTATATGTTGAAAATGATATAAAGGATTATTCTACCGGATATGATTTATTTAAACCTATAACTGATCGTAATTGGTTATTAATGTCTAACTACAGTTCTTATGCTGTTAGAACAGCAGATAATATCTATTTTGTTAATAGAATTGGTATTAGTCGTTATATGGATATACATAATCGTGAGGTTAACGAGGCACCAAATTACCAAAATATTCAAGAAGCGATGAAAAATATGAGTTATTTTTTCAGCCAAAGAAAAAATCATTAACATATTAGAACGGAATATCTAGCAATAAATGAAAAATTCTATCCGCCATATTGGCGGATAGTGATATAAATTAACGAACATCAGCACAATTTAAGCAATAAATATAACGATTTTGGGTGTCGTTAAAATTATTCCATAAAGAGATATGTTGTTTTAGCTGTTTTGCTTCGGGAAGATGTTCAAATAATATCTCAGCTGTTGATTGAGGTAAAATAGCTACCATATCTGAATATAATGCATTAAACCAATTTACTTCAGATTTTGGCCAGTCAATTTTATAATCAGTTAAATTTGCTAATGTTGCAGCTATTTCAACGGCATCATCAAAATCACCTAACTTATCAATAAGCCCGATTTTGTCTGCTTCTGCTCCTAACCAGACTTGACCTTGTCCAATTTTATCTACTTGTTCTGTTGTCATTTTTCGCGCTTTTGCTACTAGCGAAATAAATGTTTGGTAGCCATTGTTGATGTTCATTTGAATTAATTGGTTTGTTTCTTCAGGCAAGTTTTTAGTTAAATTATTGCCTGCCAATGGTGATGTACTTACTCCATCACTATAAACACCAATATGAGATAGAGAGTTTTCAAATGTTGAAATAATACCGAAGATACCAATAGAGCCTGTAATTGTGTTTGGACTTGCAACAATATAATCAGATTCAGTTGAGATCCAGTATCCACCTGATGCAGCCATTCCTCCCATAGAAACAACGACAGGAATTTGATAACTACGTAAAGCTTCTAATTCACTACGAATCGCTTCAGATGCATCAACACTACCTCCAGGGCTATTTACGCGTAATACTACAGCTTGTATATTTTGCTTATCTAGGTTCCTACGAATTTCTTTAAGTTGCTGAACAATGTCTTCGCTTCCTGCTACATTATTGCTATTTTCACCATTGGTGATAGTACCATTGACAAAGACAACAGCGATAAGTGGAGTATTACTCTTATTATTATCACCAACTAATTGTTCATTTTCTGATTTAAGTTGATAATCGTAAATACTAATTTCATGTTGATCAGTGAATTCTAATTCATATTGATGACTTGAAGCAATAACATCAACTAAGCCATTAGATAAAGCATATTGAGCCATATTACCATTAGCTGCTCTTAATTCTGATAGCATTGTTTCAGGTGCAGGCACTAATTGTGAATTGGCCTTTTTTCGTTGTGTTGAGATATCATTAAGGTAATTATCCCACATATGAGTTAACCAACGAGTTGTATTATTTCTCGCATCTTCCGACATGTCATCACGAGTAAATGGCTCAATGGCAGATTTATATGTCCCTACTCTGAAAACATGCGTATTAACTTTTAAATTATCAAGTAGAGTTTTATAGTATAAATTGTTAGCTGCTAATCCATATACGTTGACTGAGCCAAGAGGTGTTAGATAGATTTTATTGGCATAACTGGCTAAATAATATTGGCTTTGATTATAACTTGTGCCAAAAGCATAAATTGGTTTTTTAGCTTCTTTAAATCTGGTTAAATACTTGCCCACATATTGTAAAGAGCTTAGATCGGCACCAACAAAATTATCTAACTTTAAAATAATGCTTTTAATATTTGGATCGGTGGTTGCTTGGGCAATTTTTTGAGTTAATACGAACAAACTATTTTCGCGGGAAGTGTTGATTTTTTTACCGTAAATTTTATTTTGCAGTGCATATATTTCATCACTGTAATTTGTGTTATCAACAATAACACCTTCAAGATCCAAAACCAATGAACCATATTGAGGAACTGTATCTTGTTTTTGAGCTTCATTTATTAAGCCAATACCGCCTAAGATAAGCAGAATAATAACTAAGAATATCAAATTAAGAAACGTTTCTCTTATTACATTAATCACTTTCCAAATAGATTTTATGACAGATAATGCAGACATAATAATTAGTCCTTGTTAATAATAACTTTAGTTTTTCGTTTCAATATTACGTTTTTTGAAATATTTTTTATCTTCAAATCGTAAACATGTCAGTTTTCCGCCCCAACAACATCCAGTATCAAGTGCATAAACATTTTCTGGTGTACCTTTACCATTTAATGCAGCCCAATGCCCGAAAGCAATACTATATTGTTTGGGTATTTTACTTGGCAATAAAAACCAAGGTTTAAGTTTTATTGGCGCTTGCTCTGGTGATTTTTTAAAATAAAAATCTAACCGACCATCTTCATAACAAAAACGCATACGTGTTAGCGCATTGGCAATATAACGTAGGCGATCTAATCCTTGTAATTCTGATGACCACTCATCAGGAAAGTTACCATACATTTTATCTAAAAATAAGGGATATGAATCACTAGATAGCATAACATTCAGATCGTGAGCACATTTTTTTAGTAATTCAAGATCCCATTGTGGTGAAATACCTGCATGGGTCATGATTAATTTTAATGATTCATCAATTTGAACCAATGGCTGTTTACGTAGCCAATTCATAAGTTCATCATAATCGGGAGCATTGATGACTTCATCTAAATTATCTTTCTTTTTAACAAGTGTAACACCAGCATATACTGATAATAAGTGCAAATCATGATTACCCAAAACCAAACGAATTTTCTGGCTATGTTGCTTAACAAATCGTAAAACATCTAATGATTTAGGTCCTCGGGCAACCAGATCCCCTGTTAACCATAAAGTATCTGAAGATGAGAATTTTGCCTTTTCAAGTAATCGCATGAATTCATCATAACAACCATGAATATCACCAATGAGTAAATTTGCCATAATATTATTTCCATGCATTTGCAAGTTGGCAATATTGTTGCACGGTTAGATTTTCAGCGCGTAAATTTGGATCAATATTGAGTTCAACTAATTGTTCGGCTGTAAACATATTGCCTAAACTGTTACGGATCGTTTTTCGGCGTTGATTAAATGCTTCAGTTGTTACACGAGAAAGTATTTTGACATCATTTACTTGATAAGGTTTTTCTTTATATGGAATCAACTTTACAACCGCAGAATCAACTTTTGGTGCTGGTTTAAATGATGTTGGAGGTACTTCTAATACTGGAATAATTTGGCAAAAATATTGGGCCATTACACTTAATCTACCATAATCTTTACAATTAGGTGCGGCGACAAGTCGAGTTACTACTTCTTTTTGTAACATAAAATGCATATCAGTAATGATATTGGCATATTCAAATAAATGGAACATCAACGGTGTAGAGATATTATAGGGTAAGTTACCAAATACTCTTAATGGTTTACCTAATTGTTGCTTTAATTCATTAAAATCAAATGTCAGAGCATCTTGTTCAATAACTGTCAATTTATCACTTAATAAAGGATTATCAATCAATCTACTGGCTAAATCTCTATCAATTTCTACAACCGTTAAATGGTCAACGTATTTACTAACTGGAATAGTTAATGCAGCTAGTCCAGGACCAATTTCTACTAGAGCTTGATCTGCTTTAGGCTGTATAGCTGCAATAATGCTTTCAATAATATAGTCATCGTGTAAAAAATTTTGTCCGAATCGTTTACGGGCGAAATGCCCTTGGTGTACACGATTATTCATGCTTATCTTCACCTGTAATGTTAATGTAGGCATCGCCTTTTAATTCTTGAATCCACACTTGAGCTTCCTCACTAAATTTACGATTGAATATTAATCGGTAAGCCCGATCTTGTTTAACTGCATTTGTGCCATCAGTTTGTTTGGTATCGAGTAGTTGAATCAAATGCCAACCGAAAGATGATTTAACTGGCTGGCTGATTTCACCTTTTTTTAACCGAACTAGGGCATTTCTAAATCCACTGTCATAGACATCAGGGCGACTCCAACCTAAATTTCCTCCATTTTCGGCTGAGCCAGGATCTTCGGAATTAGCTTTTGCAGCTGCTTCAAAACTTATTGCACCACTGATTATTGATTTGCGAATATCATTCAACTTTTGTTTAGCTATTTCGTCTGTCACCAATACATTTGTTTTAATTAAAATATGGCGAGCATTCATTTCTTCAATAGTATATTTTTGGGGAGCTTCTGTACGAGTATCATCGACTTTCAAAATATGTAATCCAACGCCAGAACGAATTGGACCAATAATACTGCCTTTCGGTGCTCTAACAAGCCGTTCTTCAAAAATAGTTGGTAGTTCGTTGAGTTTATTCCAACCCATATCGCCACCTTTTAAAGCGAAATCATCATTTGAATATGTCGTTGCTAATTTTGCAAAACTTTCACCTTTTTGTGCCCGATTTATAATATCATTTGCTTTGTTAATTGCAGTGTCAATTTGTTGTTTAGATGCTTTTTCTGGTACTGATATTAGAATATGACTAATTTTGACATCTTTATTGTTGGCTGGTTGTTCAGCAAGATTTTTAGTCAATGTTTCAACTTCTTTTTCTGAGATTTTAATTCTAGGTCTAACCTCATTCATTCTGGTCTGTTCAATTAACATGTCATTATGAATTCGCTCCCGATAACTGCTATAACTAATACCCATTATTGAAAGTTGACTTCTGAGTTCATCAATCGTCATACCGTTTTGATCTGCAATTCTGGCAATAGCATTGGTGACATCATCATCATTGATTGTGATCTTGGCTTTCGCTGCTTTTTGTAAAATTAAATTTTCAATAATTAAGCGATCCAGAATTTGTTCTCTTAATACTTTATCATTAGGTAGATTGCTCGCATCTGTACTGGCCTTAATAGTTTTTAACATGTCGTTAATATCACTTTCCAAAATGACATTATTATTAACTACTGCAGCTACTCGTTCAATAACCTTAGGTGCGGCAACGGTTGATAATGGAGTAAGTAGTCCTATGGTTAAACTTAAATTTAAAGTAATCAATAGTTTTGTTAGTTTCATATTTGCGCTACTCATATTGTTTGTTACAGTATAAATATTACTGTATTAATTTAATTAGTTATATTAAGTAAAATTAATATATTCATTAAAATGTTGTTGTGTATGGTAGTTTACCAAAGTTTAACATTTTTGCTTTCGCATCACGGTTACGCCCTAAACCTTGTAATTCAAAATTAACCGAGAGTTTATTTTCGTATTTACTACTACGCGTAATTGAGTCCCAATCTGTTAACTTCCGCCCATATTGTATGGTCATTCCCCAGCAACAATCACTGTAATGTAACCCTATTGAGCTATCGGCTGTTTGCCCTAAATTGATGTCGTAATAGTATGAACCTACTGCATTGATGGTTTGTGACAATGGCCACGCCGTAACAAATCCAGCTTGTGAGATATCTTGTTTATAATTCTTATATAAAGAGTTTAAATCAACCGTATTGATATAATTATGGTTAGCATAACGATAAGATAGCTGTAATAATTTTTCACTTGATGGGCGATATTCAAATATTGCATTAGCTAAGGATACGGTATCAATTCGAGTATCATACTGTATCCCACTTCTGAAAATCATATCATTAGTAATCCGCCAAAAATTATCTGAAGCCCAAGTGATACTACCAGTATCCGAATTCTCGTCTAATCCAGTATTATGTTCACTGGTTTTTGATTTAGTAAAATAAGTAATCTGTCCTATGGATAAATTAAACTTCTCAACTTTATTGTTATCGTAAAAACGAGTTGTTACCCCTGTGGCTATATTATTAGCAGAAGCAATTCGATCTAATCCACTGTATGGTTGATCTCTAAACAGACCTACATAATCAAATTGTAATAAGGTGGAATCATAAGTTCCTATATTAGACTGATTTCGGTATGGAATATAGATATATTTTACGCGCGGTTCTAATGTCTGGGTATAACCATTAATGAAATTGAAGTCACGTTCAAATATAATTTTACCGTCAATACTAAATTTAGGTATAAAGCGGTTTACATTTTTATCTAACTGTTTATATCGATCAATATTTCTTTTTATATTATCTTGATTATAATGGGTTGCCATTATACCGGCTGAAGTTGTTAATATTGTCCAAGAATTAGTTAAAGTATAATTAATTGATGGCTCAATATGAGTGCGCCAAGCTTTAGGATTATTCTTTCCAGAGCTTATAAAATGAGATACTTGGGAAAATGTTTTAAATTTTAGCGGTCCAAAATCATAATTATAATAATTAATATTTAGTTGTGGTTGAGTTTGATACAATGAATCTTTCACGCCATCTTGAAAGGCTTGAAAATGTCTATAGCCCAAGGTAATATCCCAGTTAGGATCATTATAACCCAGTTTATAAAACTGAGTGAGATATCCTGCTGTTTGGGATGTATATCTAGAATCTAAATCTGCTAAATATTGATTATCACTTACACGTGTCGAATCAACAGTAAAACGCCAATTGTAATTAATTAATTCATCGTTTTTCCAATAGAATAACCAGCGATGACGATTGTCGTCATAGTTATCACCGTTTAATAACCTATCCCTATCTTCATCATATTTTGCATCATGTTGTAACCAATCGAATGCAAGTGTACCTAAACCAAGCTCATTTAAATAACGGAATTCAGTTTGCAATTGAATACCTCGACGTTGCAATACCCTTGGAGTGAATGTAACATCATAATTAGGTGCAATATTCCAATAAATAGGTAAAGCAAAATCAATACCACTGACGCTGTCATAACTTATATTAGGAATTAATAAACCAGAGCGACGCTTATTACCTGTAGGTAATTGTAAGTAAGGCGAATAGAGCACGGGAACTTTACCAATACGAAATACTGCATTCCATACTTCAAGTAATTCTTCTTCATTATCGTGAATAATCGTTGAACCTTTAATACTCCAAGTACTGTCATCGACAGGGCATGAGGTAAAACTGCCATTTTTTAGAATTATCAATCGATTTTTCTCAAGTTTCATCTCATCAGCATCACCACGACCAAGACGATTGACAAGATGGTACTCACCAGGGCTAATTTGAGTATCATTATTATTAAGATTCATTGATGCATTATTGCCTTTTATATTGATCAAATTATCTTGATAATTAATGTTACCTTGTAAGATTGCCATACGATTATTTTTATTCGTTGAGTCAATTGTAACTTTATTCGCTTGTACTGTGCGGTTTCCTTGTTCTATTGAAACATCACCTTGATAAATGACTGTATTTGGATAAATAGCTTTAAATTGGTTTGCTTCGGCATTAACTGGTAATGTGTTAATATCACCTTTAACTAAAGGCCGATCAAATTTAGGAACATTGGCAAGACATTGTGGATTATTACTTTCAGCTTTAGGTAAACCTATAGCGTAACAGCTATTAGACAATGAAAGGGTAACGGTAATTGCAATAAATGACGGCGTTAATTTTTTCATCAATGATTAAAGGTAGTTATGATTATTATATGCTAAACATTATAACGATTATTTACAAAAGTGCGAACGAAAAATTAATGTTTGGCTCTTCGCTTATTTGTTTTACTCAATTGCTTAACCATTACTATTCTTTTGTCAACAGAAGTATGCTGAAATTCATCCCACCATTTAGCCAGAGCTAAAAGCTCACCTTTTTCGATGGATGCACGCATTTCTAATAAGTCATAAGCTGCACGGAATTTAGGATGTTCCAAAATTGCAAATGCACGTTTACCTTCACGTTTTTTCATTCGTAATTGTAAACGCCAGATATCTCCCATTATTGTTGTCAACCTTTTAGGTATTGCAATAATTCGGCATTGTTCACTTAGTACATCATTAATAGCCATTGAAAATGCATCATGAAATAATAAACCACTTTCAACGCAAGTTAATTGTGCCTGTTCAATAATTGGATACCAAAAAAAAGCGGCAAATAAAAATGCTGGATTAACACGTTGCTTATTAGTTATGCGGTAATCAGTATTTTTTAAAACTTGCTCAATCATTTTTTCTAAATAGCTATTATTATTTTGAGTAAATAGCCGTTCAATGACAGGAAATAGCTGCTCAAAAAGATGATATTTTCTTAATAATAAATAAGTGTTATAACCATTGCCTGATTGTAATAATTTTAGCGATTCATCAAAAAGTCTTGCTGACGGAATATTTTTTAACAAAGGTGCAAGATGTTTAATTGGTTCAGAGGTTGATGGCTCAATTTGCATATCAAGTTTAGCGGCAAAACGAATCGTTCTTAACATCCTAACTGGATCTTCTCGATAACGAACTTTTGGATCACCAATTAAACGAATGATTCCATTTTGTAAATCTTTTAAGCCACCACAATAATCACGTAATGTAAAATCTTTTATACTATAATAAAAAGCGTTCATTGTGAAATCACGACGAACGGCATCTTGTTCAATTGTTCCGTATACATTATCACGCAGTAACATTCCCGATTGGGAACGTTTGGCGATATTGTTTTGTTCATCTTGGTTGCTGTGTTCACCACGAAAGGTTGCTACTTCAATAATCTCTTTACCAAACATAATGTGTGCCAAACGAAACCGTTTTCCCACTAAACGGCAATTGCGGAATGTTTTTTGCACTTGTTCTGGTGTCGCATTGGTTGCGATATCAAAATCTTTGGGTGTTTTACCAAGTAAAAGATCACGAATACACCCACCAACTAAGTAAGCTTCATACCCTTGTTTGTTTAATCTATAAAGAACTTTTAATGCATTTTCACTAATATCTTTACGTGAAATATTATGTTCATTGCGAGAAATGGAAATATACCGAGATTTTTTTTGTTCTTCAATGTGAAACATTTTACGGCAAAAGCGAGAGACATGTTTAAAAATAGTGCACCTCTGAAAGTGTATTTACTCAAGTGATATTGCGCGAAATTATATCTCAATTACTTATAACTTTCCATTTTTCTTCATTTGTTAACTTTAACTATAGTAAAATTAAATATTTTATGATTTTAGTTTAATATTGTATTTAAATTTTTAAACATAATTATCAACAATAGCACTTTATATAGTACAATTAGCAATATTGCTGTAGAAAGCAACATTATCTATTTACATGTATTTTATGTGTAATTTTACTATCTAATTATGATTAACTAACCTATATTCAAAGATTTTTAATTTATTGAAAGAAATAGTTTGTATAAATAACATGATAAATATGTGAGTTATATTTTTAATATGTTAATTTTTTCAAAACAGAATTAGTCAATAAAAATCGTTTGAGTATATACCATTAACTGATAACTTATTTTGGGGACATTATGAATATTCGTGATTTGGAATATTTTGTTTCGTTAGCTGAATTTCGTCATTTTCGTAAAGCTGCTGATGCTTGCAACGTGAGTCAACCAACTTTAAGTGGGCAAATCAGAAAATTGGAAGATGAACTAGGCGTAATGTTACTAGAACGTACTAGTCGCAAAGTTTTATTTACTCAAACAGGAATGATGCTTGTTGAGCAAGCAAAAGAGATATTACGCAATATTCAAATCCTTAAAGAGATGGCTAGCCGCCAAGGTGAAGAGATGTCTGGGCCGATGCATATCGGTTTAATACCAACTATTGCCCCTTATTTATTACCACATGTAATAACGGTACTACATGAATCTTTTCCTCAACTAGAGCTTTATTTACATGAAGCACAGACTGCTAATATTGTCGCTCAACTTGAAAGTGGTAAGTTGGATTGTGCGATAATTGCGCAAGTAAAAGAAACAGCGCAATTTATAGAATTACCGTTATTTAATGAGCCAATGTTTTTAGCTGTTCCAGCAAATAATGAGTTAGCAAATAAACAAACAGTTAAACTCTCTAATTTAAAAGGTGAAAAATTCTTAATGTTAGAAGATGGGCACTGTTTACGTGAACATGCTATGGGATATTGTTTTCAAGTAGGTATTGACGAAGATAAACAATTTAAAGCAACCAGTTTAGAAACCTTGCGTAGTATGATTTCTGCTGGTCGAGGAATAACCTTGTTTCCTGAGCTAGCAGCTCCAAATGAAAGAATACGAGATAATATATGCTATATTCCATGTACTGACCCTGTTCCAGTACGTAGTATTGCTTTGATTTATAGACCTGGTTCACCTTTGCGTTCACGTTATGAAACAATAGCAAAAACGATTCGTGAACATATGCCAAAAGTATTTGCTGAAAAAGAACGTTTATTAACATCAACAAATTAAAAATGAAAAATATTAAAACCAGTGGTGTACGCGCACAGCAGAAACAGAGAACTCGTCGGTCACTAATTGATGCAGCTTTTAATCAATTGAATGCAGAGCAGGGATTTGCCAGTTTGAGTTTGCGTGAAGTTGCTCGAGAAGCAGGTATTGCTGCAACATCATTCTATCGACATTTCCGTGATATGGATGAATTAGGTTTAGCAATGGTTGATGAAAGTGGTTTAACTCTTCGCCAATTGCTGCGCCAAGCACGAAAACGTATTGAAAAAGGTGGTAGCGTGTTGCGTACTTCAGTAACAACGTTTATTGAGTTTATAGATAAAAATCCCAAAGTTTTTTTACTATTACTTCGTGAAAAAGCTGGGACTTCATCGGCCTTTCGGTCAGCCATTGCGCGTGAAATTCAACATTTTATTGAAGAATTGGTTGACTATTTGGATAATGCTAACCAAATGCCTCATCATTATAACGTAGCACAAGCAGAAGCAATGGTAACCATTGCTTTTAATGCAGGAGCAGAAGCGATTGATTTTGATATCATTCAACGTCAAAAATTAATCGAAGATCTTATTTTCCAGCTTCGAATGGTTTCACGTGGTGCCTATTATCTTTATCACAAAGAATTAATTAAAGAAGGAAAATTTTAATTATAAGTTTTTATACTCAAACGTATAGTTAACCTGAAACTTTTTGACAAGAATTAAATTACCATTCTGTTTATTCATTGCGTAGCCTAATAAAATAAACTATTGATTAACAATTTGTTAAATTTATTATATCGTTAATTAAGCGTAATTGTTAAAGTTAAAAATAGCTGCATATTTTAATAGGAATTAATTTAATGGTTAAACTATACTTTTTGCTTAATTTTCTTATTTTATTTTTTCCATTTATCTGTTCTGCATCAGAAAATATAGGTTTTAAGAAAATTCATTATGATAAACAAGATGGTAGACCTATAGATATTGCCGTTTGGTATCCTACTAACAATAACCATGGCGCTGTTACTATAGCTGAAAATGCTATTTTTTATGGTCATGAAGTTATTCCTGATGCTGTACCGAAAATCAGTACGACTAAATATCCATTAGCTTTGCTTTCACATGGTTATGGTGGAAGTTGGCAAAATCTAAGCTGGCTTGCTAATGAACTTGCTTTAAAAGGTTATATTGTTGCTGCTCCCAATCATCCAGGAACAACAATATTTGATCGCAATATTGAACAATCATCTAAACTATGGTTACGTCCACAAGATTTAAGTAAAACAATTGATGCTTTAATTAGCAATCAAACATTTTCAAATATTGTTAATTTTAATCAGATTGCCGCTATAGGGCATTCTCTCGGTGGTTGGTCTGTAATAGCGCTTTCTGGCGCTAGATTTTCGACTAATTCCTTTAATCAGGATTGTAAGATACATTCTTATTTGAAAGGTTGTCATTTGCTATCTGAACTTGGTTTAGCAAATTCAGATCTGAATAAAAGTATGTTAGACCCAAGAATAAAAGCTTTCATATCTTTAGATGCTGGTTTGACAAGAGGATTTACAATTGAAAGCTTGCAAGAAATTAAAATACCTTCACTTATTATTGGTGCAGGCGTTGATCTAGATGATACAAATGCTCAACTTGAATCGGGCTACTTTCAACAATTTTTAGTAAAGTCATCTTCCACTTATATTACTATTCCGGATGCAATGCATTTTAGTTTTATCCAAATGTGTAAAACTAATGCAATAGAGATATTAAACCAAGAAAAACATGGTGAAGGAATTATTTGTAAAGATGGAGGAATTCGCCAAAGAAGTGAAATACATAGTGAAATCACACGTCTTGTAGTTAACTTTTTGTCAGATATATTTTCAAATAATAAAAATTAATGCTCAAAAAAACTGCGACAAAAGTCGCAGTTCATTTAGCATGTTTATAATAGTTAATTATTATAAATTTTGTAATACTTTCTCAACACTATCTTTGGCATCGCCAAATAACATATAGCTATTTTCTTTAAAGAATAGTGGGTTTTGCACGCCAGCATAGCCGGTATTCATTGAGCGTTTAGAAATAATCACTGTTTTTGCTTTCCAAACTTCAAGAACAGGCATACCTGCTATAGGGCTATTAGGATCTTCTTCAGCCGCTGGATTAACAGTATCATTTGCACCAATAACCCACACAACATCGGTATCAGGGAAGTCGTCATTGATTTCATCCATTTCAAGAACGATGTCATAAGGTACTTTTGCTTCTGCTAATAATACATTCATATGACCCGGTAAACGACCAGCAACAGGATGGATACCAAATCTTACTTCAATACCTATTGCACGCAATTTTTCAGTAATATTACTTACTGCACCTTGTGCTTGAGCTACAGCCATACCATAGCCAGGAACGATGATAACAGAACGGGCTTCTTTTAATGTTTGTGCAACTTCAGCAGGTTGCATTTCACGATACTCACCTTGTTCTTCATCAGATGAACTCGCTGCGCTACCATCGCTCCCAAATCCACCAGCGATAACACTGATAAATGAACGATTCATTGCTTTACACATGATATAAGAAAGAATTGCACCAGAAGAACCCACTAACGCACCAGTTACAATTAGAAGATCGTTTTGTAACATAAAGCCTGCCGCTGCTGCCGCCCAACCAGAATAGGAATTAAGCATTGATATAACAACAGGCATATCCGCACCACCAATTGATGCTACAAGGTGGAAACCGAATACTAGTGCAATAATTGTCATGATAAGTAAACAAACTAGGGCGCCTGCACCAGTTTGTGCATTGATAAATGTAAACATCAAGATAACTGATACAACTATTGCCGCTAGATTTAGATAGTGTTTATTTGGAAGAGATAATGGTTTTGAACTAATTTTACCATTTAACTTTCCAAAGGCTACAATTGATCCAGAGAAAGTAACTGCACCGATAAATACACCTACAAAAATTTCAACTAAATGAATTGTTATTTCATTCGCTGCAACTGTGTGTGGATCTAAAAAGCTGTTTATACCAACAAGAACGGCTGCCATACCCACAAAGCTATGTAACAAAGCAACCAATTCAGGCATTTGTGTCATTTCAACATTTTTCGCTAGATACAAACCAATAGCAGCACCGATAATCATGGCAATAATGATCCAGTGTAATCCACCATTTATGCTGGCAATTGCTGCGATAAGAGCTATTGCCATACCGATCATACCGTAGATGTTTCCTGATTTAGCTGATTCTTGATTGGAAAGACCTCGTAAACTGAATATAAAAAGTAATGCAGCAATAACATAGGCTGCTTGAATAATTCCGTTACTTAACATTATTGATTCTCTCCTTTATTTGCCGCGTTGGAACATTTTTAGCATTCTTTGGGTAACAAAGAATCCACCAAAAATATTAATACTAGCAATCAAAATAGCAATAAATGCAATTGCCGTAGTTAAGCCATTATCATCACCGACTTGTAATATAGCCCCAACTAATATAATTCCGGAAATAGCATTGGTTACAGACATAAGTGGTGTATGTAGAGAATGGGTAACATTCCAAACTACGTAATAACCAACAACGCAAGATAGCGCAAATACAGTAAAATGTCCTAAAAAGCTTTCAGGTACTGAGTTTGCTAACCAGAAGTAAGCAATAATGATTAACGCTAAAATCCCATATTTTTTCTGAGGATCCATTGGTTTTGGTTCTGGTTTTGCAATAGGTTCGGCTGCTTTTTTCTGAGGCTGAGCCGATACTTGAATTGGTGGTGCAGGCCAAGTGATTTCTTTATCTTTGACTACCGTTACACCACGGATAACCACATCTTCAAAGTTAATATCAATGCTGCCATCTTTTTCTTTAGTAAGCAGTTTTAATAAATTAACGATGTTAGTCCCATAAAGTTGAGATGCTTGAGCTGGCATACGATTAGCTAAATCAGTATAACCAACAATTTTTACATTATTGTCTGTTTCAAATACTTCGCCTGGTTTTGTTAACTCGCAGTTGCCTCCCGTTAAGGCTGCTAAATCAACGATAACGCTACCAGGTTTCATTGATTCAACCATTTCTTTCGAAATAAGTTTTGGTGCTGGTTTTCCAGGGATTAATGCTGTAGTAATAATGATATCTACGTCTTTTGCTTGTTCAGCAAATAATGCCATTTCAGCTTCAATAAAGGCAGCAGACATTTGTTTTGCATAGCCGTCACCAGAACCGGCTTCTTCTTCGAAATCTAACT
The DNA here is from genome assembly GCF_016101765.1 of Gilliamella sp. B14448G11. Lineage (NCBI taxonomy): Bacteria > Pseudomonadati > Pseudomonadota > Gammaproteobacteria > Orbales > Orbaceae > Gilliamella > Gilliamella sp. B14448G11. The sequence goes on along the minus strand of NZ_JACFPX010000001.1, from coordinate 220,510 downwards.
CTAAGAAGTCAGCACCCATACTATTAATTTGTTCTGCAACTTCTGGGCGTGTATCAAATGCACGAACAATTGCACCTAAACTAACTGCTGCGCCAATTGCTGCAAGGCCTGCAACTCCTGCACCAATTACCAAAACTTTTGCTGGCGGTACTTTACCTGCAGCCGTTACTTGACCAGTAAAGAATCGACCGAATTGATTTGCTGCTTCAATAACAGATCGATAACCAGCAATATTAGACATTGAGCTTAATGCATCAAGGGACTGAGCGCGTGAGATACGTGGAACACAGTCCATAGCCATAACAGTTATATTTTTAGCTGCAAGCTTTTCTAAAAGTTCTTGATGTTGGGCTGGATAAATATAGCTAATGAGAGTTAATCCCTCTTTCATTAGTAAAATTTCTTCATCTGTTGGTGCATGAAATTTTAAAATAAGGTCATTTTGCCAAATATCATGATTATTTTGAATTGTTGCTCCAGCATCAATAAATGCTTGATCTTCAAAATGAGCAGCGTGTCCTGCGCCTTGTTCTACAGAAACTGTAAATCCAAGTTTTAACAGTTGTCCAACTGTTTGGGGAGTTGCTGCAACTCTAGCTTCATTGGCTAACCGTTCTTTGGGTATACCTATATGCATTGCATTTCATCCTTATGTTAAAGTGAGTTGGTAATAGTACTTTGATTCTAGCATAAAATAGCGTCAGAGCGAGTAAGTAATTTATTTTTTATCATTCAATCCACATTATTATTTTTTATAATATTATATGATTATCTCGATAAATACGTTAAATAGTAAAAAAGCAATTGTAGATATAAAATATCTGTTTGTTTATTTTTAAGTCAAAATTGTTACTTTTTTAAGATGTTTTTCTATTTTTAAAGCAATTAACCATATTTAAGCTTTGTTCTGTTTGCTTCTGTTTTACTTCATAAGATATGATAATTAATATTCTTTTAATGATTCAATTCAGATCTAATCTAAATTAGATATTTAGAAGAAAAACAAAAAACGAAGTGAAAATATGAATAATAGCATGTGTGTTTTGAGGCATTTAATTAATATTAGCATTGTCGCTCTAATATTTAGAGCCATTAAAAGGTAGTATGGTAATATTAGTTAAACAAATATGACAAACCAAGCTGGTAAAGCATACTAATCTATCTTTTGTTATTAGTTATGTTAAAGAGAAAGTTTATTTTGTTATCTAAATTGAAACAATTTAATTTATTTAATTTGGACATAATCTTCTCATACTAGCAAAAATTAATACGTTTAATTTATATCAATCTAAGAAAGAATCGATAAGTAATGCAGTTATTTATATTTCAGATGAAAGTATGATTGCCATTTATCTTAGGGGAATTTAACAATTACTAATAAAAAAATTGTAATCTTAGAACCTTATTTAAAAAAATCTGATATTTTATTAGTTCAACTTGAAAATATTATTAATACTGTTTTTAATGCAATGAAATTACCTAAATCTGTAGGAGAAAAAGTTGTATTTAATCCTACTCCACACTCTAAAAATATCATTCAACTATTATCCCAAAACAGCACCGAGGCGAGTTTAATGTGACTAATTTAGATACAGTAAAACTTGTTGCTTAAAAAATATATTCAGTAGGTATTCAACCCATTATTTTTACTTTAGTTAGTAAAGATTCACTGATTTTTAATGGTAAAGATCATCAATACATTAACGCTTTTTAGCCATAACTTTAGATATAACAGGTGCAAAAGATACTTTTTATGGAGAGCTTTGTGTCTCACTAGCAAAAGGCGAATCACTTTACTACTCAGCAAGTTATGCTTCTGTTTTTGCTTCTTTGACAATAAATAGTGAAGAAGTTCTCAATATGCCGTTTCATCAAAGTTTACTTTAAAAAATGGCTAATAAATAAATTTACTAGAGGAAACGATTTATGACAAATCAGCCGAAAAAAATTATTTTAGATTGTGATCCCTGTCATCATGATACTAACGCGATTTTATTGGCACAGGGTAATCCTAATATTGAATTAATTGCTGTTAAACCCTTTGTCAGAAAAGTCGACAGAACACTAAATATTAATAATGATTCAGTATTAGATGTTCAAGTACGACCAGAAGCATCTATACAATTAGGCTCAAAATATTCAATTGATTTAATTCTTGATTCTTTAGAACGCTCCTGTGAGGTAAATGTATGTTAGATCAAAGTAAGGAAAAGAAAAATATTATAACATTAATGGTTGCGTTACTTGCAGCTTGTGTTGCATTTCAACTTAATGCAAGCATGTTAAGTCCAGTATTAGTAACAATAGCTAAAGAATTAGGAACCAATGATGCAGCTGTTGGTTTATCGCAAACCTCTTTTTTTACTGCTGCCGCTTTATTTTCACTATTCTTACCTCGTTTGAGTGATATAAAAGGTCGTAAAAAAGTATTAACCTTTATGTTGCTTATTATGACATTAGGTACCATACTTGCAGCACTAGCACCCAATATAGAAGTATTGTATGCAGCCCGAATCATACAAGGTGTATCAGGTCCTGTTGTACCACTCTGTTTATTAATGCTTAGTTATGAAGTTAAAGATGCCAAACAATATGGTATGTTAATGGGAATTATTACAGCTGTAAATGGTGGTATTGCTGGTGTTGATGCAATTGCAGGTGGCTTACTTGCTACTTATTTTGGTTTCCGTTCAGTATTTTGGGTTATTGCTGTCGTTGCTGCTATTTCTACCTATTTTGTCTATCGTTTTGCTCCAGAATCAAAACCGTCAGCTGGAACTAAAATGGATTGGATAGGTGTTCTATTCATTGTTCTTACTATTGCAGCTTTGCTATTAGCACTTAATGAGGCTGGTAATATTGGCAATGCCAATTGGCTTTATGTCACTGGACTCACATTGTTTGCTATTGTTTGTTTTATGTTATTTTGGCGTACCGAAAAACGCAATAAACAACCTTTGGTTACAATCGAACATTTAAAAAGAAGAGCGACGTGGGCTTTATTATTAACCACAACATTAACCATGACAGGTATTTTTGCGATAGTAAATGGTTTAGTTATGTCAATAGCACAAAATCATGAAATAGGTTTTGGACTTGATCCTGATTGGGCTTCACTTATTCTTCTTACTCCATATGCATTAATTGGTTGGTTTATTGGCCCATTCTCAGGTCGTTTAGCTCCAACGATGGGATATAATAAAGTATTAAAACTAGGTTTATTGGGTTGTATTATTGGTATTTTAGTAATCATGTTTTATGGTATTCATTCCTTAACAATTTTATCTATTTGCGTTATAGCATTAGGTATTTTTTATGCAGGAATGGCTAATATTATCTTAAATGGATTAGGTATCGTTTTATCGCCATCAAATAATCCAGGGTTTTTACCGGGTATGAATGCTGGTGCATTTAATCTAGGTGCAGGTTTAAGTTTTGCATTGTTACCCGCTATACAAATGGTAAATGCAAATACATTAACTGGTTATTTCAACGGTATGTTATTGGGATTAATTATTACCATTTTAGCTTTACTTTCTAGCTTTCTAATTCCTAGACCTATTAATGCAGAGTTATAAAAAATATTAAACTTTCAGCGAATCCTAGATAATACTATCTAGGATTTTTAACTCTGAGTGCATTTAATAAATAGTCTCTTTATTGGTTTACTGCTGTTTAATGTTTTTCGAAAACTTATATTCTACTCTTCTGATATTAAAGTAAAAACTAATGTTGTGAAGAATTTATCTTGGGTAGCTAACTTGCTATTTTTAATTGGAAAACCAATTTCAACACCAATGACATTTAAACCTTGGTTAGGAACAATAATATCAACTTCTCCGTTATTATCGGTTTTTATAGTTTGATCTAAATTATTTACTACATCAATAATTACAGGAACATTTGCAAGAGGTTGACCGTCTTTATAAACAGTAATAGGTAATGTGTCCCCCACGTTTTAATTTAGTTGGATCAATTTTAGGTACAATTTGTAATGGAATATTTTTAATGATTTTAGGATTAGTAACAGATGATAAATAATTTACACTATATTTTATGGTATGAGTACCAGTAGTGGCACCTTGGACTTGATTCATGGGTAAATTAACATACTTTCCATCTGCATTTTATGTCCAGTATCCATAATCAAAATCAATTGTCACAACTGATATTTTGTCGGATGGCTCAATGGTCACATAGTTACTGTGTTCTTTTTTTATGATAGATGATGGCATCCAATCGTTTGTGTAGGCATGAATTTGTTTTACCGTATCTGGGTTATAACCGTTATCCAATGGGCCTTCACCTAAAATAATCTGTTTTTGATCAACTCGATTGGCAATCCAGATACCATGGGCAGAGACTGTTTGAGTTATAAAGCAAGTAGCAAATCCTACTAGAGTTAAAAGAAATATTTTACGCATATATTCACCTTTATTTTAAATATAAGTGATAATGATTATCATTATTTTTTTGATGTTTGGTAATGTTAAGCTGAGTATGGGTGATGGATAGGATAAATTTGATAAAAGCAATATAGAATCTAAAATGAAGCTAGATAAATAAATGTTCACTTACTGTTTATATTCAATCACCTAATGATAAATCTTAAGTTTGGTTATTTTTAACTATTACAAATTGTTATATAATCTGTAATATTTTGTCTTTAAAACTATATATTGCGTTTATTAAACTTTTTAAGGTACTTTTACATAAAACGATACGTTAATCTAAGGAAACCTCTATGATGGATTTTTCCCAATCAGTACCTGAACTGGTCTCTTGGGCAAAAAAGAATGATTTTTCAATTACGTTACCTGTTGAAAGGTTAGCTTTTTTATTGGCTATTGCTGTATTAAATAGCGAGCGTTTCGATGGTGAAATGACTGAGTCGGAATTAATTGATGCTTTTCGGCATGTTTCACAGATTTTTGAACAAAGTGAAGATACTATCACTGTAAGAGCCAATAATGCCATTAATGATTTAGTGCGTCAGCGTTTAATTACACGTTTTGCAAGTGAAATGACTGATGGTTATTCGATTTATCGTTTAACTCCCCTTGGAATAGGGATCTCTGATTATTATATTCGACAGCGTGAATTTTCGTCACTCCGTTTATCCATTCAATTATCTATTGTGGCACAAGAATTGAAACGTGCTGCAGATGCAGCAGTCGAGGGAGGAGATGATTTACATTGGCATCGAAATGTCTTTGCCCCTTTAAAATATTCGGTTGCTGAAATTTTTGATAGTATTGATATAACACAACGAGTTATGGATGAGCAACAAGCTGAAGTTAAGCAAAATATATCTGCTTTATTAAGCCAAGATTGGCAAGCAGCAATTAGTAGTTGTGAAGAATTGTTAACAGAGACATCACAAACACTTCGTGAGTTGCAAGATACTTTAGCTGCAGCAGGCGATAAACTACAAGCCAGTTTGTTATTAATTCAAGATGCAACGCTTGATAATCCTGAACTTGATAAAATTAACAATGTAGTACTAGATTTACAAAGTAAATTAGATCGAATTATTGGTTGGGGGCAAAAAGCGATAGACCTTTGGATAGGTTATGATAGACATGTTCATAAATTTATTAGAACAGCGATTGATTTAGATAAAAACCGTGTATTTTCTCAACGATTACGTAAATCAATTCAGAGTTACTTTGATTTACCATGGTCTCTTACGTTTGCAAATGCTGATCGTTTACTTGATATGCGTGATGAAGAACTCGCATTACATGAAGCAGAAGTTACAGGTGAATTACCTTCAGAACTTGAATTTGAAATGATTGAAGAGATTCAAGAACATATTATTAAACATATTGAACAAAATTTATTGATTTTTAAACAAGAAAATAAACCACTTGATATTGGTATTGCAATTTGTAGCTATTTAGCACAATTTCCACGCGAACAACATTTTGATATAGCAAGGTTATTTATCGATCAGGCTATTCGACTTGGTATTGCCGAAGATGATTTGCTCGGTATACCTAACGAATGGAAACCTATTAACGATTATGGAGCTAAGGTACAAGCACATGTCATCAACAGATACTAAAGATTTTGAAACACAACAAACAGCACATCATCTTGATGAAGTTATGGGACGCATAGCGGCAAGTTCACAAGCATCCATTGATAAATATATGCCAGTTAAATTGGCGCAAGCAATTGCAAACCCAATTTTTCCTGAGCTTGATAGTACTTTGCGTTCTGGGCGTCATATTGGCATTGATGAGCTTGATCATCATGCATTTTTAATGGACTTTCAACTAGAACTTGAACAATTTTACCAACGTTATAATGTTGAATTAATAAGAGCACCAGAAGGTTTTTTTTATCTCCGACCTCGCTCAACAACGTTAATTCCTCGCTCGGTATTATCTGAGTTAGAAATGCTAGTTGGCAAAGTGCTTTGTTACCTTTACTTAAGTCCAGAACGATTAGCTCATGAAGGGATTTTTACGTTGCAAGAGTTGTTTGATGAACTGATATCATTAGCTGATGAAAGTAAATTGCTTAAATTAGTTAATCAGCGATCTACTGGATCTGATTTAGATCGTCAAAAGTTATTTGATAAAGTCAAAACTGCTTTAAATCGATTACGTAGACTTGGTATGATTTTCTTCATTGTTGGTAATGACAGTAGCCGTTTTCGCATTAATGAATCAATTTTTCGTTTTGGTGCAGAAGTTCGTAGTAGTGATGATGTGCAAGAAGCTCAATTGCGTTTAATCCGTGATGGTGAAGCAATCAAGATAGAATCATCACTTACCTTAGATGATAATAATGAAGACCAAGATGTTAATGAGGAGATAGAATAATTATGATTGGGCATGGTAAATTTCACTCATTGACACTGATAAACTGGAATGGTTTTTTTGCTCGAACCTTTGATTTGGATAAATTGGTTACAACTCTTTCTGGTGGTAATGGTGCGGGTAAATCAACCACAATGGCAGCTTTTGTTACTGCTTTAATTCCTGATTTAACTTTATTACATTTCAGAAACACAACTGAAGCAGGGGCAACATCTGGTTCACGAGATAAAGGTTTACACGGAAAATTAAAACCTGGTGTCTGTTATTCTATGCTTGATGTAATTAATTCTCGTAATCAACGTATAATTTGTGGAGTACGTTTACAGCAAGTAGCTGGTCGAGATAAGAAAGTCGATATTAAACCTTTTTTGATACAAGGTTTATCTGTTGGTATTACTCCAACAGAATTAGTCACTCAACGTTTAAACGATAAACAAGCACGAATCCTTTCATTACCTGAGTTAAAAGAAAAAATTGAGGGAATGGATGGCGTAATTTTTAAACAATTTAACTCAATTACTGACTATCATTCGGTGATGTTTGACTTTGGTATATTACCAAAGCGTCTGCGTACATCGTCCGATCGTAGTAAATATTATCGCCTGATCGAAGCTTCTCTTTATGGTGGTATTTCAAGCGCTATTACCCGTTCACTACGTGATTATCTATTGCCCGAAAATAGCGGTGTACGTAAAGCTTTCCAAGATATGGAGGCCGCACTACGTGAAAATCGAATGACATTAGAAGCTATTAGAGTTACGCAATCTGATCGAGATTTGTTTAAACATCTTATTACCGAATCGACTAACTATGTAGCTGCTGACTACATGCGTCATGCTAATGAACGTCGTGTGCACATTGAATCCGTGCTAGGCTTACGCCGAGATATGTTTAAAACACAAGATCTGCTTTTAAGTAATCAATTCCGCCAAGTTGAAATGGCGAAAGAGTTGAAAGAATATCAAGAAGCACAAAGCGATTTGGAAACTGATTTACAAGCAGCCAATGATCATCTAAATCTTGCACAAACGGCATTGCGTCAACAAGAAAAGATTGATCGCTATCAAGCAGATTTAGATGATTTAAATGTAAAGCTTGAAGAACAAAATGAAGTAGTACTTGAAGCTAAGGAACAATATCAAATTTATCGTGATCAATTTGAACACACAGAACAAGAAGTTGATGAAATAAAAACACAACTGGCTGATTACCAGCAAGCGCTTGATGTTCAACAAACCCGAGCTATTCAATATCAACAAGCACTGCAAGCTCTTAAAAATGCGCAGTCTTTATGCCAATTACCTAAATTAGGTCTTAGTAATATTGAAAATCATTTTGAGGAGTTTGATGAAAAACAAAAAGAGATAACTGAACAAGTATTAGAACTTGAGCAAAGACTCAGTGTTTCTGATGCTGCGATCAATCAATTTGATAGAGCTTATCAACTTGTTGTCAAATTAGTAGGTGATGTGGTTCGCAGTGATGCATTTGTTGCAGCCAAAGAAGCATTAAGGATATGGCCGTCACAATGTTATCAAGCTGATCAAGCTGAACATTTACAATTACAACTAGATGAATTAGAACAACGTTTTTTTGAGCAAAAAGAAGCAGAATCATTATTAACCCAATTTTGTAAACGTATTGGACGTCAAGTTAATTACGATGATCTGGATGAATTAAAACAAGCGCTTGAAGTACAATTAGAAGAAAGTGCGGAGCTGGCTCATGAATCAAGTGAAAAACGAATTGAATTTAGACAAGAACTGGAACAAATTCAAGCGAAGATTACTGAATATCGGCAAAAAGCACCTACATGGTTAAAAGCGCAAGATGCTTTAATTTCTTTGCAAGAACAAACTGGTCAAACATTTACTCATAGCCAAACGGTCACACAACATATGCAGCAATTGCTTGAACAGGAACGCATACTTGTTACTGAACGTGATCAAATCAATTCTAGACGTAATCAACTGGATATACAAATTGAACAACTTAATCAACCAAGTGGGGTTGATGATGGACGATTATCGGCATTGGCAGAACGATTTAATGGTGTATTACTATCTGAAATTTATGAAGATGTCACTATTGATGATGCCCCTTATTTTTCAGCAGTATATGGTCCATCAAGGCAAGCTATTGTGGTGCCCGATTTATCCTTAGTAAAAACACAACTTGAAACTCTTACTGCAAGTGAAGAAGATTATCCTGAAGATATCTATTTTATTGAGGGTGACCCATCATCATTTGATGATAGTGTATTTGACTGTGAAGAAATGGATAAAGCAGTATTGGTTAAAACGGGGGAGCGCCAGTGGCGTTTTTCTAGCTTTCCTAAAGTACCATTATTTGGCCGGGCTGCGCGCGAGGTTCATCTTGAAAAATTATCAGTTGAACGAGACCAACTGCATGAACGTTATGCAACTGTATCATTTGACTTACAAAAGTTACAACGAATTGAGCAAAATGTTGGGCAATTTATCGGTCAGTATTTAGCGGTAGCTTTTGATATTGATCCTGAAGCTGAAGCACAAAAATTAGCAACTAGGCGTACTGAAATCGGACGTCAGTTATCATCACAAGAAAGTATTGATAAACAAAATCAGCAACAAGTATCAAGCCTTAAAGAACAATTAACTATCGTTAATCGACTTGTTGCACAAATGCATTTATTGGCTGATGACGATCTTGCAGATCGAGTTGATGACTTGCGTGAACAATTAGCAGAAGCACAAGAAGCAGTACAATATGTCAGTCGGAACCATAATACAGTTTCAGAGCTGGAGCCAATTGTTGCAGTTTTACAAAGCGATCCTGAACAAAATGAAGCTTTACGCGAGCAATACAACACCGTAAAAGCGCAACAACAAACTATTCGCCAACAAATATTTGCGTTAACTGAAGTGATGCAGCGTCGATCTCACTTTAGTTATGAAGACTCGGCTGGTATGTTAGGTGAAAATACTGATTTAAATGAAAAATTGCGTTCTCGATTGGAAGTGGTTGAAGCACAAAGAACTGAATCTCGTCGTCAAATGCAGCAATATCAAGATAAATATAATCAGTATAATCAGACATTTGCCTCATTAAAAAGTGCTTTTGAAACTAAGCGAGATATGCTTAATGAACTACAGAATGAGATAGAACAAATTGGTGTAAAAGCCGATGCGATTACCGAAGAGCGTGCCAGAATACGACGTGATGAAATTCATCAAAAACTTAATAATAATCGTCAGCAATGTATCTCACTTGAAAAACAATTGATTGTTTGTGAAGGCGAAATGACACAAATGCAAAAACGTTTGACCCAAACATTACGTGATTACAAGCAATTACGTGAACAAGTGGCACAAGCTAAAGCTGGGTGGTGTTTAGTATTAAGATTAGTCAGAGATAATAGTGTTGAACGTCGATTACATCGCCGGGAACTTGCTTATCTAAGTGCTGATGAGCTACGTTCTATGTCGGATAAGGCATTGGGTTCACTACGTTTGGCTGTGAATGATAATGAACATCTGCGTGATGTATTAAGGCTATCCGAAGATCCAAAACGGCCTGAGCGTAAAATTCAATTCTATATTGCAGTTTATAAACATCTGCGAGAACGAATTCGTCAAGATATAGTGAAAACTGATGATCCAATTGAAGCTATTGAACAAATGGAAATCGAATTATCTCGCTTAACTGAAGAACTTACTTCGCGTGAGCAGCAATTAGCGATAAGTTCCAAAAGCGTGGCAAATATTATACGTAAAACTATTCAACGTGAGCAAAATCGTATCCGCATGTTAAATCAAGGTTTACAAGCAGTGGCATTTGGTCAAGTTAATGGTGTACGTTTAAACGTAAATGTTCGTGAGGCCCATTCTTCATTATTAGCTGCTTTGTCTGATGAGCAAAGTGAACATCAAGATCTGTTTAGCAACAATCGAATCACTTTCTCAGAAGCTTTAGCTAAACTGTATCAACGCTTAAATCCACATATTGATATGGGGCAACGTACTGCGCAGAATATCGGTGAGGAGTTGCTTGACTATCGAAACTATTTAGAGATGGACGTTGAGGTTAATCGTGGCGCTGATGGCTGGTTACGTGCCGAAAGTGGTGCTTTATCAACTGGTGAAGCGATTGGTACTGGTATGTCAATTTTATTGATGGTAATTCAAAGCTGGGAAGAAGAATCTAAGCGCCTGCGTAATAAAGATATTTCACCATGCCGACTATTATTTTTAGATGAAGCCGCTCGTCTTGATGCTAAATCAATTGCAACGCTTTTTGAGCTATGTGAACGATTAGAAATGCAGCTCATTATTGCAGCACCTGAAAATATCAGCCCAGAAAAAGGGACTACATACAAATTAGTTCGTAAAGTTATTAATAATCAAGAGCATGTTCATGTTGTTGGATTAAAAGGCTTTGCTTAATAATATTGCTGGTGATTGCCAGCAATATTTTATTTTTTAAGAAATTTAGTCGTATATGATGTATGCTAAAGTAGAAAAATATTTTATCGTTTAATTTTGTATTTATGCAAAAAATAGTTCTATTTTTGTCAAAAAATATATTTTTTTTATTTAAAAAAGTTAAGGTTAAGTAAAAAAAATATCATTTCCCTTAAAATACTTATAATTAATCAAAAGGTTATTTATTTTCATGTGAAAATTAACTGTAATCATAATTGACTTGATTCAAATTTTATTTTCTGTTTAAATATTTATGAGTTTAAACAGTACCATGTATTAATGGTATTTTTTAGATTCTAGTATTGAAAATAACTATTGTGGAAAAAAGGAACACATTATGAAAGAATTAAATTTAGTAGAAGTAGAACAAGTTTCTGGTGCTGGCTGGATCGCTGATGCAGGCGGTGCTTTAGGTGCTGGTATTGGTGCTGTTGTTGATGCAGCTCATCATAACGTAAGCACTGCTGGACAAGATTCAGGTAGATTATTAGGCCAAGGTATCGGTCAAGTTGTTGAAGCTATTATCGGCTTACCTTTCCCAACACTTCGTCCTTAATTAATGTCTTAAACGGGAAGCGATGATTCGCTTCTCGTTTTATTGTTAAAAATCATATAGGAATGAAATATATACCTTAAAGGTAAAATTTAGCGTTTTTATTTTGAAATCATTAATAATTGTTAAATTAAAATATCAACTAACATGTTAAATGGTTTATTTCTATATGGATTTTATTAGATATAAATTATCCATGAATATGAAAGTAAAAATTTTGTCATTATTTCCTTATTTATCATCAATTAATTTGAAAAGGAAAACATGTATATGAAATTATTTTTCTTGTTTACCTTCATACTATCAAAAAAATAACAACCTCCTTTTGTGCTTACCTAACATTAATTTTTTATCTATAAAAAGTTAATATTAAGTAAAAATAATCATTAATTTTAAAACATTTATGCTCAATTAAACGTTCATTTTTTTCATGTGAAAATTATGCGTAATAATAATTGACTTGATCGATATTTTATTTTCTGTTTAAATGATCATGAATTTAATTGATACCATGTAATAATTGGTGTTTTTTAATTCAAATTTGCAAAAAATTATTATGGAAAAAAGGAACATATTATGAAAGAATTAAATTTAATTGAAGTTGAACAAGTTTCTGGAGCTGGTGCTATTATGGATGCAGCAGGTGCTTTAGGTGCTGGCATTGGTGCTGTAATTGATGCAATCAATAATGATTTAACTCAATCTTCCCAAAATGCAGGCCAAATATTAGGCGAAAATATTGGTAAGATTGTAGAAACTCATTTAGGTCTACATTTTCCAGGTTCTGTTCGTTTTTAATTAATATTGTTTAATATAGTTAAACGAGAAGCGATTGTTCGCTTCTCGTTTTGTTTTAAAAAATGATCTAGTTATTTGAAAATAAACAAAAAGTTAATTAAGAACTTATTTTATTTGGTTGGTCATATATTATGGAATCGATCTGATTTTTAAGTAAATTATATTCAGTAATAGACTTATTAATATATTTTAAACGTGATTTTTTTATCAAAATTAAAACTCATATAATTGAATAATTTATTGAAATAATTAAATAATAAAAATTATTATTAACAACTAAGTATAAAAGTACAAACAGGTAAAATATTTTATGGAAAATAATGGATTGTTTCGTCAAGAAGCTATTAATTACCAGAAAGCAAAATGGATGGGAAAAGCATTATTAATAAAAGGGTATTCTGCATGGTTTGTCTTTTTATTATCGATTGTTTTTATTATCGTTTTAGTACTTGCTGCCATATTCGGTACTTATACTAGACGAATTAATGTACCTGGTGAAATAACTACACAACCAAGAGCGATTAATTTATTTTCAACACAGCAAGGTTTTATTATTAACTCTCATGTAAAAGTAGGCGATAAAGTTAAAAAAGGTGACCCCATTTATGATTTAGATGTTAGTCAAACTACGCAGTTAGGTAATGTCACTCAAAACACAATCGAATCAATTAATAATCAAATCAATAATATATACGAAATTATCGAAACTCTAAAAGAAAATAAACTAATCACATCAAATGCATTGAAACAACAAATAGATGAATATAATAGATTTCATCAAGATTCATTATTACTCGTCAAAAATGCAGAAAAAGGTATGAGTGAAATGTTTGAAAGCATGCAAAACTATGCTGATTACCAAAAAAAGGGACTTATTAATAATGAACAATTCAATAATCAAAGATATTTATATTATCAGCAACAAAATTCTTATCAATTTTTACAAAATCAAATAATACAAGAGAACTTAAGTATCATACAACTCAATAGCGAATTAGTTACAAAAATAGCTGATTTTGATAACAAAATATCTGAATACCAATTTCAATTAAATGCTCTACAACGTCAATTAACAGAAGTAAATGCTAAAGGAACATTAATTATTAGCGCTCCTAGTGATGGGCGAATTGAATCACTTAGTGTAACAGACGGTCAGATGGTAAAAACAGATGATAGTCTAGCACAACTTATCCCAGCTAATGCTGATAGTTACTATTTAGTTCTTTGGGCACCTAATGAAAGTGTTCCTTATATTTCAGTTAATGATAAGATTAATATTCGTTATGAAGCTTATCCTTATCAAAAATTTGGGCAGTTTTCAGGTGAAATTATGTCAATATCCAATGTGCCTGCCTCTAGCCAAGAAATGTCAACGTATAGTAGTTCGCCATTATCTCAAAATAATATTAATTATCAAGCTTACTACAAAGTAATGGTTTCGCTGGATAAACAACAAATGGTTAAATTTAATAGTAAAATTAAATTAACAAATGGAATGAAAGCTGACATTACTCTATTTTTAGAAAAAAGACCTATTTATCAATGGATGCTATCACCTTTTTATGATATTCAGAAAAGTATTACAGGACCAATCAATGAATAGAAATCAGTTTCAGCATATACTTCAAAGTTTACATTTTGGTTGGAAAAGAAAATTACCACAAATTATACAGACAGAAGCAGCTGAATGTGGTCTTGCATGTTTAACTATGATTTGCCGTTATTATGGGATGAACGTAGATTTATTTAGTCTAAGGAATCAAATTGGCGTGTCATCACATGGAGTAACTCTTGCTACATTAATTAATATGTCAGCTTCTGTACATTTAAGAAGCCGTCCACTTTCCTTAGATTTAAATGAGATAAAACAGTTAAAAACCCCTTGTATTTTACATTGGGATCTCAATCATTTTGTTGTATTAGTTGCGGTTAAAAAAAGTAAATTTATTTTACATGACCCTGCATTTGGTCGCCGTGAAGTAGGTCTTAATGAAATGTCAAAACATTTTAGTGGGATAGCGCTTGAGTTGTGGCCAGATAAAGAGTTTAAACCTCGCACAGAACGCAGTCAACTTAGTTTGATTAAAATGCTCTTTCAAATTGATGGTTTAAAAGGGTTTTTAGTTAAAATTTTATCACTATCTATCATTATAGAATCCATTAATTTATTGCTACCCGTTGGAACTCAATTGGTCATGGACCATGTAATTATGGCAAAAGATCATAGTTTACTCGGATTAATCTGTGTAGGATTACTGTTTTTTATATTATTTAGAACATTTATTGCTATGTTACGTTCTTGGTCATCATTAATTATGGGATCTTTAGTCGATATTCAATGGAAAGCAGGTCTTTTTGGTCATTTAATGAAGTTACCATTAGCTTATTTTGAAAAAAGAAAACTTGGTGATATTCAGTCTCGTTTTTCATCCTTAGAAATAATTTGTAAAACACTAACTAATAATATAGTAAAAAGTATTATTAATATTTTGATGTCAATTGGTGTTTTTATCATGATGTTTTTGTATGGGGGCTGGTTGGTATGGATTGTCTGTGGTTTTACTCTAATATATATAATATTACGTGTGGCAACCTATCAGCGTTATCGACAAGCATCAGAAGAAAAAATAGTGAAAGAGGCAAAAGCTAATTCCCATTTTATGGAAAGCTTATATGGTATTGATACCTTAAAATCACTGAAACTCACTGAGTCAAGGGCTCAATATTGGCTCAATATGAATATTGATACAACTAACGCAAATATTCGTCTTACTAAATTAGAAATGATATTTAGTGGTGTTAACACATTGATTATGATGATTGAGCAAACGTCAATATTGTGGATTGGTGCTGCACTTGTTATGGATGATAAGATGACGCTAGGTATGTTTATCGCATTTACTGCATATCGAGCTCAATTCTCAGAACAGGCTGCAAATTTGATAAATATGGTATTAGATTTGAAAATGCTAAATTTACATACTGAACGACTAACCGATATTGTGTTAACTGATACTGAAAATGATATTGAATCAAAATACTCATTCCCTAAAGATATTCCTGTTGAATTTGAATTGCGCGATATAGCGTATCAATACGATAATCTTTCTAAACCTATTTTTACTAATATAAACATGAAAATTCGAGCAGGTGAAAGTGTTGCAATTATTGGTCCATCAGGTGCGGGTAAAACAACATTGATGAAAGTTATGAATGGATTGCTTACACCTACACATGGTGAAGTTCTTATAAACGGAATTGATATTTATAAATTTGGTGTCAATAATTATAGAGATATTATTGGTAGTGTATTACAAAATGATAAACTTTTTGCTGGTTCTATATCTGATAATATTTCAAGTTTCGATACTGAAAAAAATTATGAATGGCTTGTTGAATGTGCAAAATATTGCAATATTCATAACGAAATTATGAGTATGCCTATGGGATACGAAACGTTAGTGAGTGAGTTAGGAAATAGCTTATCTGGTGGGCAAAAACAACGGTTGCTAATTGCAAGAGCATTGTATCGTAAACCTTGTTTATTATTTCTTGACGAAGCAACAAGTCATCTAGATGAAGATAATGAATTTACAATTAATAAGGCAATATCTTCATTAAAAATAACGCGTATTATTATCGCTCATCGAAAATCAACAATAGAAAGTGCTGATCGTATTGTTGATATTGGTTCAGTAAACCGTTAAAAATTAGCAAGTAAAATAGACAAAAATAAATAATGAGAAGCAAAAATTTTCACATATAAATAGGTAATAAAGTTTTTTAAAATTAAAGAAGTAGTTTGAGATGATAAAATACTTCAATTTATTAACAATAATATGTGATTTATAATTTTGGATGACAAAAGAATTAAAGCTAGTATAAACATTGTTACTACCATGTTTAATTAGAAAATTTTCTGCAATAGTAATATTCCTGATATTTTTCGCTTCTCATTTTCACTTCTCTATTTGCAGAAAGTTGCACATTAAAATTAAGAGTAAAAAAATTATTTAAGTTAGTTTATTCTGAATATTGAGATTCAATAATTAAAAAAATAGTTATTTAAGTTTTTTTGTTTTAGTTATGTTCAGAATACTAAGTCTATAGAATATGATAATTATATAAATACAAAAATAAAGATATAGTAAGAACACAGTAGCTAATACCACAGGTATATAATGTCATCATTAATTTTCTGTTATCGAGAACTTTATATTGTTGTGTTAAGTGGGATTACATAAAAAATAATTTATATTATGTACGATAAAAAGTTTTGCCAACGATTGTCAGCAAAACTTTCTTTATCCGAGTTTATTAGAAAATAACAAAATATTAAATTATATACAATTAATACAGCAACTATTAGTATTATCAATGAATATCCAATACCGCATGAAATGCTTCTTGTGGGATATCAACACCGCCAAACTTACGTTGCCTAATTTTATTTTCCTTAATATTTTTAGCTATCTTTTTCTTTTTGGATGCAGATCCGGAATAGCCACGTCCTGTTACACTTTTACGTAATGGTGGAATGTCTTCCCTTGCAATGACTTTATTTTCAACTACTGATTGTACTGGCATTGGGTAGAGTTTACGAGGTATAACATGTTTCATTTTTTGAACTATTTGTTTACCGCGTTCAAAGCTCTTATCTCTTGGCAAAATAAAGGAAAAAGCATCGACAATTTCATCATTCAGCCAAATATCCATTTTAACCAAATCAGTTACAATATAACATCGGTCTCGATAATCTATTGATGCATATCCATGAGTAATTGATTTAAGTGAATCATAAAAATTATAAGCAATTTCTGAAATTGGCAGTTTAAATGTCAACTCGGCCATTTTATTATTCAGATAAATCATATCGACATAAATACCGCGTTTTTCCTGACAGAGTTCCATAATCTCGCCAATATTTTCCATAGGAATAATAATTGCTGCATCAATAAATGGTTCTTCAATATACTCGATCTTTTCAAAACTCGGCAGTAACATAGGGTTGTTAACGCTAATAATTTCACCATTTTTTAACGTTACACGATATTCAACGCTAGGAAATGTAGATAGAATTTCGATTCCATATTCTCGTTCAAGTCTTTCTTGAATAATTTCCATATGCAAAATACCTAGAAATCCACATCGAAATCCCGCTCCAAGTGCCATTGAATTTTCTTGTTTATAAATGAATGCTGAATCGTTAAGCGATAATTTTTCAACGGCATCTTTCAGTTTTTCTTGATCTTCATTTTTTATTGGAAATAGGCCGGCATAAACCATTGGTTTAACCTCTTTATAACCAGGCACTGCATTGGTATCAGGTTTATTGGGTTCAATTAATGTATCACCCACTTTTACATTTGACACAATTTTAATATTTGTAGAAATAAATCCTACTTCACCAGTCATAAGTTCTTCGACCGATTTCATGGCAGGTAAAAATACCCCTACTTGTAACGCTTCAAATTCAAGCTCACTTTTGAGCATTTTAATTTTCATTCCCGTACGAATTGAACCATTAAAAATGCGAACATGTAGCACAACACCTCGGTAGACATCATAATGGGAATCAAATATTAATGCCTGAAGAGGTTTATCTTTGTTGCCTTCAGGTGCAGGAATATTTTCAATGATGGATTCTAAAATGTTGTCAACTCCAATCCCAGTTTTAGCCGAAGCTAAAATAGCATTGTCTAAATTTATACCCTCAAGTTCTTCAAGTTCCTTAATTACACTTTCAGTATCAGCATTTGGCATATCAATTTTATTAATAACAGGAATGATAGTTAAATGTTGTTCTTGAGCTAATTTCAAATTTGCAATAGTTTGTGCCTGCACGCCTTGGGTAGCATCAACAAGTAACAATGCACCTTCACAAGCAGCTAAACTCCGTGAAACTTCATAATTGAAATCTGTATGGCCAGGGGTATCAATTAGATTTAATTCATATTCAATACTATCAGATGCTTTATAATACATACGAACAGTTTGAAGCTTAATAGTTATACCACGTTCTCTTTCAAGATCCATGTTATCTAATAATTGCTCTTTCATATCACGTTCAGAGACCGTATTTGTCATCTCAATTAATCTATCAGCTAGAGTCGATTTACCGTGATCGATATGGGCAATTATACAAAAATTTCTTATATTATTTGGGTTCATTTTAATTTCTCCCATACTTTTATTAAATATTGGCGTGAACTATAATGGTTAGAGTAACTCTAAGTCAAGTTTATCAAATCATTATGATTAATAAGCTATTTAATTGATTTTTATGAATACATGGGTATAAATATGGTAAATATAAATGACTGTATTGCATCAATAGCTCAAAATGGTGAACTAAACCAAACACCTAAGTATACAGTGACTAAAGCAGCTAAAATGTTAGGCCTATCAGTACATACACTAAGGTATTATGATTCATTGAAATTATTTCCATTTCTACAACGCGATCAGAACGAAAAGCGACTTTTCTCTGATGCAGATTTGCAATGGGCAAAATTGATTGAATGCTTACGTAATGCGAATATGTCAATTAAAGAGGTACAACATTATGTTAAGTTATGCTTACAAGGTGATGAAACATTGGATGAACGTCTAACTATCATTAATCAACAAGAAAAGATTTTAATCGATACCATAACTGAACTAAATGAGCAATTAGCATTATTAAGGTTTAAGAAAAGTTATTACAAAAAGAGTAATAGTCTTAAATAAAAAAATAAGTTATTATTGATAAAATTTATAACTAAAAAGAGACGAGACCTTTTATATTGTATCTTTAAGTATAATTGGTTAAGAATAAATAATTTTTAGTTTTTTAAAAGGTATAAGCTAATATAATTGATAAAAATCTGCTTAGAACTCAGTCATTATCTCAATTATATTAACTTATTTATCTTATTCGAGAATCATAAGGTAATTTTAGAAATTACTTAAGTCAGATTGCCAAAGAATATAAGGATCATAGTCGTCATCACCATTTGGTAAAGCTCCTGTTTTCGGAGGAAGCATAAAATCAGTAGTGACTAGTTGATTGTTATCAATATAATCTATTTTCCATTCTAATAAATCTTTTTTATTTTCTGGTTTATCAAAGTTAAAGGTAATTTTGGAAAGTGAATTATGATAAAGGAATTGTCGCCAACATTCATCAGAATCTTTAACACAAAATTCAACACTCAACGGTTGATATTTTTTACCATCTTTAAATAATACAGGTATTGCCTTTTGCTCTTGGTTATCGACAAAAAATGATAAAAAAACATTATCAGCCAACTGAGCTTTATACTCTATGTATTGGTTATTATTTTGTGACTTAGGTTGTTTTTGAAAACTACTTTGGTTTTCATTAGCATAACTATGACTGCAAAATAAACTACTTAACAATAATATTGATATTAATTTTTTCATAATATATTCCATTGATGAGTTTAGTAATTATTTTGATAAAAAAAGAGAATAAAGACTAATAGAAAAACTATTAAATGAACTTTTATAGCATAGCCGAAAATAGAGGTGATATATACTTTTTTATATTTTTCTTTCGTTTTTTTAATAATAATTGATTTCTTATGATTTAAACAAAAAAATAAACCTTCATAAAAAGTATCATCAATTTATATCTAAAAATAAGGGTAGGTCATATTTCAAAAATTTACTAATGGTGGTTTATATTCTAAAAATTAATTATTCTAAATAAAATAATTTTTAGATATTATGTTTTATTAGTGAGAATTGCTAAGTAAAAAATATAATAGTATGTTTAATAACATGATTAATTTAGTATTATATATTTTTATTTGTTGACAAAATAACGTTTTGATTTGGATATTAATTAACGAGGTGATTATACGTACCATAGTTACACGATTTTTAGTTATATTGCATCCGTATAACTATTCATATACCTAAAAAATTTGGTTGTAAATGTGTATTTTACTGATGCTTAATGAATAACAAAATAGACGTTAAGCCTTGTGTTTGTTAGTTTTGATGTGTTTTAAAGAATTTAAAAGAATGTTGCTGTTTATTGATTTGGTGCCGTGGGCGGGACTTGAACCCGCATGCCCTTAGAGCACTACCCCCTCAAGATAGCGTGTCTACCAATTTCACCACCACGGCGCCGTTTTTATTCAGGAATATCTGATGTTGGATTTATTTGTCCAGGTTGAACAACAGGATCTGTTGTTGGAGTAATGCCACTCTCGCTTTGCTGAGTTGTTACCGGAGCAGTATCTTCGAGATTATCAAATTCACCAGTTGAGGTGATGTGAGCACGACTACCTAAATTAGATAAAACAATACTTATCACAAAAAATAATATACCTAATAAAGTTGTTGTGCGAGTCAAAAAGTTCCCACTTCCTGATGAACCAAATAAAGTTGCTGACGCACCCGCACCAAAAGAAGACCCCATATCGGCGCCTTTTCCTCGCTGAATTAAAACTAATACGATTATTGCTAGTGCAATGATCAAATAACTTATAATTAAAAGTCCGTACATTTCAACCTGTCAATTTTATGTTTTATACAACAGAATTTATTGAAGCGAAATATTAACGAAAGACAGAGCAACAAGCAAGTAAAATTTAAGGTATTGTTGGTATAATTTGAGTTTCGACGTTTTAAAACTATTATCAATATTAATTTTTATACAAAAAAATTATATTCGTTTACTGTTTTTAATCGGTAGGGTAGTTGATTTATAGAAATTCTTTATTTTAGATACAAAATAAAACTTTATTACATCAATTATGATCAAGTTACAGTAATAAATATCATTTTAAATTAATATTTTCAAATGATTTGATATAACAAATTGTTTTTCTAATCCATTTTAGATTCAATATTTGTTGGATTAAATTGTATGTTTTTTTAGAAAAACAGTATAATGACCGCTATTTTTATTTAGAACATATCTTAGTTTTATGAAATTTATTGTTAAACTCTTTCCTGAAATCACGATTAAAAGTGATTCCGTTCGTTTACGTTTTATCAAAATATTAACTAGCAATATTCGTAATATATTAAAACATCATATAGAAGATGTTGCTGTTATTCGTCATTGGGATTTTATTGAAGTTCGTCCAAAAATAGCAAATAGTGAAACCTTAATTCTAGAACTACTAACCCGAATCCCTGGTATTCATCATATTCTAGCTGTCGATGAACTAACTTATGTCGATATGCATGATATTTTCGAAAAAGCTTTAAATTACTATGCCCCTTTAATTGAAAATAAAACTTTTTGTGTAAGGGTTAAACGCAGAGGAAAGCATGACTTTACTTCAATTGATGTTGAACGTTACGTTGGTGGTGGACTTAATAAATATGTGCCTTCAGCTAAGGTAAAGCTAACACGCCCTGAGGTTACGGTTAATTTAGAAATTGACAATGATAAGTTATTACTTGTTAAAGGTCGACATGATGGTATTGGTGGTTTCCCAACTGGTACTCAAGAAGATGTTATCTCACTTATTTCTGGTGGATTTGACTCAGGTGTATCAAGTTATATGCTGATGCGACGAGGTAGTCGAGTTCATTACTGTTTTTTTAATCTTGGAGGAAAAACTCACGAAATTGGTGTAAAACAGATGGCTCACTATTTATGGGAACGTTTTGGAAGTTCACATAAAGTACGTTTTATTGCTATCAATTTTTCAGATGTTGTTGGTGAGATTTTGGAAAAAATTGATGATGGACAAATGGGTGTAATCTTAAAAAGAATGATGATCCGTGCCGCATCTAAAATAGCTCAGCGTTATAATGTACAAGCTCTTGTGACAGGTGAAGCTCTTGGTCAAGTATCAAGTCAAACATTAACTAATTTACGCTTAATTGACAATGTTAGTGATACATTGATTTTACGTCCACTAATCACTCACGATAAAGAAACCATTATCAATCTTGCTCGACAAATCGGCACTGAAGATATTGCTAAAACCATGCCTGAATTTTGTGGTGTAATATCTAAAAGTCCAACTGTCAAAGCCATTAAAGAAAAAATTGAAGCAGAAGAGTTGAATTTTGATTTTTCAATACTTAATAAAGCTATAGAAGATGCAGAAAACATTGATATTCGTGAAATAGCTAAACAATCAGACACAACAATTCAACAGGTTGAAACCGTATCGACTCTTAATAACGATCATATTATTATTGATATTCGCCCATCAGATGAACAAGAGGATGATCCTTTACTATTAGGCGATAATGTTGAAATTAAAATAATTCCTTTTTATAAATTAGCCTCCCAATTTGGTGATTTGGATCAAAGCAAGCAGTATTTGCTTTATTGTAACCGTGGAGTGATGAGTAAATTACAAGCACTTTATCTTATTGATCAAGGTTTTTCTAATGTTAACGTATTAAAATTGTAGAACTTAACAATTATTTACTATATTGTTAGTATTGATAGCATTTTTTGCATATATAATAATTTGGCAAAGTGTGAAACCTTGATGTAATTCGATAAAAATAAATATGATATATGAGTAAACAGAGGATTGTAATGAACAAATTACTTGTAGTGGATGATGATCCAGAAATCGCCTCGTTGTTATCCGAGCTTCTTGAACTAGAGGGGTTTGAAGTTGAAACGGCGAATAATGGCGTGCAAGCTTTAGAGAAGTTTGATATGTCATTTGATTTGGTTCTGCTCGATATAATGATGCCTGAAATGAATGGATTAAATGTGTTATCTCAACTTAGAAGCAAATTTACTGTCCCTGTTATTTTTTTAACGGCTAAAGATAATGAATATGATAAAATTATTGGGCTTGAACTTGGTGCTGATGATTATATTTTAAAACCTTTCAATGATAGAGAACTTATAGCTAGAATCAACGCGCTATTACGTAGAACGCGCTGGGATAATTTAGTTAATGAAACAGATGATCTTCCTCAACAGTATACAGTTGATAAATTGGTATTAAATCGAAAACAGCAGTCAGTTTATTATGATAATAAGTATATAGAATTAACTGGTACGGAATTTCAAGTATTACTTAAATTTCTTGAAAATGGTGGTAAAATCATATCTAGAGATACGTTGAGCGAAACAGTCTTAGGTAAGGAATTTATTCCGCTTGCTCGCTCAATTGATGTCCATGTATCTAATTTAAGGAAAAAACTTCCTCCTCGTAGTGATGGTTTACCGTGGATTAAAACCTTACGTTCTAAGGGATATTTATTTGTTATTGATAATCATGATGATGTATAACGAAATCAGTATAGTTTTAAATTAGGTGTGGTGATATGTGGATTTTTGATCGTTTAACTGTTCGAATTTTCACTATCTTCCTTTTGACGATAGCTTTTTTTTTAGCATTAATCATTTTATTACCAAATTTAGATTCTAGAAACTTAACTTACATTGCAAATAAAGAGCGAGAAACCGGTAACGAGTTAGCTAAACAAATAGAAAAAGATCTATCCAATGTACCTAAAGATAGCTTTCGTTGGTGGATGCGTTTTATTGTTGTAATGGATACTTACCAAAAATCTGGTCAATTTTTATTTATTGTCACTCCAAATGAGCAATATATTACTGCCGACACCAAGAATATTGATTTAGTTAGAAATTTTAGCGAAATATCACATAATATTTCAGATCCAGCTAAGAAGATTTATGATTTCCAAGAAATTATAGGACCATTTTTGGTTCATTATGCTGATGAACCATATCAATTATATGTTTTACAACCAGCATCCGATGTTCAATCTCAATTTGTTAATTTACTTTTTGATCATCCTCTATTGTTATTAACACTAATGATGTTAATCAGTTCTCCTTTTTTACTATGGTTATCATGGAGTATCGCTAAACCTGCAAGAGGATTAAAAAAAGCGGCAGATCAGGTTGCTAAAGGTAATTTACAAGAGTGGCCTGAGCTAGAAAAAATAGGATCTACTGAATATAAAGCAACAGGCGCTAGCTTTAACCATATGTTAAGAGAACTTAAACGGATGCAAGAAGTACAACAACGTCTATTTTCCGATATTTCCCATGAACTTCGTACTCCTTTAACACGTTTACAACTTGCAACTTCTTTATTACGACGTAAACAAGGCGAAAGTAATGAAGTTATACGTATCAATAATGAAGCATTAAAGCTTGATTCTATGATTGGTGATTTATTGTCATTAGCAAGACAGCAATATGATAATAATGAAATTCGTCAATTTAAGAAAATTAATCTATTATTCAAACAAGTACTTGATAATGCTACATTTGAAGCAGAACAAATAGGGAAAAAGTTTTTAGTGACTAACTTTCCAACTAGTCATACTATTTTATGTTATCCTATGGCTTTATGTAGTGCTCTTGAAAATGTTATACGTAATGCATTCCGCTATTCTAATCATGAAATCGTTGTTAACTTTATTGCGCAGCAAAATCAGATAATAATTAGTATTGACGATGATGGAATTGGTGTAGCTGACAAGGAACTTGAGCAAATTTTTAGACCATTTTATCGTACTAGTGAAGCGCGAGATCGTCAATCCGGAGGAACTGGTTTAGGGCTAGCTATTGTTGCTAATGCCATCATGCAAGATCATGGCAATGTTAAAGCAGAGAAAAGTCATCTTGGAGGACTTAGAATTGTGATAGTATTACCAATTCAGAAATATAAACAATAGAAGAGAAAGTATTGTGTCAAACATTGCCTTAAATATCGTTTTATTTGAGCCAGAAATTCCAGCTAATACTGGTAACATTATCCGTCTTTGTGCTAATACAGGTTTTAATTTGCATATTATAGAACCAATGGGATTCTTTTGGGATGACAAAAAGCTGAGAAGAGCAGGTCTTGATTATCAAGAATTTGTCAACGTAACGCGTTATAAAAATCTTACTCATTTTTTAGAGATAAACCAACTTAACCTAATCACACAAGTTTATGCATTAACGACTAAAGGTCAAAAATCTCATAGTGAAGTGAATTTTAAGTATAATGATTTTTTGATGTTTGGTCCCGAAACTAGAGGTTTACCTGCATCAGTTCTTGATGCATTACCACAAGATAAAAAGATTCGTATTCCTATGTTAGCTAATAGTCGAAGTATGAATTTATCTAATTCTGTTGCGGTGGTGGTTTATGAATCATGGCGCCAATTAAATTATTTTGGTGCAAAACAATTTAATTAATTCATTATTAACAATGAAGTTATCACAATTAATATAAAGATTAATCTGTTGTCATTGAATTAAATGTATACCATTTAAAACTACTTAAAACAAAAAAGAGGTTAACGTAACCTCTTTTTTTGGTTAATAATATTTTTGTATAAAACCACCATCATTATTTAACACGTGATACATATTCACCTGAACGAGTATCCACTTTAAGCACTTCACCAATTTGCACGAATAATGGTACACGAACAACCGCACCAGTTGATAAAGTTGCTGGTTTTCCGCCTGTTCCTGCAGTATCACCTTTTAAGCCTGGATCGGTTTCAATAACTTCTAATTCAACAAAATTTGGAGGTGTAACAGCGATAGGTTGACCATTCCACAATGTTAAGATACATTCAGCTTGATCAACTAACCATTTTGCATTATCACCAACGGCTTTAGCATCGGCAGATAGTTGTTCAAAAGTATCATTATTCATAAAATGCCAGAATTCACCATCAGTGTATAAATATGTTAAATTCATATCAACAACATCAGCGGCTTCAACTGATTCACCTGACTTAAAAGTTTTATCAACTGTTTTGCCTGAAAGTAGTTTTTTAATTTTTACTCGGTTAATTGCTTGTCCTTTACCAGGCTTATAAAATTCATTTTCAACAATTACACAAGGCTCGCCATCTTGCATTATTTTAAGACCAGCTTTA
The DNA here is from genome assembly GCF_016101765.1 of Gilliamella sp. B14448G11. Taxonomy (NCBI): domain Bacteria; kingdom Pseudomonadati; phylum Pseudomonadota; class Gammaproteobacteria; order Orbales; family Orbaceae; genus Gilliamella; species Gilliamella sp. B14448G11. The sequence goes on along the minus strand of NZ_JACFPX010000001.1, from coordinate 194,006 downwards.
AACTCATTTGTACTATAAGATGCCATAAAAGCTCCAACTATCATTCTGAATTACAAAAATGAGTCATATTATACAGCAAAAAATTGAACAACCAAATAATAAAGATGAATGGATATTAGATCTAAACAATGTCGTGACAGATATCAAGGAACTTTATTCTTATTTAGAATTAGATCCTAATTCCATTTCAATTACTATGTTACAAGCGAAAAAACAATTTCCGCTTCGTGTTCCTATAGCTTTTATAAATCGAATGAAAAAGGGGAATTATAAAGATCCATTGTTATTACAAGTTCTTTGCGATGATCATGAAATGATTAATGTAGATGGATACAGTAATGATCCTTTGGATGAACAACAAAATACTATTCCAGGATTACTACATAAATATCATAATCGTGCTTTATTAATTACTAAAACAGCTTGTGCCATAAATTGTCGTTATTGTTTTAGGCGACATTTTCCTTACCATGAAAACCAAGGAAATAAAAAGAATCTTAGCATTGCGCTTGATTATATTACCAATCACCCAGAACTTGATGAAATTATTCTTTCTGGAGGAGATCCTTTAATGGCTAAAGATCATGAGATTGAATTTTTGATAAAAGAATTAGAAAAGATACCTTACATCAAACGGTTACGAATTCATACTCGTTTAGCCGTTGTGATACCATCACGAATTACATCAACACTTTGTCAGCTATTTGCTAAAAGCCGATTACAAATTATCATGGTTACTCATATCAATCATCCAAATGAAATTGATGAAAATGTAGCTAAAGCTATTTCACTGTTAAAACATCAAGGTGTAACTGTGTTTAATCAAAGCGTTTTATTAAAAAATGTTAATGATAAAGCCGAAACATTAGCGCAATTATGTAATAAACTATTTGATATTGGCATTTTGCCTTATTACATCCATTTACTTGATAAGGTGCAGGGGGCCGCTCACTTTATGGTAAATGATGAGAAAGCCAAACAAATAATGAAACAACTAGCAGCTCAAGTTTCAGGATATTTAGTGCCTAAATTAGCGCGTGAAATCGGTGGTGAAAAAAGTAAACGTGTCATTGCATTTAATAATTAAGAAATTTAATTTTCGTATCTCTTTTTTGGAGTTGTTTTTGATACATGATATCAGCCTATAAAGAAGATAAATTAATCTCATAAACTATTATTTTGCTGATTATTTATCGACAATAAGGATTAAAATATATGCTTAAATTAATAGGGTATGTATCAGTTTTTTATATAATTGTATCTTAATCAGGAGTTAATGGATTTCTTAAAAATTTATCTGTTAAAATCTCATTGACGACAAAGGAAATAAACACTATAATTCCGACCTCTTTAATTAATGCTGTGGAGTTTACACTCTACAACCTTGTTGATAAATTAGATTTGGATATAAATCGTCATGAAACGCACATTTCAACCATCAGTATTAAAACGCAATAGAACTCACGGTTTCCGTGCTCGTATGGCAACAAAAAACGGTCGTCAAGTTCTTGCTCGCCGTCGTGCTAAAGGCCGTGTTCGTTTAACTGTTGCTAGCTGATTTAAAGTTGAGTGATTAAATTCACTTATCCTCGGGAGTTGCGATTGTTAACTCCCTTTGATTTCAGTTATGTTTTCCAAGAATCCATCAGAGCTGGATCTCCTTTCCTTACGCTTGTTTCACGTAAAAATAATTTAGCACATGCTCGTTTGGGATTTGCCATAGCTAAAAAGCAGGTAAAGCGTGCCCATGAACGTAACCGTATCAAACGGCTTGTGAAGGAATATTTTCGTTATCATCAACATCAATTCCCTAATATTGATTTTATTCTAATGGCTAAATCTCCTGTTATTGACTTAGATAATCAACAAATAGTTGAGATATTTGATAAACTATGCCAACGAATCATAGCCAAGCAAAAAATTTAAATAAATTAAAATTAATGATAAAAAGGCATGTTTGTGCATTTAATTTATTGATAATTAATATTTTTATATTTTTTATTCGGATATATCAACGTATCCTTAGTCCCTTATTTGGTCCTAAATGCCGTTTTACGCCGTCATGTTCACAATATGCTGTAATTGCATTAAGACGCTTTGGAATAATAAAAGGTGGTTGGCTAATGGTTAAACGTGTATTAAAATGTCACCCTTTACATGAAGGAGGAGAAGATTTTGTTCCTCCTAAAATTAAAACCAATAGAGAAAAACACTAATGGGATCTCAACGTAATATTTTAGTCATTGCTTTACTTTTTGTATCTTTTTTTATTTGGAAAGCGTGGGAAGAAGATCATGCTCCCAAGCCGCCTGTGATTAACCAGTTAACACAACAGCTAGGGGAAGATAATTCAACTAATAGTGCCGTGCTTGGTAAAACAATCACTGTAAAATCAGATGTATTATCACTTACTATCAATACTTATGGCGGCGATGTGCAAGCTGCTCAATTATTAAAATATGAGCAAACACTTCATTCAGGTACTCCTTTCCAATTATTAACATCAAGTCCTGATTTTGTTTATGTTGCTGAAAGCGGCTTAACTGGTAAAGATGGCCCTGATAATGCAATTCAAGGATCAAAACGACCAGTATATCAAACAGAACAAACCGAATACGTATTAGCTGATGGACAAGATGAATTGCGTGTACCACTGACTTATCAGGTTAATGGTGTTAGCTATACTAAATATTATATATTACATCGAGGTAATTATGCTATAGATGTACAATATGACATAAATAACCAAAGTGGAAGTCCTATTGATGTTTCGATGTATGGTCAATTAAAACAAACTATAGAGTTACCTAAAGGTACTGTGACTGAAGGTGGCGGAGGGTTAGGCCTAAATGCTTTTCGCGGTGCGGCTTATTCTAGTTCTAACACTAACTATAGTAAATATAGTTTTGATGATATAAAAGATAAAGCTTTAGATGTAAGTACCCAAACAGGTTGGGTTGCAATGCTACAGCACTATTTTGTAACGGCATGGGTGCCAGCTCAGGATCAAAACAATTTATTTTATTCTCGGGCTACAGCTAACAAATCTCAAGCAACGATTGGTTTCAAAGGTGAATCAACTATTATTCAACCAGGTAATAGTCAAACTATTGGTGCAAAATTATGGTTGGGACCTGAAATTCAAGACCAATTGAAAGAGACAGCCAATCATCTTGATTTAACCGTTGATTATGGTTGGTTATGGTTCTTATCACAACCACTATTTTATTTGTTAAAATTTATTCATAGTTTTGTAGGTAACTGGGGCGTTGCAATTATTATTATTACTTTTATTGTCCGTGGTATTTTATTCCCATTGACACGTGCACAATATCGTTCAATGGCAAAAATGAAGTTATTACAACCTCGTATAGAAGCATTGAAAGAACGTTATGGTGATGATAAACAAAAAATGAGTATGGAAACCATGGCGATTTATAAACAAGAAAAAGTAAATCCATTAGGTGGTTGTTTGCCAATATTTATTCAAATGCCAATTTTCTTATCACTATTCTATATGTTAGGTAATGCTGTAGAGCTACGTCATGCCCCATTTGCGCTTTGGATTTATGACTTATCCGCACAAGATCCTTATTATATTTTTCCTTTATTAATGGGCGGTACCATGTTTTTAATTCAGATGATGTCTCCAACACCAGCGGCTGACCCATTACAAAAAAGGTTAATGACTTATATGCCATTAATCTTTACGGTATTCTTCTTATGGTTTCCAGCAGGTTTAGTTTTATACTATATCGTAAGTAACTTATTTACAATTGCCCAGCAACGCATCATTTATTGGGAACTTGAGAAAAAAGGACTTCACGAGAAGAAAAAGAAATAATATTGATAATAAAGGAGGTTAAGACCCTCCTTTTTCGTTGTTTTTGGTGTAAATTGATATGAATATACAGCAACAAATAAATTTGAATGGTAATGAAACAGGTTATTGGTTTGTCAGTAAAAATGGACGACTATGGTTACCAAATGGTGAAGTTCCTGTTGGAAATGCCAGACAATTAGGTTTTACAAATCTAATTGCCCAACCTATTGGTGAGTGGAATGGTCAAACAGCTTGGCTTATTTGCCGAGAAATGAAAACAGCAATGAGTTCAATTCGAACTTTGCTTGGTAATAATGAACAATCATTATTTTATATGGCTGGACGAGCCGTTCAATTATCAGAGTTTTATCGTTCTCATAAATATTGTGGTTATTGTGGGCACGAAATGCATATTAGTACAACAGAATGGTGTTGTATGTGTCGCAACTGTAATGAACGCTATTATCCACAAATTTCGCCATCTATCATTGTCGCTATTCGCAATAAAAATAAAATATTATTGGCAAAACATGTTAGGCATAATCAAGATAGTTTATACACTGTTTTAGCTGGTTTTATTGAAATTGGTGAAACGATGGAAATGGCAGTTAAGAGAGAAGTATTTGAAGAAGCAAAAATAACAATTAAAAATATTCGTTATGTAGGTTCGCAGCCTTGGCCATTTCCTAATTCATTGATGATGGCTTATTTGGCAGACTATGAAAGTGGTGAAATTCATGTAGATACTAGCGAGTTAGTTGAAGCAAATTGGTATCATTACTCTCAGTTACCTAAGATTCCCGAATATGGGACTATTGCTCGGCGCTTAATTGAAGATACCATTATACTTTGCCGAGAATATGATGAGTATGGTAATGATTAATCATATTCTCTTTAGTATTAAAAAATAATAAATAAATCTATTGATATTCAATGGTTCTTATTAAATTAACGGTTTTTGACTCATTACCAGTCGTTACACAGATTGCTTTTGTCCAATCTCGGTTTTCATTATAATCAGAATAAGTACAAGTTTCAGTTATTTCAACTTCTTGTTCGTTTTTGTTATTAATTATGATGTCACCATTCGATGATAGTTTAAATGACTTAGTGATAGTTTTTTCTAATTGATTATTATCATTGTAAATAATATCTTTTTCTTGTACTAACACAGGAAATTTGGTTTTTTCATTAACTGGAATATAAGCATTATATAAAACCATCTCAACTCGATCTTGTTCATAAATTATTTTGCTATTAAAAATAATATTATTTTCTGCAAAGTGAGATAAAGTTGTTTCTACTAAATGGCCTTGCTCATCAAATTCAGAAATAGCAACGATATCTCCATTACTATTTTTCATGCCAAGAATGTTTTTTGCATTGTCAAAGGTAATTCCATATTCATTTCTAGTTTCTTTCATCCCGTAAATGTATTTGGCTTTATCATAATTGATTTCACCATATAATCCTTCTAAATTATAATTATCTACATAGCCTAAATTATTATAGTTAATTAATTTATTCGATGAACCTTCAATTTTTTGCTGTTTAAATAATTTGTTATCTGGTAATAATTCTGGTTCTGTATGAAAAAGATAACTGTTAATAACCGCAATTTGAGTTGGGTTTCTATTAGTTAGTTTTTTGTCATCACAACCACTAATTAATAATATACTGCTACATAAACTTATATTTAAAAGAGAAATATATTTTTTCATAACATTATCTTCCATTATTAGTATTATTGTTTAAAAATATTTAGAGTAGAACATCAAACTATAACTCATCGTACTATGTTTACTGTTTTAATGACCTTTACACCAAATAGATAGGGCTTCACAATTCCAATTTATCATCATTTCACACCATACAGCTCGCCATCGCCTTACGGTATTGTTCGTTAATTTTAGTTTTTTTTCTATTTGTGTATTGTCTTGCCCATCTATAAGTAAATCAATAAAGCTCAACCATAATTCAGATTTGGGTAAACGGTTTAGTTTAGTATTGCTTAAAAGATTAAAACTATGTCGACATCGTTTACACCGGTAACATGTTCGTTTGCCTATTTTGACCGTTTCTGTTGAGTTACAGTGTAAACAAGGGGGCGTTTGTGTATTAAGTAAAGTATTTATTTTTGATTTGATATAATTATGTTGTTCAATTAAGATTGGATTTAAGGTTGTCTGTTGTTTATTGATATACCATTTATATAATGGTAAATAATGTAGCTTTAAGTGATTAATTATTGCATGGTCACGGCGCATTATTTTCTCAGTTGAACATTCAAATATATTTGCTATTGCCTGATAACTGTAATTTTTTATACGGCTAACAAAAATGGTATCTAACCAATTAAAAGGTGTTAGACGGTTAAAAGGTGTATTCGTTGCTGCCGTAAAATATTTATAGCAAGCTTTACAACGGTAAGTGGTAGTTGGTTTTGAACGGATTAAATAAAATTCCTTTTTATCACAAAAAGGACAAACCTCAACATGTTGTGAGGCTATTCTCTCTAAATCATTACGAAAATCATTAAGCTCTTTATGTAATTCATTCGGTATGAGTTTATAAATCATTTTTCATTCCTTTGTAACTAATCTGATGAAATATTACCAAATTTTTACATAAACATATAGTTTTCCTGAAACTTTTTTACATGCTTTATGAAACACAGGTTGTTAATTTTATATTGGCATTAAATCATTTTAATTATTAATATTTACAATTGATAGACAAAATAATTATGAAAAGAGTGAAGCTATAAAATTCAAGCCATGATAATAAAATTGAAATACCATTAGTCATTTGGGGAAACTTGAAAATTTTTTTGTATTTAATAGCTAATTTTGTAAAAAAATAGAATGAATAAATCCGATAAAATAAATGAATTCTTTTACTTTTTTGATAAATATCCCCACTATATAAATATGGGGACTTTATTGTGAGTTCATTAAATTTTATTGTTTTTGAACTAACCATTCAGCTACTTGTTTAGCGAAATAAGTTAATATTCCATCTGCACCAGCGCGTTTAAAGCAAAGTAAGGATTCCATAATTACGGACTGTTTATCTAACCAACCGTTTTCAATTGCTGCGCACAGCATGGTATATTCGCCAGAAACTTGATAAGCAAATGTTGGAACGGCGAAGCTCTCTTTTACTCTTCTAACCATATCAAGATAAGGCATACCTGGTTTTACCATGACCATATCAGCCCCTTCGCTAAGATCTTGATAAATTTCTTGCAAAGCTTCATTACTGTTGGCGGGGTCAAGTTGGTAAGTTTTTTTATTACCGCCTTTTATATTTGGAGCGGATCCAACGGCATCACGAAACGGACCATAAAAACTTGAAGCATATTTTGCTGAATACGCCATGATTTGAGTGTTAACAAAATTATACTTTTCTAACTCATCGCGAATTGCGCCGATGCGTCCATCCATCATATCACTTGGCGCGATAATATCTGCACCAGCTTGGGCTTGAATTAACGCTTGTTTAACAAGAATTTCGACAGATATATCATTTTGCACATAACCATGTTCATCAATAATACCATCTTGTCCGTGCGTTGTGTAAGGGTCAAGGGCTACGTCAGTTAGAATACCTAACTCAGGAATTTCTTTTTTTAATGCTCGAATCGCTTTGGGTACTAATCCATTTTCATTATAAGCTTCCTGTGCGAGTAATGATTTTTTTGCTGGTTCAATGGCTGGAAATAATGAAAGAACAGGAATACCTAGTTTAGCTACATATTCAGCTTCTTTTAATAGTATATCAATACTCATTCGATCAACGTTTGGCATGGATGAAACGGGTTCAATGATATTGTTTCCTTCAACGATAAAAACAGGATAAATTAGATCATTAATCGTTAGCTGATTTTCTGCAACTAAACGGCGACTAAAATCATAAACACGATTGCGGCGTAAGCGGCGCTTGGGGTACTGACCGGTAATAAACGATGACATAAAAATACCTATCTATATTAATAAAAATGGTTTTATTATCTAATTGAGTAGGGAGATTAGCAAATTAATTTGTTATGATACAATAATTGGATATTTTACTTTACAACATATATCCATTAGAGGTAAAATTGCGCACTAATTTTTAGTCCTTTGTGATATTAAACAAATTTGAGGTGAGAGGCACATGCCAGTAATTAAAGTACGTGAAAATGAACCTTTCGATGTAGCGTTACGTCGTTTTAAACGTTCTTGCGAAAAAGCAGGAGTTTTAGCTGAAGTCCGTAATCGTGAATTTTACGAAAAACCAACTACTATTCGTAAACGCGCAAAAGCAGCTGCTGTTAAACGTCATGCTAAAAAATTAGAAAGAGAAAACGCTCGTCGCACTCGTCTATATTAATATTTATACTAAAAGTTTAAATTGATATAAAATTCAATTTTATCTATTTTTTATAAAAAATTTTTACAAGCCGTACATATACATACGGCTTGTTGTCTTTGCGTATAGTGCCAATATCGGTTGAATTATCATGAAAGGTCTTATTCCTCGCGATTTTATTTTAGACTTGATTGCTCGCACAAGTATACTTGATGTGATCAGCAAACGTGTCAAAATGAAAAAAAAGGGGAATAATTACTTTGGTTGTTGTCCTTTCCATGATGAGAAAACTGCCTCTTTTTCATTGAATGAAAAAAAACAGATCTACTATTGTTTTGGTTGTGGGGCATCTGGTTCGGTTGTAAATTTTTTAATGCAATATGAACGTTTGTCTTTTCCTGAAGCTATTGAAGAATTAGCCAGTATGCAAGGAATTCGAGTTCCTTATACGGATAATGAAAATAACCAAATAGATCAATCAAAACAGATTGAATCACGAAATATTCGCCGTGATCTGTATACGTTAATGGCTAAAATAACCAATTTTTACCAACAGCAATTAGCATTATCAACCTCGATTGATGCACATAAATATCTAGAACAACGTGGGCTAAATACGGAAATTATAGCTAGGTATAAAATTGGTTACGCACCTAATTCAAGCCAATTAGCTTTTCAAACTATTGTAAAGACAAAAAACGAAGCAGAGTTATATGATAAAGCAGGGATGTCAGTTAATAATGATAGAGGTAATCGATTCGATCGCTTTCGCGGGCGAATCATGTTCCCAATTCGTGATAGACAAGGTAATGTGATCGCCTTTGGGGGAAGAACTATTATTAATGACTCAGCAAAATATTTAAACTCACCAGAAACGCCTATTTTTCATAAAGGTTTTCAGTTATATGGACTTTATGAAGCTTTGGAAGCCAATCGTAACCCGAAACAATTAATAATTGTAGAGGGTTATATGGATGTTGTATCTCTGGCCCAATATGGTATTGATTATGCGGTAGCAGCTCTAGGGACAGCAACATCAGAAGAACATATTAAACTTCTATTTAGAGCTACAGATTCTGTTATCTTTTGTTATGATGGAGATAATGCAGGAAGGAATGCTGCTTGGCGAGCATTAAATGTTTTATTACCCTGCTTGATTGATGGTGAAGAGATAAGCTTTGCTTTTTTACCTCAAGATGAAGACCCAGATAGTTTTGTACGTAAAGTCGGTAAAACAGGTTTTGAAGATTACCTGAAAACCGCACCAAACTTGTCTAAATTTTTATTTGATGAATTACTAAAACAAGTTGATTTGAAAACACCGGAAGGGAAAGCTAAATTAAGTTCATTGGCGCTTCCTTTACTTGATCAAATAAAAGCAAAGGCTTTCCGATTAAATTTATTACAACAACTTGGGCGTTATTTAGGATTACTTGATTTGTCTCAAATAGAGCAATTGATGCAATCTAATCGCCAAAAATATGAAAGTAAGGTTCCAGAAACTGCACCAATAGCACAAATGAAGTTAACAACAATGCGTATTTTGATCGGTTTATTACTTCAATATCCTAATCTTGCGCAGCTTGTTTCCGATATTAATGCTATTGGTCAAGTGAAAATGGCTGGTATTGATATTTTTATTGAACTACTTGAATTATGCCAGCGCTATCCTAATATAACTACTGCACAAATATTAACTGAGTGTTTAGAAAGGCCGTTTTATAAGCAAATTAGTCGTTTATCAACCTGGGAGTTTCATTACCAAGATGATGATATAGAATCTATTTTTAAACATACTTTAAAAGAGTTATATGATAATATACTCGCCCAAAGACAAGATGAACTAATCGCAAAAGAGAGAGTCTCCGGCTTAAGTACCGCAGAGAAAAAAGAATTAGCGACATTAATACTTGTTTTATCAAAAAAAGACTAAATATATAGGGTATACGTAGATAACAGCTAATGTTCTACATATATAATATACACATGACCAAATAACTAAAAGTGGATACCTTTTATGGAGCAAAATTCTCAATCACAGCTAAAACTCCTAATTATTCGTGGTAAGGAGCTAGGATACCTAACCTATGCTGATGTCAACGATCACTTGCCTGAAGAGATTATTGATTCAGATCAGATTGAAGATATTATCCAAATGATTAATGATATGGGGATTCAAGTTCTTGAAGAAGCCCCTGATTCTGATGAGTTATTACTTTCAGATAATGTCCCTGATGAAGAAGCCGTTGAAGCAGCAACAGCATTAGTATTATCTAATGTTGAGTCAGAAATAGGTCGAACAACCGATCCTGTTCGTATGTATATGCGAGAAATGGGAGCGGTAGAACTTTTAACTCGTGAAGGTGAAATTGATATTGCCAAACGTATTGAAGATGGCATTAATCAGGTTCAAACTTCAGTGTCTGAATACCCAGAGGCGATTACTTATCTACTTGAGCAATATAACTTAGTCGAAAGTGGAGAAGTTCGTTTATCTGATTTAATTACCGGTTTTGTTGATCCAAATGCGGAAGAAGTAACAGAAGAATTACCTGAAGATTTAGAAGATAGTGAAACCGAGATCGAAATCGACGATAGTGACGATGAAAATGAAGATGAGGATGGTGATTCATCTGCAGATGAAGATGTTTCGATTGATCCTGAAGTAGCTAGAGCAAAATTTGCTGAATTACAAGAACAGCATAATAAAACTTCTGAAGCTATTAAAAAATATGGAAGAGGTCACAAAAAAGCACAAAAAGAGATCGAAAATTTATCAGAGATTTTCAAACAATTTCGTTTAGTTGCTAAACAGTTCGATATACTTGTCAACAATATGAGAAGTATGATGGATCGTGTAAGAGCACACGAACGTGTAATTATGAAGATCTGCGTTGAACAATGTAAGATGCCGAAAAAACAATTTATGAATTATTTCACTGGAAATGAAAATAATATGGATTGGTATAATAAAGCATTAACTTCGAAAAGTGCTTTTGCGGCTAATTTAAAAGATTTCGAGGAGCAAATTGCTGCACAAGTTAACTTGTTGCAACAAATTGAAACGGAAACTAATCTTTCTATTGAGCAAATTAAAGATATTAATCGTCGTATGTCTATTGGTGAAGCAAAAGCACGACGCGCTAAGAAAGAAATGGTTGAAGCAAACTTACGTTTAGTTATTTCTATAGCAAAAAAATACACTAACCGTGGATTACAGTTCTTAGATCTGATTCAAGAAGGTAATATCGGTCTAATGAAAGCTGTAGATAAGTTTGAATACCGTCGAGGTTATAAATTCTCAACTTATGCAACTTGGTGGATTAGACAAGCTATCACACGTTCAATTGCCGACCAAGCAAGAACAATTCGTATTCCAGTACATATGATTGAGACGATTAATAAGTTAAATCGTATTTCACGCCAAATGTTACAAGAAATTGGTCGCGAACCGACACCAGAAGAGTTATCTGAACGTATGCAAATGCCAGAAGATAAAATTCGTAAAGTGTTGAAGATTGCTAAAGAACCAATTTCAATGGAAACACCAGTTGGTGATGATGAAGATTCACATTTAGGTGACTTTATTGAAGATACCGCACTAGAGCAACCATTAGATGCAGCAACATCTGAAAGCTTGCGCAGTGCAACACGTGATATCTTATCTGGTTTAACGCCACGCGAAGCAAAAGTATTACGTATGCGATTTGGTATTGATATGAATACCGATCATACGCTTGAAGAAGTTGGTAAACAATTTGATGTAACACGTGAACGTATTCGTCAAATTGAAGCTAAAGCGTTACGTAAATTACGTCATCCAAGTCGTTCGGATGTTCTTCGTAGCTTCTTAGAATAAGTGTTCTTACACGTAAACTATATCGCCACTATTGTGGCGATTTTTTTAGCAAAAAAGATTGGTAACTATGAATATACTCCAACGTTTGAAGATTGATCCATTCTTATTGACTTTAATTTGTGTTGTTATTACTGCAAGTATTTTGCCTTGTAAGGGACAAACTAAAATATTCTTTGAGCACCTTACAACTTTTGCCATTGGATTGTTATTTTTTATGCATGGCGCTAAACTTTCTTTTCAATCCATTATTATTGGCATAAAAAATTGGCGATTACATTTGTTAATATTTGCAACGACCTTTGTGGTTTTTCCTATCTTAGGCGTTATGATGCAATTTTTAGTGCCAACTTTTTTATCGCAAGAATTTTATTTAGGCTTTGTGTACCTTTGTGTTTTACCTGCAACAGTACAATCAGCAATAGCATTTACTTCGATAGCAAGAGGGAATGTAGCTGCTGCAATTTGTAGTGCCTCAGCATCAACATTATTGGGTGTTTTTATTACTCCTATTTTAGTTGGGTTACTAATGAATACTCAAGCTGTTGCTTCAATGAATATAGTCGATGCAATTACCTCAATAATGTTAAAATTGATGTTACCTTTTATTATTGGTCATTTATCTCGTCGCTTTATAATAAAATGGATAGAAAAATACAAAAATATCATTTCTAAAACTGATCGTTTATCAATTTTATTAGTGGTTTATGTTGCTTTTAGTGATGCAGTTATTAATGGCATTTGGGCACAAGTTGGCTTTTTATCATTATTAAACATAATATTTTTCTCAATTGTATTATTAGTTATTGTTTTATTGATTACGACCTATAGTGCAAGACTATTTGGTTTTAGCAAAGAAGATGAAATTACAATCGTATTTTGTGGTTCAAAAAAAAGTTTAGCTAGTGGTATTCCCATGGCCGGTGTTATTTTTCCAATGTCGATTATGGGGATTATGATTTTACCTTTAATGATCTTTCATCAGATACAATTAATGATCTGTGCTTTTTTAGCTGCCCGCTATGCTAAACGAAAAATGTAAAATTTGTTTTGCTCATTATCCTATTCTAAAGGATAATAGAGTCGTTAATTAACAACAGAAAGATCTATTATGTTTCATCTATTTTCTGATTTAGAATTTTCAACTATTGTATTATTAGTCTTCGCATTGTTATTTGTGCTTTTTTACGAGGCTATAAATGGATTTCATGATACAGCCAATGCTGTTGCAACGGTTATTTATACCAGAGCATTAAAAGAGCAACTTGCCGTTTTTATGGCAGGAGTATTTAATTTCTTCGGTGTGTTGCTTGGTGGCCTTAGTGTTGCTTATGCGATTGTGCACTTATTACCAACCGATTTATTACTCAATGTAAGTTCTACACATGGGCTTGCAATGGTATTTTCTATTTTATTCGCAGCAATTATTTGGAATTTAGGAACTTGGTATGTTGGCATCCCTGCATCAAGTTCTCATACCTTAATTGGTTCCATTATTGGTGTAGCACTTGCTAATGCATTTATTATGGATACATCAATTATTGATGCGCTTAATATTCCAAAGATGATTCAAATCTTTTTATCATTAATTATTTCACCAGTAATTGGTCTTGTTGTTGCTGGTTTGATGATTTTTTTACTACGTAAATATTGGACACGTAAAAGTCAAAGCAAAAAAAGTAGTAAAAAAAGAGAACGTATTTTCATGACACCAGAGCAGCGTGAAAAACTCTATGGTAAGAAAAAGCCTCCATTTTGGATTCGCATAATGCTTATTATATCAGCAGCCGGTGTAAGCTTTTCACATGGTGCTAACGATGGGCAAAAAGGAATTGGTTTATTAATGTTGGTGCTAATGGGCATTGCTCCCGCAGGTTTTATTGTTAATATGAGTGCTTCAACTTATGATATTACCAATACTCGCAATGCTATCCACAATATTGAAGACTATTTTGTTACTCATAATCAAGATTTAACGACTGTAATTGGCTCTCAATCTACAGTTGACTCTAACGTGCCTATCAGCGATTTAAATCAATATCATTGTGATTATTCGCGTTCTTTTATTACATTAAATATTGCTAATAATCTATTTAATAAAATGAATGATTATGAATCTCTTACTGTTGAGCAACGCTCACAAGCTAGACGTATTCTACTTTGCTTGTCCGATACTGTTTCACATGTTGCTAAACAACCAAATGTTTCGTCAGAAGATAAACAATATTTAAATTCGGTCAATAAGGACTTACTTAAAACAATTGAATATGCACCTATTTGGATCATCATCTCAGTGGCTTCAGCGCTTGCTATTGGTACTATGATTGGATGGCGTCGAGTTGCTGTTACCATTGGTGAAAAAATTGGTAAAAAAGGGATGACTTATGCTCAAGGTGTTTCGGCGCAAATTACCACAGCACTTTCAATTGGTATTGCTAGCTATACGGGTATGCCAGTATCAACTACTCAAGTCCTTTCATCATCGGTGGCTGGAACAATGATTGTTGATGGTGGTGGTGTACAAAGCAAAACAATTAAAAATATTGCATTAACATGGATTTTGACATTGCCGATTTCAATTTTGTTATCTGGGTCACTTTTTTGGCTTGCTCAAAAATTAATTTAGTAGTAAAAAGAGAGTATAAATTCAAAATTTAACCTGAGCGTCAAAATAGGAAGGAGTAAAATATCATGGCTTATAAACATATATTAGTCGCAGTGGATTTATCACCTGAAAGTGAAGTTCTTGTCGAGAAAGCGGTCTCTATGGCAAGGCCATATAATGCTCAAATCTCTTTGATTCATGTTGGTATTAACTATTCTGATCTATATACAGGGTTGGTTGACATTAATATGAATGATATGAAAGACAAAATCACAGAAGATGCACACATTGCTTTGAATAAACTGGCTGATGATGCAGGATATCCTATTGCACACACACTTTCAGGAAATGGTGAATTTGGTCAAGTATTAATTGAAGCAATTCACGAATATGGCGCAGATCTTGTTGTATGTGGTCATCATCAGGATTTTTGGAGCAAGTTAATGTCTTCTGCTCGTCAATTAATCAATAATACTCATATTGATACACTGATTGTTCCATTAAAAGACGAAGAACCATCAGAAGAATCTGCTAAATGAAATTTAAATATTAGCCCGCTTTTTTAGCGGGTTTTTTATAAAAGTTATTTTGCATTATTGTCAAGAAGTTTCAGGTTAACTATACGTTTAAGTAAAATTATTTATTTACCACTTTTTGCATATTTATCATATTGATTATGAGAATATACTCGTATCTATATTGTCTTTAAGCCTATAAGGAGTTTTTACTATGAATATTACTTTAGTTACTGGCGCTTCCTCTGGATTTGGACAAGCTATTTGCTGCAAGCTAATAGCAGATGGCTATAAAGTTATTGGTGTCGCTAGGCGAACCGATAAACTACAAAAGATAGCTGATGAATTAGGTTCAAACTTCTTACCATTGTCTTTAGATGTAACAAAAAAAGATGCGGTGGAATCAATTTTGTTACAACTTCCTAAAGAGTTCCAACCAATTGATATTTTAATTAATAATGCCGGATTAGCTTTAGGATTAGAACCAGCATACCAAGCAGACTATAATGATTGGGAAACCATGATTGAAACCAATATAATAGGCTTGGTACATTTAACCCACCAAATTTTGCCAGGAATGGTCGAACGTAATTTTGGATATATTATTAACCTTGGTTCAGTAGCTGGTAGTTATGCTTATAAAGGCGGTAATGTTTATGGTGCATCGAAAGCATTTGTTAAGCAGTTTAGTGCAAATTTACGAACAGATCTTTTAGGAAAAAAAATTAGAGTTACCAATATTGAGCCTGGTTTGTGCGGTGGTACAGAATTTTCAAATGTACGGTTTCATGGAAATGATGAACAAGCGGCGGAAGTATATAAAGGTGTAGATTATATCACGCCCGAAGATATAGCAAATACCGTATCTTGGTTAGTTAATACACCAACGCACTTTAATGTTAACTCAATTGAGATAATGCCTGTTGCACAAGCTTCAGCCGGATTATCTGTTTGCAAGGATTTATAATAATAAACTTATTAGGTATTAATTGGTATATGCTGTTTATTAAAAATAAAAAACTATGTTTAATAAACAAAATACACTTGCACTTCTGCTGACGGGTTGCTATCCTTTCATCTTGTGATTTTGATTGGGGTTTATTGCAATGACATTTTCTGAAGTAACGAAAACATTTGCGACAAGTTTGCCGGGTACGGATAGCTATGTAAAACTACGCAAGGCAATGAGAGCATTAATTCAAGAAGATCCGAAAAATGCATCGGTCTATTTTTTGATCTTTGGGTTTGCCCGTACTTATGTCATGTTATATGAAGATCAGGAAGTATCACCGCAGTTTGCCGAAGACAATCAGAAATTAATGTTGTCGTACCTCAATATTCTTGATGAAGCGTTAAATAAACAAGATGCGCAAAGTATATATCAAGCTTTGAATAAAGTTGTTAATGAGTACGAAAACAGCAAAAAAGTTTTTTAGAATTACAGCCTGACATGAAAATGTCGGGCTGTTTTGTTTAGAGTTTAAGTGAAAAAGTTTTAGGAAAAATAATGATTATTTCAATCCGTATGACAGGCATTATTGGCACCTTAGGTACTATTACGCGATCTAGGGCGGGTTGATTTTTCCCAAAAAATATAAAAAACCCGCCCCTAAAAGGCGGGTTTTTTTATTGTGTAATAAATATTTTTATTAAAATTTAACTATAGTTTGAAAATAAAATTATAACTAATGTTATAACACTAAAGGGTTTTCATAATACCTATCGATGTAAAAAAGTCGAATAATTGTATTTTGAATCGTAATGGCATAAATAAAAAAGATAAGTAAGGTGTGATATGAAAGTTTTAAAATTTGGAGGAACATCTGTTGCTAACGCAGAACGTTTTTTGCGAGTAGCGGAGATAATTGAAAATAATGCTAAACAAGAACAAACAGCGACTGTTTTATCAGCACCTGCTAAAATCACTAATCATTTAGTTGCAATGGTTGAAAAAACAGTTGCCGGACAAGAAATCAAAAACAATATTTATGATGCGGAAAAAATTTTTGCTGATTTATTAGCGGGGCTTGCAAAAGTACAACCTAATTTTGCTTATGAAGAAATGAAACGTTTTGCGTTAAATGAATTAAATCATATTAAGCAATTGCTGGAAGGAATTCGCTTATTAGGTCAATGCCCAGATAGTATTAATGCATCAATTATTTGTCGTGGTGAAAAACTGTCAATTACTATTATGCAAGAGCTGCTTAAGGCGAAAGGTCACACCATTACCGTAATCGATCCTGTTGCAATGCTTATTGCTGAAGGTGGCTACTTAGAATCTACGGTTGATATTCCCGAATCAAGTCATCGAATTGCACAGATGTGCATTCCACAGCAAAATATTATTTTAATGCCTGGATTTACAGCGGGTAATGACAAAGGGGAGTTGGTTGTACTTGGTCGTAATGGTTCTGATTATTCGGCTGCAGTTCTTGCAGCTTGTTTAAGAGCCAATAGCTGTGAAATTTGGACCGATGTTGATGGTGTTTACACTTGTGATCCTCGCACTGTTCCTGATGCCAAATTACTAAAAACTATGTCATATCAAGAAGCGATGGAACTTTCTTATTTTGGCGCTAAAGTTCTTCATCCTAGAACCATTTTACCTATTGCACAGTTCCAAATTCCATGTTTAATAAAAAATACCAATAACCCTGATGCACCAGGTACACTTATTGGCGCCAATGTTGTTGATTCAACCACTCCTGTAAAAGGGATTACTAATTTAAATAATATGGCGATGATTAACGTTTCTGGTCCTGGTCTAAAAGGCATGGTTGGTATGTCGGCTCGGGTTTTTTCGGCGATGTCTTACGCAGGTATATCTGTTGTTCTTATTACACAATCATCATCTGAATACAGTATCAGTTTTTGTGTACCACAATCTGAACTTTATCGTGCAGAAGAAGCTTTAAGTGATGAATTCTTCTTAGAATTAAAAGATGGATTACTTGAACCGATTGAAATTATTGAAAGACTGGCTATTATCTCAGTTGTGGGCGATGGTATGCGCACATTACGTGGATTATCAGCCAATTTCTTTACTGCATTAGCTAGAGCAAATATTAACATTGTCGCTATTGCACAAGGATCATCTGAACGTTCAATTTCAGTTGTGGTTGATAATGATGTTGCGGTAATGGGCGTACGAGTTGCTCATCAAATGCTATTTGGAACAGATAAAATGCTTGATGTTTTTATAATTGGTGTTGGTGGTGTGGGTGGCGCACTTGTCGATCAAATTGGTCGCCAACAAAAATGGCTTAAAAACAAACAGATTGATTTACGGGTATGCGGTTTATTTAATTCAAAACATAGCGTGCTTAATCGAGATGGTATTATTCTTGATAATTGGCGTGAACAAATCAAACAGAGTGAAATGAAATACACATTAGATAGTATTATTGAATTTGCCAAAAATAACCGACTGCTTAACCCAATTCTAGTCGATTGTACTTCAAGTAGCGAAGTATCCGACAAATATGCTGACTTTTTAGCTAATGGTTTCCATGTGGTTACTCCAAATAAAAAAGCAAATACCAGCTCTATGGCCTATTATTTACGCTTACGCCAAGAAGCTGCAAAAAGTAAACGCAAATTCCTATATGATACCAATGTAGGTGCAGGCTTACCGGTAATTGAAAACTTACAAAATTTACTAAATGCGGGTGATGAGCTTATTAAATTTTCAGGGATATTATCAGGTTCGCTTTCTTTCATTTTCGGTAAGCTTGATGAAGGAATGTCATTGTCTGAAGCAACTAAACTAGCTAAAGAGAAAGGTTTTACTGAGCCAGATCCTCGGGATGATTTATCTGGAACAGATGTTGCTAGAAAATTACTTATTTTAGCGCGAGAAGCTGGATTACAACTTGAACTCGATCAAATTAATGTTGAATCTGTTTTACCCGCTGAATATTCCCAAGGCAATATTGATGAGTTTATGACTAAATTACCGCAATTAGATGCTGAATTTAAAGCAAAATCTGAACAAGCAGCCAAAAACGGAAAAGTATTACGATATGTTGGTAGTATCGAAAATAATCAATGTAGTGTTAAAATTGAAGCAGTTGATAGTGAAGACCCTCTTTATAAAGTTAAGAATGGCGAAAATGCTTTAGCATTTTATACTCGTTATTATCAACCAATTCCATTAGTACTACGTGGTTATGGGGCGGGTAATGACGTGACTGCAGCGGGTGTTTTTGCTGATATTTTACGCACTACATCAGGTAAAATCGGAGGTTAAATGAGTCATAAATCTTTAACAGTATATGCGCCAGCATCAATGGCGAATATCAGTGTTGGTTTTGATATTTTAGGTGCTGCCATTAATCCGATTAGTGGTGTGATGTTGGGTGATCTGATCACAGTTGAAACCGCAACAGAATTCTCTCTTACTTGTAAAGGAATATTTGTTCAAAAGTTACCACGCGATCCTAAATACAATATTGTATATCAATGCTGGCAGCGTTTTTGTGAAGCGATGGGTAAAACGCTCCCAGTTAGTATGACACTTGAAAAAAATATGCCTATTGGTTCAGGATTAGGATCCAGTGCATGTTCAGTAGTAGGGGCATTGGTTGCTTTAAATGAATTTTTTGATAAGCCATTTAGTGAGTTTGAAATGCTTTCTATGATGGGAGAACTTGAAGGTCGGATTTCTGGAAGCGTTCATTACGATAATGTTGCACCTTGTTATTTGGGAGGAATGCAACTTATCCTTGATGAAATGGGGATTATTAGTGAATCCATTCCACATTTTGACAATTGGTATTGGGTGATGGCCTATCCAGGTATAAAGGTATCGACAGCTCAAGCACGAGCTATTTTGCCTGCACAATATCAAAAAGCGGATTGCGTCGCTCATGGTCGATATGTTGGTGGTTTTATTCACGCTTGTTACACAAATCAACCAAAACTTGCTGCAACAATGCTGCGCGATAATATTGCAGAACCTTATCGTAAACAACTATTACCTAACTTTGATGAAACGCAAAATCGGGTAAAACAACTTGGTGCTTTAGCATCGGGTATTTCTGGATCAGGACCGACCATGTTTGTCATTGCTGACAAACTTGAAACAGCGCAGCAAATTGAATTGCTATTAAAAAATTGCTACTTACAAAATGAGGAAGGTTTTACGCATATTTGTAAGATAGATAACCAAGGCGCAAGAGTTATATAACTCTATCTACGATATAAAGCATGAAAGTTTCCAGAGCGTTATCAATAGGTCAATAAATGACTAACAGATAAAGTAAACAATATAAGCATAAAGATAATCGGAAAATATTATGAAATTGTACAACTTAAAAGATCACACACAGCAAGTTAGCTTTGCACAAGCAGTACAACAAGGATTAGGAAGAGGACAAGGTCTATTTTTTCCTCAAGATTTACCAAAATTTTCGCTAAATGAAATTGATGCATTATTAAAACTAGATTTTGTAAGTCGTAGTGCCAAGATTTTATCCGCTTTTATTGGTGATGAAATTGGTGATACTGATATGCATAGATTGGTAAAAAATGCATTTCAGTTTCCTGCTCCAGTCAAATCAGTAGAAAAAGATATAGGTTCATTAGAGTTATACCATGGCCCAACATTAGCCTTTAAAGATTTTGGTGGTCGCTTTATGGCCCAGGCTTTGGTGCAAGTTGCGGCTGATAAAAAAATTACGATTCTAACTGCGACATCCGGCGATACTGGAGCAGCGGTTGCTCATGCATTTTATCATTTACCGAATATTCGAGTAGTGATTTTATATCCAGAAGGAAAAATTAGTCCATTACAAGAAAAGCTATTTTGTACGCTTGGCGATAATATTCATACTATTGCGATACAAAGTGATTTTGATGCTTGCCAAGCGTTAGTTAAAAAAGCATTTGATGATGAAGATTTAAAAACAGCCATTGGCTTAAATTCAGCTAATTCTATTAATATAAGTCGATTATTAGCACAAATTTGTTACTATTTTGAAGCTTTTGCTCAGTTAACCCCAGCACAACGTGAGCAATTAGTGATTTCGGTACCAAGTGGCAATTTTGGTGACTTAACAGCAGGTCTACTTGCTAAGACAATGGGATTACCAATTAAACGTTTCATTGCTGCAACCAACGCCAATGATACTGTGCCACGCTATTTGGAAACAGGTAAGTGGGAACCTCATGCAACGGTAGCAACGCTATCCAATGCTATGGATGTTAGCCAACCTAATAATTGGCCTCGTATTGAGGAGATTTATAAAAGAGAAAGGTGGTCGCTTAAATCACTTGGTCATGCTGCAGTCTCTGATGAAGTATCCAAAAAGACGGTACAGGAACTTGACAAAAAAGGTTACCTTTCTGAACCTCATGGTGCAATTGCTTATCGTGCACTGCGTGATCAGTTACAAGAAGGGGAATATGGACTATTTTTAGGTACTGCACATCCAGCTAAATTTAAAGAAGTGGTAGAAGACATTCTTGGTAAATCAATTCCTTTACCGAAAGCACTCGCAGAACGTGCAGATATGACATTGCTTTCCCATTATATGCCAGATGATTTTGCTAAATTGCGTGATTTTTTAATCAAATTAGATTGGTAAATCTTTATTTCCGTCGTTAATTTGGCGACGGAATTTTTGTTTTATTATTTTTTTATTAACTTAATCTATTGGATTATTGTTTAGTTTTCTTATAATTGGTGAGTCCTTAATACCTTTCTAATATTAATATTGAAGCTAAAAATTTTTCCTTAATAGTTTAGATTAGGTAATGCCAATTTCGACTTACCACAAGTTTTTTATTTTAAGAAAATTATGATTTAATGTGTCTGCGTATTTTTCGTTTCTGTTGATGTGTTTACCGTCAATTATTATTGTTGATCTAGATTATAATTATTTGATTTCTTATTCTTTCTAGCTTTTCTTGTTATGCGACCTTAAAACTATAACTAAAAAACGTTAGAATTTTTAAACATTTATCAATGTTATAGCATAGTGGCAATAAATGTAATGAAATGATAAGAATAATAATGTATATATTCATTAATTTAATAGTTTTTTTAATAAATTAATGAGGATTATTTCTTAATTTTAGTTATGTTTAAAATGAATAGAATCATAAATTTATTAATGTAACAACCATTCATTATTGAAACCTTGTTTTAATTGATATTTTCAGCTATTGTAGTGTTAGTTGTGACATTATTAGGATAATTTTATGCACTGTCCGTTTTGTAATGCTGATGATACCAAGGTGATTGATTCACGTCTTGTTGGTGAGGGTTTTCAAGTTCGTCGCCGTCGACAATGTGTAGAATGCAATGAACGTTTTACTACATTTGAAGTTGCTGAATTAATTATGCCTAATGTTATCAAAAGTAATAAAGTTCGTGAGCCGTTCAATGAAGATAAATTACGCAATGGTATAAAACGCGCATTAGAAAAGCGCCCAGTTGGTCTTGATGCAATTGAAGACGCAATTACGCGTATAAAATCAAAAATTAGAGCAACCGGTGAACGTGAAATACCAGCTAAACTTATCGGTAATTATGTTATTGAAGAACTAAAAGATCTAGATAAAGTTGCCTATATCCGTTTTGCTTCAGTCTATTTTAGTTTTCATGATATTGAGCAGTTTAGTAATGAAATTGCTAAACTACAACAAAAATAATTACGTGATATGATAAGAGATAAAGATCAATTTTATATGCAGCAAGCAATTGAGCTTGCTAAACTCGGACGCTTTACTACCCCTCCCAATCCTAATGTCGGTTGTGTTATTGTTAGAGATGATCAGATAATCGGCAAAGGTTATCATCAAAAAGCTGGTGAACCTCATGCAGAGGTTTATGCGCTAAAAATGGCTGGCAATAAGGCACAAGGAGCAACCGCTTATGTGACATTAGAACCATGTAGTCATTTTGGTCGAACTCCTCCCTGTGCTGATGCATTGATAAAAGCAGGTATAACTCGTGTTGTTGTTGCTATGCAAGACCCTAATCCCAATGTTGCGGGTAACGGTATTAAACGATTAAAAGATGCTGGAATTGAAGTTATTGTTGGTGTTTTATATGAACAAGCTGAAGCCATTAATAAAGGTTTTTTAAAATGTATGCGTACAGGCATACCTTATGTCCAACTTAAACTCGCTTCTTCGTTAGATGGTAAAATTGCTATGGCATCAGGCGAAAGTAAATGGATCACTTCAAGTACAGCAAGACAAGATGTACAACAATATCGAGCTCAAGCCAGTTGTATTTTAAGTACTCGAGCAACGGTTCAGGCTGATAAGGCAAGTTTAACGGTTAGATATGACGAATTACCTAATGAGATTAGAAAAATCTATCCAGCAGAAAATATTCGACAACCGATTCGCATTATCATAGACAGTCAAAATCGATTAACAGGGGATGAAAATATTTTCAGACAATCAGGTGAGACATGGATCGTGCGTAAACAAAATATCCCAATTATTAAACCCAATACCAAGTTAATTATTGAATCTTCAGATCAAAATTACATAGATCTAGTCCAATTATTAAAGGAATTAGGTAAAAATCAGATTAATTCTGTTTGGGTTGAAGCGGGGGCACATCTTGCTGGTGCGTTGATTGAACATGATTTAGTTGATGAACTCATTATTTATTATGCGCCTAAATTGCTAGGTCATAATGCAAAAGATTTATGTGTTTTACCTAATCTTAAAAAATTATCCTTAGCACCCCAATTTCAATTTGAATCCGTAAAAGCAATAGGTGATGATTTAAGGATTATTTTAAAAAGAAAGTAAACTGCTTTGGTCATGATTCAATAAGTTAAATAAGATGAAAACTGGAAATAGAAAAGCGATTTAATTGATATGTATGATAAAACAAAATTTAGTATGCTCAATATTGATGATTTTTTTTGTTCAAATCAATATCAAACTTTTGAAGATTTTAGTTACGCTGATGTCCAAGGCATAGGAAAAGGTGGTTATCAAATTCTATTTTTTTATATTTTAGATCGTGTTGAGGCATTATCAATTGAAGAAGTTACAAATAACGCTTTTTTAATTGATAAAGCTAATCAAATTTTAAGTTACCTTGGTTTTGATTTTAAGATTGGTCACCCGTTTGAGTTAACTGATGAATTTAATCATAACTATAGATTTAAAGATAGTATTATTGAAGATCAGATACGTTATTATTATGATTTTAAAGGAATGTTAATTGTTCTAGGTATTACTTGGGAAGGCATTTTGGACTCATTTGAAATGGTTAACAATGAAACAATTATCAATAATCGTCTGGAGTTTTTTACTACCTAATATTCTTCATATAGTTTAAAAACTAACTGTATTAACCGATTTAATTGATTAATCGTCAATCAGATGGAGATAACCTCCCATGAGTTCACATCATTTCTTCTCATGGGATGATTATATTAGTTTCCTTGAAGGATTGTTAATAGTTCTTCTGGTTTTTTAACTGATTGAATTCGCTCTATTGTATTTTCAGCAATAACCGCTCGCGTTAATTGCCGTAAAATATCTAAATGTTCATTATTTTTAGCTGCTATACCGACTACCACATAAGCAATATTGTTATCTTCATCCCATTTTATGCCTTGCGGATAATATATTACTTTCAAACCAGTTTCAATGACACTACTTCGTTTATCTGTAGTGCCATGTGGAATGGCAATACCGTTACCCAAAAATGTGGAAATTTGTGCATCACGGTCAAACATGGCTTGAGTATAGTCATCTTTGACTAAACCAGATTTAATCATGTTTTCTGCTACAGCTTGAATTGCCTCTGATTTAGAATAATATCCATTAATGATTGAAATATCATCGGCTGTTAATTTTAAATTGCTCATTTTATTTCCTTGTTGATTTAGATAAATAGAATATTAAATGATATATCAAAGGGTTAATTATTTAGTTGTTTTAGTCGCTATTTGTCGGTTTTGATGAATACGCAATAAACCTAACAATATTGCTCCAACTAATGCCCCAGTAAAAATACAACCGACCCATAAAAATGGTTTATTGACTAACGGAAGTACTAAGAAACCACCATGAGGTGCAGGTACTTGTATTTGACTAATAAATGTTAATACTGATGCGATAGCTGAAGATAACATCATAATAGGAATTACGCGTAGTGGATCTTTTGCTGCGAATGGAATGGCTCCTTCGGTGATATGGGTGGCTCCTAAAATATAATTTACTACACCTGCGGCACGTTCTTCTTCAGTAAAAGCCTTACCTCGAAAAATAGTAGTGGAAAAAGCGATAACAAAAGGAGGAACAATACAAGCTGCTGAAACACCCGCCATAAAGTAGAAGTTGCCCTCACCTAATAACATCGTACCTGTTACATAGGCAGCTTTATTAACAGGCCCACCAAAGTCGAATGAACACATTGCTCCAATAACCATACCAAGTAAAACAGGATTAGCAGATTGTAATGACTCGAGGAATGATTTCATTGCATTGTTAATATCTGCTATTGGACCACCCAGTAAGAACATTCCAGCGCCGATTACAAATACACCAATTAATGGCATAATAAATATGGATTTAAGGCCTTCAAATGAACGAGGTAGTCCATCAAGTAATTTTTTGACAAAAAGCATCAAGTAACCAGCAGCAAAGCCAGCTATAATGCCCCCTAAGAATCCTGCACCAGTGACATTGGCTATTAATCCGCCAACAAACCCAGCAACCATCGCAGGCCTTCCGCCTATTGAGTAAGCAATAAAACCAGTAAAGATTGGTACCATTATGCCAAATGCTTGTCCTCCTATTTTCATCAATAACGCTGCAAACTCATTGTATTGAGCATTATTGGGATCGGCAGAATAGATTCCCCATAAAAATGATAAAGCAATCAAGACTCCACCAGCTACCACAAAAGGCAACATGTTTGATACACCACTCATTAAATGTTTATAGATTTGACGTCCAATCGACTCTTTTACTACCACTTGATTTGATGATGTCGTGTTAGTAGTACTATTTTGCGTCCCTTTACGAATAGGAATCGTTCCAGAAGTAATTTGTTCAATTAATGTCACAGCTTTATGAATACCATCTTTAACGGGAACTTCAATAACAGGTAATCCATTAAATCGATCGGGATTGACGTCTTTATCTGCTGCGATAATCACGCCAATCGCATTTGCAATATCAGCATCAGTAATAGCATTATCAACACCTCCAGCACCATTTGTTTCAACTTTTATTTCTATTCCTGATTTTTGGGCTGCAGTTTTCAACGCTTCTTCTGCCATATAAGTATGGGCAATGCCTGTTGGGCATCCTGTAACGGCTAATATCTTCTTCATAACATTCCCCTTTTATTTAATTTTGGTTACTGCTAGTTTGTCCATATAGACGTTGATTTTATCAAGTAAACCTAAGCCATCTGATTCGGCAACATTAGCGCCCGTTGCGGAAGCCTTTTTCATTGCATTCTCAATATTTCCTTGTTCTGATAACCACTCGCTTAAAAAAGCTGCCAGTGATGCATCACCCGCACAAGCAGAGCTAACCAATTTGATTGTAACGGCATCGCAAAACCAAATGTGTTGCCTATTTGAAAAATAGAGACCTTTAGATCCCATCGTTAATAAAATATTTTGAGCACCGAATGAGTGCAATGTTTCTATAGCTGTAATGACTTGTTCAATTGTTTGGGTTTTCAATCCAAAAATATCATTTAATTCATCATCATTTGGTTTAATTAACAAAGGATGATAAGTGAGTAATTGTTTTAATTTTGGATGGCTGATGTCTAAAATAACTTGTATATTCTGTTTATGACATAACTCTATGATAGATTGGTAATAATCAGATTCAATATTATTTGGTAAACTACCACTAATGACCAAATAACTATTTTTTTCAAGATTACAGATAATATTTAGCATTTCTGCCTTTTTGTTATCTGGAACAAAGGGGCCTTTACCAACTAATTTATATTCTTTCTGTCCATCATTAATAAAAACATTAATACGTGTGATATCGTCAATAAAGCAAGGCATTGTTTGAATTTGCATCTTAGTTAATTCTTCAACGATATATTTACCGGTAAATCCTCCAAAAAATCCTAATGCACACGTTGGTTTGTTAAATTTATGCAACACTATTGAAACATTGACTGCTTTGCCATTTGGACTGTATTCAGTATGTGATGTACGATTGACAGAATATGGAATTAATCCTTGGCAATGTATATTCATATCAATCGCAGTATTAAGTGTTAATGTATAGATCATTATATTGGCCTCTACAATTTACCTGCACATCCACAAGTAGTGATAATTTTTTTAACAATCTCTTTCATTGCCGCTTTTGCGGGTTTCATATAATGACGAGGATCATTAGCATCTGGATGCTCAATAAAATATTCTTTTAATGCATCAGAAAAAGCGATTTTCAATTCTGTTGCTACATTGACTTTACATATACCCCGTTTAATACATTCACGAACATCTTTATCAGGAACACCTGAAGCGCCATGTAGTACCAGTGGAATATCTACCATAGAACGGATCTCTGATAAACGCTCAAAGTCAAGTTTTGGTTCAGATTTATAAAGCCCATGAGCTGTACCTATTGCAATTGCAAGTGAATCAATACCTGTCTTTTCAATAAAATCTACCGCTTGTTTGGGATTTGTATATAAGGCATCTTTAGCATCGACCATTAGATCATCTTCTATTCCGCCAAGGCGTCCTAGTTCTGCTTCAACACTGACATCATAACGGTGAGCATATTCAACAACTTGTTTTACGATGGCAATATTCTCTTCATATGGAAAATGTGAACCATCGATCATTACCGATCTTATGCCAGCGTTAATTTTGTAAGCGATATCGTTATATTCTTCATGGTGATCTAGATGCACAGCTAAAGGAATGTTGTGTTTTTTCGATAACTCTTCAGCAATGGCGATGATATTTTCCGTACCAGCATAACTATAGGTACCGGGTGTTCCAGCTAAGATAACTGGAGACTGTAATTCAGAAACTGTTTCAACAACAACTTGTATCGTTTCTAAATTATGGATATTAAAGGCAGGAACAGCATAATGTTCTTTTTGTGCTTTTTTTAACATGTTATGACTGGAAATGATAGACATGTGTTTTCTCCTTAAATTTCTAAAAATTGTAAAAATTATAACTTTCAATTCGAAACTTATAATTTAAAATTATGCTTACAAAACGAAAGTTGTGCTAGTGTTAATCGCGTGAGGAAGATCACAAAAATGGATTTTAATATTCAAAAAATAATAAATTTGTTGCCAAAATTTAGTTTTGGCGGTTAACTATTTACTACCTAGATTAGGTTGTAAGAACAATATAATTATTCTTGATTTTTTTAAAGAATTAAGTAATTATTCGATCAATTGATATTGACCACTAGTATGATAAATTTTATTATCTTTGTTTTAATAATTATCAGTTATATAGGAAGTAAAATTTGGCTAGAGCGTCTTCAGCCCTACTAAAACGACGATTAGATATTGCCGAAATCGTACGCAAACAAGGTGAAGTAAAAGTGGATAAGTTATCTGACATGCTTCGAGTCTCGAATGTTACGATTCGACAAGATTTGACTTATTTGGAACAACAAGGATATCTAAAACGTTCTTTTGGGGGAGCGATTTATATTTCACCTGAGAATTTGATTAATCATACAACTATTGAACCACTAAATTACACTAATATAGGTATGGAAAGAGGTGAAATAGATTTAGTAAAAAATTGTTTAAACTATATTAATGATGGCGATACTCTTTTTTTAAGTCATGGCAATTTGATTCGAAAACTTATTCCTTTTTTGCATAACAAAAAGTCATTAAGATTGATTATGAATGACATTAATAATGCTCAATTAGTTAAAGAATTTTCTGATGCAGAAGTTATTCTTGTTGGGGGTGTTTTACAAGATGGAAATACTCTTCAAAATAGTAATACATTAACTCCTATCCTTAATCAATTTCATATTTCGCATTTCATTTTTGAACTAGCAGCTATTAATGATAATAATCATTTGATTATAGAAAATAGTGAACAACAAAATACGTATCAACAGATATTTAAAAATGCTGATCACACCATCGGTGTTTTGCCTCAACGATTTTTATTACCTGATAACTATAGTATTGGAAAATTAAAACATATGGATGTCGTAATATTATCAAAAGCAGCTGTTACTGAATATCATCAACAATTAATAGATTCAGATTTTAAGCAACGTGCTATAAACAAATACTGCATAACTTATCACAATTCAAAGGTAACTTAATATGCAATTTAAAATTTGTACTATTGGAGAATTACTTGTTGAGTTTTTAGCAAAAAAGCAAAACCAACGTTTTGATCAAACTGGTGAATTTATTGGGCCTTTCCCAAGTGGCGCACCTGCAATATTTGCCGATCAAGTAGCAAAATTAGGTTTTCCTGTCATTTTTTTTAGCTGTATAGGTAAAGATCCTTTTGGCAATATGTGTATTAAGCGACTTAAGCAAGATGGGGTTATTATTGATGGTATTACTACTCATAATAAGGCGAATACCGGTAGTGCTTTTGTAACTTATAAAGGTTCAAATGATAGAGACTTTATTTTCAATATTCCTAATAGTGCATGTGGCTTACTTTCGTTCAATCATATCAATGAGAACTTATTAAAAGACTGTACTCATTTACATGTTATGGGCTCATCACTATATTCTTTTCGGGCAATTGATGCGATGCGTAAAGCACTTGATATCATTAAAAGTAAGGGTGGTACAATTTCGTTCGATCCTAATTTACGCAAGGAAATGTTTAATATTCAAGAGATGGAGCAATCTTTTGACTATATTATGGAATATACTGATATATTTTTACCAAGTGAGAGTGAAGTCAGTTATTTTGCTAGTAGTAACGATGAAAGTGAAGATCAAACAATGTTTGCATTGCTCAATAAGGGTATTAAACACATTGTGGTAAAAAAAGGTAGTAAAGGTGCTAATTATTATGGTCGAGACGATAACAATAATTTATTAACATTGCATGTTGACGGCTTTATTACAACACCGGTTGATCCAACTGGAGCTGGGGATTGTTTTGGTGCGACATTTATCAGTCTGATGTTGGCTGGGTATTCAGTTGAGCAGGCATTGCAATATGCTAATGCCAGTGGTGCGTTAGCGGTATCGAAAACAGGCCCAATGGAAGGAACTTCTACATTTGCTGAATTAAAACAATTTATAGCTCAGTATAAGCAATAAATAAAAGTGTTGTATTATTGTTCACAAAGAAACTTAGGTAAAAAAATCCCAATAACAAAGTTATTGGGAAAACATAAGGAATAGGAAAACAATGAAATAAATGCATTGTCGAGCGTTAGTATGCGCTTTTTTTCCAAGAATGTATGTAAAAATAAATAAATTATTAATTAAATGGTTAGTATTAATATCGTTAAATAAGTGTAAATTTTAAAAATTATTTTCTAATAAATTTATATTTATTATATAATTATTCATAAAAATATTTCTAATAACGAATTTAAAAATAGTTTACCTCGTTCAGTTATTTGCCAACCCAGTTCATTTTCAATTAAATAATTCTGTTCAATAGCAAAATTAATTTGTTTGTTTACAGTCTGTCGAGGTAAAAAAGTTCGTTGCTCAAATTCATGTTTAGGTACAATTTCAAATAACCGAAAACGATTCATAAAAAATTCAAATGGTAATTCTTCTTTTGCAACAATATAAGATCTATCTAAATAACGTCCTTCCAAATAACCTCTAGGATGACGTGTTTTTATTGTACGAATAATCTCACCATTCGATCGCGTAATTTTGCCATGAGCTCCACAACCAATACCTAAATAATCGCCGAAACGCCAATAATTTAAATTATGTTGACATTGAAAATCTGGTTTAGCATAAGCTGAAGTTTCATATTGTTGGTATCCATGATCCGTTAACAATTGGTGACCTTGTTGATAAATTTCCCATAGATTATCGTCATCTGGTAATACAGGTGGTTTAGAGCCAAATAATGTATTGGGCTCTATCGTTAATTGATACCATGATAAATGGGGGGGAGCAATCTCAATTGCTTGTTTTAAATCATATAAAGCATCATCCACACTTTGATTAGGTAAACCGTGCATTAAATCTAAATTAAAGCTACGTAAATTTAGGTTATGAGCAAGCGTTCCTGCATTTATGGCTTCCTCTGGATTATGTATACGCCCTAAGTTTTTAAGTTTATTGGCTTGAAAACTTTGAACACCAATTGAAATTCGATTAATTCCTGCTTGTTGATAACCATTAAATCTATTCACATCAACAGAATTGGGGTTAGCTTCAATTGTGATTTCTGCATCCTTTTTTATCGGAATGATTTGGTTAACCTTTGTCAAAAGTTTAGCAATTAGTTCAGCAGAAAACAGGCTTGGTGTACCGCCACCAATGAAAATTGAGTGAATTGAACGATCAGAGCACAGAACAACATCTTGTTGCAGATCTTTAATCAAATTATCAATATATGCTTCATAATCAGGGATTTTTTTCACAGTATGTGAATTAAAATCACAATAAGGGCATTTTTGCACACACCATGGCATATGAATATATAGGCTTATTGGGATTTTATACTGAAACATATACATTTCCTGAAACTTTTTGACAAATAATAAATGATGATTTAATGAGTGCGGGGTATATTACTCTAATTAACTAAAAAAAGCTTATTTACGTTATATCGTTTTTATAATGCGCTCAAAAAGCGTAAAATCAATACCAGTATTTAAATTAATTTTTTAGACATTGATCGTCGATCAAGTTAAATATAGGAGTCAATATGAATATTTATAAACAAATTTTAGATAGTACTACAGAATCAAAATTATTAAGCTCATCTGTAAAACAGACAAAATTTGGTGAATTACCTATTTTAGTTATTCAGCATAAAAGTTGCTATGCTGCTGTTAGTTTGCAAGGTGCACATTTATTATTCTGGCAACCTTCAACTGAGCAGACGCCTGTTATTTGGTTAAGTAAACAATCAAAATTTGAAAAAGGTACCGCAATTCGTGGCGGAGTGCCAGTTTGTTGGCCTTGGTTTGGACCTTTAGGAACACCTTCTCATGGCTTTGCTCGTATTGTTGAATGGACTTTAGACTCATGTAATGAAGATGATAACGGTGTCGATCTTGTATTGGTACTCTCTAATAATCAACAAACAAAATCTTATTTTGACAAACCGTTTAATGTATCTTTAAAGATCCATTTAGGTAAAACTTGTGAGGTGACTTTGAGCTGCTCAGGCGACTTTGAAGCAACCAGTGCGCTACATACTTATTTTGGCATTGACAATATTAGTCATGTTGTTGTTAGTGGATTAGGTGATACTTATCAAGACCGACTTACTGTTGAAAATAAACCAGTTACTGTTGGTCAAATGACTTTTAATCAAGAAGTTGATCGTATTTATACAAATGCCAATACTGAAATAACTATTAATGATAATGTTCGAACTATTAAGCTTACCACTACTAATGCAAGCGATGTGGTTACTTGGAATCCATGGATAGAAAAAGCTAAAGCAATGGCTGATTTTGGTGATGATGAATATCAATCTATGGTTTGCGTTGAAGCAGGACGCATCAATAAACCGTTAAAATTGTCACTAAATGAACAATCAACTTATGGTTTCAAGATAGAATTGATTTAATTATTTTTTGATTATAGTTGTACACGCAATCAATATGATACAAAGTCGATAGTATTATTTGATTGCGTTTAATCGGATTAAACTTTATAATCGCTAGCGCTTTTTAAAGCACCTATTTTATAGCCAACTACTGGGTCGCCTGTAATTGGTTTTTATTTTAAAATAATTAAGAGAAATGAAAATGTTTAAACTTAAAGCAGAAGTTAGAAAAGAGCATGGTAAGGGTGCGAGCCGCCGCCTGCGTCACGCTGGTAAATTCCCAGCCATTATTTATGGTGGAACTGAACCTGCAATCTCTGTTGTGCTTGATCACAACCAAGTCTTCAATATGCAAGAAAAACCAGAATTTTATTCTGAAGTTTTAACTATTGAAGTTGACGGTAAAGCCGTTAAAGCGAAAGTGCAGGCGGTACAACGTCACGCGTTCAAGCCAAAACTAGTTCATATGGATTTTGTTCGCGTATAATTATATTTTAATTGGATATTATCCAATCAAAGATTTAAGATAAAGGTCACCTACATGGTGACCTTTTATTTTAGAAAAAATAAGGCAAATGCCTATTATTATGATTTACCCCATTAACTAGGTATACATAGGTAATACAACAGAATAGAATTAAAAGTATATTCTACCACCTTAGGAGAGAACCATGTCTGATATCCCAGCTTGCAATTTAGTTATTTTCGGTGCTAAAGGGGATTTGACAAGACGCAAATTATTACCGTCTTTATATCAATTAGAAAAATATGGAAAATTGCCAACACAGACCAAAATTTTAGGTGTCGGGCGTGCAGATTGGGATCATGCCGCTTATGTTGAAGTTGCGAAAGATGCATTAACCACCTTTATGTCAGAACCATTGGATGAAAATATTTGGCAAAGATTTAGCCAAAGGCTTAACTTCCATAAATTGGATGTTAATAATCTTTCAGGTTTTAATGCACTCAAAAATGAGCTTGATCAAACTAGACCTACTATTTTTTATTTTGCGATGCATCCAGGGGCTTTTGGTACTATTTGTCAAGGTCTAGCTGAAGCTGGATTAAATCAAGATCAGAATCGAATCGTCATGGAAAAACCGCTGGGTACTGATTTACAATCATCGCGTGAAATCAATGATTCAGTGGCAAAATATTTCAGTGAATCACAAGTGTATCGTATTGACCATTATTTAGGTAAAGAATCCGTTCTAAATCTATTGGCATTACGTTTTGCTAATCCACTGTTTGCCTCATTTTGGGATAGAAATTCGATCGATCATGTGGAAATAACGGTAGCCGAACAAGTTGGTATTGAGGGTCGATGGGGATATTTTGATAAAGCTGGTCAAATGCGTGATATGGTGCAAAATCATTTATTACAAATTTTAACTATGATTGCTATGTCGCCTCCTGCTAACCTAGAAGATAATAGCTTACGTAATGAAAAAATAGCAGTTCTTGATGCACTTAGACCAATAAATAAAACGAATATTCGTGAGAAAGTTGTAAGGGGTCAATATACTGCAGGATTTGTAAATGGTATTAATGTCCCTGGTTATTTAGAAGAAGATGGAGCAAATAAAGAGAGTAATACCGAAACATTTGTAGCCATTCGTGTTGATATTGATAACTGGCGCTGGGCTGGAGTACCTTTTTATTTGCGAACAGGTAAACGTTTACCAAGCAAATGCTCCGAAGTTGTTGTTTATTTTAAACCATTACCACTTAATTTATTTAATGAATCTTATCCAGAGTTACCACAAAATAAATTAACCATTCGGTTGCAACCGGATGAGGGAATGGATATTGAAATTTTAAATAAAGTCCCAGGATTAGATAGTACGCATACGTTACAAACAACTAAGCTTGATCTCAGTTTTAATGAGGCTTTTCATCAACATCGTGCTGATGCTTATGAACGATTATTACTTGAGGTTATGCGAGGAAGACAAGCTCTATTCGTCCATCGTGATGAAGTCGAAGCCGCATGGAAATGGGTTGATTCGATTATTAGCGCTTGGGAATCAGACAAAGAGTCACCAAAAACTTATCAGGCAGGTACATGGGGGCCGGTTGCATCGGTTGCCTTAATCACTAAAGATGGGTATTCATGGCATGAATTTGAATAAAGGAAAATTAAATATGTTTACGTTAAACAAATATGAAAATAGTCAGTTGTTGATTAAAGATTTAACCTCACATATTGTTAATGCTTTAAAACAAGCAATTGAAAAAAAAGGTCATGCTTCTATTGCTGTTTCTGGAGGTAAAACACCTATTCCATTGTTTACCTTACTAAGTCAACAAGATCTAGAATGGAATCGAGTTTTTATCACGTTAGTTGATGATAGATGGGTTGATGATACTGATGATGCCAGTAATGAAAAATTAGTAATGACATACTTATTACAAAATAAAGCAAAATTAGCTAATTTTATAGGACTAAAAAATAGTTATGACAATCCATTTGATGGATCTGAACTTACCGACAAAATTTTAGATAAAGTACCAATGCCATTTGATGTGGTCATTTTAGGTATGGGGGAAGATGGTCATACAGCTTCATTATTCCCTGGAGCAGATAATTTGCAAGCGGGCTTAGATATGAAATCAGGTCGTAAGGTTGTTGGCATGACTCCGTTGACCGCTCCTCTTGATCGTATTACCTTGACTTTACCAACTATTTTGAATAGTACAAATATCTATTTGCATTTAGTTGGAGAAAGTAAAATGGCTGTATTAGAGCAAGCAGAAAATGGCGATGACGTTAATGAAATGCCAATTCGAGCCATTTTGCAGCAAAATAAAGTTAAAGTAACTGGATTTTGGTCAGCTTCTTAAATTACATATATTAGCCGACAAATGTCGGCTAATTATTTTCAGATAAATTAATCCTTTGTAATATTTTGTTAATTCTTATCATTACTAAAGCAAATATTTCTACTCATTTAGCCCCATATTGTTAATCAGTTTGTGTGATTTTTATACTCAAAAGTAGCATGATCATTCGAATGTTATCTTTAACACTTTGTTATTATTTAAAATAAAAACTTTGGTGATTTTTAGTTTATTTTTAAAAAATAAAATAGAACTGTGTTGTTAAACAATGAGAAATTAATTAATTAAATGCCTATTAATTTTGTGACTTTTGTGGTAAAAAGTGGGGTTAAGTGGCAAGAAAGTCATAATTATTTAACTAATTGATTATTAACAAATAAAAAATACTAAAAATTTATAACTAACGGTGCTTTTATGTTCAGCGGTGCAACTTCAGTCACTTTAGATAGTAAAGGGCGGATGGCTATTCCTACTCGCTACCGTGAATTTTTGTCTGAAGGTATGGTTTGTACTATTGGGTTATACCATCCTTGTCTTACTCTTTACTCCATGTCTGAATGGAAAAGAATTGAGCAACAACTTTCGACACTTTCCACTGTGGTTGAGGCTGAACGTAGAGTTAAACGATTATTATTAGGTTATGCAATTGAGTGTCCAATGGATAATTCAGGCAGAATTTTGTTACCGCCAACGTTACGCATATATGCCAAACTAGAAAAACATATCATGTTTGTTGGACAATCTAATAAATTCGAGATTTGGGATGAAGTAATATGGTATCAACAAATTAGTGATGATATTGCAGCATTATCAACCGATATCGCAAGTTTATCTGATAATTTGAAAAGTTTAACTATTTAACAAAGAGTAAAAAAATTAATGAGCTATCAACATACAACAGTTTTATTGAATGAAGCCGTAACAGCATTGAATATAAAAAAAAACGGCATTTATGTTGATGGAACTTTCGGTCGAGGTGGGCATTCTCGTCTGATACTAGAACAACTTGGAGAGCAAGGAAAGTTAATTGCTATTGATCGTGACGCGTTAGCACAGCAAGCCTCAGCTGAAATAAAAGATCCTAGATTTACCTTTATTCGTGGAGAATTTTCTAATGTTTATCAATATATTGATAATTTAGGATTACTCGGTAAAGTTGATGGTTTTTTATTAGATCTTGGTGTCTCATCACCACAATTAGATGATCCTCAAAGGGGATTTTCATTTATGCGTGATGGTCCTCTTGATATGCGAATGAATAGTCATAAAGGTATGACTGCAAGTGAGTGGTTATTAACTAGCGATGAAGCTGATATTGCTTGGGTGCTAAAAACATTTGGTGAAGAAAAGTTTGCTAAACGTATTGCTCGGGCAATAGTTGAACAAAATAGAATTACGCCAATAACTCGAACCTTAGAATTGGCGAATTTAATTGAAAAAAACACACCTAAAAAAGATAAATATAAACATCCTGCAACTCGGAGTTTTCAAGCGATTCGTATTTATATCAATAGTGAATTAGAAGAAGTTGAACAGGCATTAAATAGTAGTTTGTCAGTACTGGCCGATAAAGGTAGATTGGCAATAATTAGTTTTCATTCTTTAGAAGATAGAATAGTTAAACAGTTTATTAGTAAAAATAGCAAAGGACCAGAACTTCCTGCTGGATTACCACTAACAGAACAACAAATTAAACAATATGGTGGGGCTAAACTAAAAACACTTGGTAAAGTTAAGCCAGGTGCTGATGAGATTAACCACAACCCTCGTTCACGAAGTGCAATATTAAGGATAGCTGAAAGGAAAAATGAATCGTAATCAAAGTAATGATTTTGATAACTTACATGCTGAAATCGATAGCCAAAAAAGGCCAAGAAATAGTCTATTTGGTTTAATTATTGGTGATCTGATTAAGAATCAAAAATTTTCATTACTATTACTAGTTCTTATAATTTTGTCGGCTAGTGCTGTATTAATCACAACTCAACAGGTTCGTAAACAGCTATTTGAACGTGAACAACTTTTATTAGAGCAGGATGTCTTAGAGAGTGAATGGCGTAATTTAGTCATCGAAGAAAATGTACTTGCAGATCCGAAACGTGTTGAATATAGAGCAAAAAATCAATTAGATATGTCTTATGTGACACCAGAAAATGAAACCGTCATTGTGATAAAGAGTAAATAATGAAACCTGTTAAAAAAAATAATAAAGATAAATCTAAAAAGGTTTTTAAGACAACTAAAGTAAACAAACTGAATAATAAAAAACAGTTTTTTACACCTAATCGTTTTTATGTGGTATATGGTCTTATCATTTTTGCTATTGTTTGTTTGATTATCCGAATGGCAATTTTGCAAATCATAGAACCAGATAAACTTATTGCAGAAGGTGATAAACGATCAATTCGATATCAAGAGATGGATGCGCCAAGAGCTATGATTACTGATCGTAATGGACGAGCCTTAGCTGTGAGTGTACCAATGTTTGATGTGTGGGCTGATCCAAAAATTGTTGTACAAAAAGGTGGTGTAAAAACTGATGATATAAGGTGGCAAGGATTAGCAAAAACGCTAAATATTCCGATATCAACGCTTGAGCAAAAACTGAGTAATCCGTCTATGCGCTTTGTTTATTTATCTAAACAAATAACACCGACAATCTCAAATTATTTAGAACAATTAAAATTGCCAGGGATTTCGTTTGCAAAAACGTCAAAACGCTACTATCCGGCAGCAGAGAACATTGCTCAGCTTATTGGTTTAACGGATATCGATGAAAATGGTACGGAAAAAGGTGCTGAAGGCATCGAAAAAAGTTTTAATAAATGGTTAACGGGTGAATCTGGGCAAAGAGTTATTAGACGTGACCGAGTAGGACGCGTCATTGAAGAAATAGAACGAACAGAGAGTGAAGCAGCAGAAGATTTAATATTAAGCATTGATGAACGGTTACAATCTTTAGTTTATAGCGAGCTTAGTCAAGCAGTCGCATTTAATAAAGCGGATAGCGGTACAGCCGTTTTAATTGATGTACACACGGGTGAGATTTTAGCGATGGTAACTAGTCCTTCTTATAATCCTAATAATCGCTCATCAATTGATTATAATTTGCTGCGCAACAGGGCTGTAACGGATGCATTTGAACCAGGTTCTACGGTAAAACCTTTGGTTGTGATGGCTGCATTAGAGAAAAAAATCGCTGATTTGAATACCGTTATTGATACTAGACCTTTTTTAGTGAATCGTTACGAGATTAAAGATGTGTCATATCAAAAATCATTAAATTTAGCAGGTATTTTGGAGAAATCGAGTAACGTTGGTGTGAGTAAATTGGCTTTGCAAATGCAATCTGGCGAACTTGTTGAGTATTATAGTCGTTTCGGTTTAGGGCAGCCAACAGGACTCGGACTAGGTGGGGAAGTCAATGGATCAATAGCTGCAGATAGAACCAGAAAATGGGCAGATATTGAAAGAGCAACATTTGCATTTGGATATGGATTAAGTGTGACACCGCTACAATTAGCAAGAGCCTATGCAACGATTGGTAGTTATGGCATTTATCGACCTGTTTCTATTTTAAAAGTTAATGAACCTATCGAAGGTCAGCGAGTTGTACCAGAAAAAATAGCGAAAATAGTTGTTCAATTAATGGAAGCGGTAGCTGTTTCAGGTGGTGGGGCAAAAGCATCTGTGCCTGGTTATAGTGTCGGGGTTAAAACCGGTACTGCTAAAAAATTATCAAGTGGGCGCTATGTCAATCAATATTTGGCGTACACGGCAGGGATTGCACCAGCAACAAGGCCAAAATATTCGTTGGTCGTAATTATTGATAATCCGAAAGCTGGTCAATATTACGGAGGTTCTGTTTCTGCCCCAGTTTTTAGCCGCATTATGGGGGGCGTACTTAGAACTATGAATGTTAAACCAGATCGGCAAGTTGACGGTCAAACGATTATTTATTAATAGGTGGTAAATGATGGCTACAAGCACATTTAAAACATTATTTAAATTATTAGGGGGGGATGAAACTCTAAAACTAAAAAATTTCCCGCTTAATAATTTGCGAATTGATAGTCGCAAAGTGAAAGAAAATGATGTATTTGTTGCTATTAAAGGTTATTCAGTTGATGGGCGAAAATTTATTTCTGAAGCTATTTCAGCGGGCGCTGTTGTTATTTTAATTGAAAGTCATATAAAATCGAATGATTTAAAAATTGATTATTTGAAAAAAGATGATCAATCAGTTATACCACAGATCAGTGTTTTTCAACTTTCACAGCGCTTATCTGTTATTGCAAATGATTTTTATCATTCTCCATCAAAAAAATTATCGGTTATTGGCGTAACAGGTACGAATGGAAAAACTACGATTACGCAACTTATTGCTCAATGTACAACATTGCTTAATGATAAAACAGCTATATTAGGTACCATTGGAAACGGAATTTATAATCATCTAGAACCATCAATTAATACAACGGCATCCGCTATAGATGTTCAATCATTATTAGCTGATTTTGTGAAAAAGCATGTTAAAGTTGTGGCGATGGAGATCTCATCTCATGGACTTGCGATGAATCGAGTAAAAGGCTTAAATTGTGCCGCAACGGTATTTACTAATTTAAGTCGTGATCATCTTGATTACCATAAAACCATGAGTAAATATGCTAAAGCAAAGTGGTCGTTATTTAATCCTGATGAAAAAGAAAAACACGTTTCAAACTCGGGTAAGTCAATTATTAACTATGATGACAAATATGGTAAACGTTGGATTGAAAAGCTTTCACAAGTGACGGCTGTATCTTGTCAACCTAAATCTTTAAGACGATTAAAAGCGTTAAATACTCCTTATGTTGGCGTATCTATGATTGAATATCATGATAAAGGTGCCAAAATTCATATGGAGTCTACTTGGGGTAATGCCATTATCAACAGTCGATTATTAGGTGAATTCAATGTGTCTAACATATTGTTAGCTATAGCAACATTATTAACGCTTGATTATCCATTTTTTGCTGTAATTAATATGGCATCTTTTCTTAAACCAATTTGTGGACGAATGGAAGTCATACATTCAAACAATAATCCAACAGTCATTGTTGATTATGCCCATACACCTGATGCATTACAAAAAGCGTTACAAGCAAGCCGAATTCATTGTAAAGGATCTTTATGGGTAATTTTTGGGTGTGGTGGAGATAGAGATACAGGCAAAAGACCTTTAATGGCTGAAATAGCTGAGCAATTTGCTGACAAAGTAGTATTAACTAATGACAATCCTCGTACAGAAGATGAAATGAATATTATTCATGATATACAGCAAGGTTTCCATGATAATAAAGAGATACAAGTGATCACAGATAGAGCGCAAGCTATTACACAAACACTTGCACAAGCAAAGCCAAATGATGTGATATTAATTGCAGGAAAAGGCCATGAAGATTATCAAATTATTGGCAAAACAAAATATCACTATTCGGATCAAGAAACAGTCAGACAGCTTTTAGGAATTGAGAGTCAATTATGATCCCATTAAGTATTGAAAAAATTAAGCAACTGATAAATGGAAAATCTTATCATATTGATAATGAAAATTGGGTAGTTGAATCTATAAGTACCGATTCGCGTAAAATTTCTAATAAGTCACTATTTATAGCGCTTATTGGCGATAATTTTGATGGACATGAATTTGCCGAGCAAGCGATAAAAAATGGCGCTATAGCGGTGATTGTTAATCATAAAATTGATCATGAAATACCACAAATTATTGTAAGCGATACTCATCAGGCTTTAGGCAAAATAGCTGCATTTATTCGTCAACAAAGTAAAGCAAAAATTGTAGCGCTTACTGGTTCTTCGGGTAAGACATCAGTTAAAGAAATGACCGCTTCGATTTTACAAAATTGCGGACAAACACTTTATACACAAGGTAATTTCAATAATGATATTGGTGTACCATTAACACTATTTCGTTTAACACAACAAGATGAGTTTGCTGTAATAGAATTAGGCGCTAATCATATCGGTGAAATCGCCTATACAACCAATATTGTTAAACCTCAAACAGCTTTAATTAATAATATTTCTGAGGCGCATCTTGAAGGTTTTGGTTCACTTGAAGGTGTGGCAATAGCTAAAGGTGAGATTTTTCAAGGGTTACCTAAAGATGGTATTGCAATAATTAATTTGGATAGTTGCAGTGATAAATGGATTACTCAATTAACGAATAAAACTGTCTGGACTTTTTCATTGAATAATTCATCGGCAGACTTTTATGCTAGTAATATTCATATTTCAGAACATACTCGATTTATTTTACATTCCCCTCATGGCGAATGCGAAATTATATTACCATTAATTGGACAGCATAATGTTTCTAATGCTATTGCAGCTTCAGCTTTAGCTATTTCGGTAGGCGCCAATTTTGAACAAGTGGTTAAAGGTTTATCTACTTTAAACCCTGTAAAGGGGCGATTATTTCCAATAAAATTAAATGGAACACAATTAATTTTAGATGATACTTATAATGCCAATGTTGGATCGATGTCTGCTGCGATTAAAGTTTTAGCAAGCCAACAAGGGTATCGAGTGTTTGTCGTTGGTGATATGGCTGAACTTGGATACGAAGCAGAAAAATATCATCAAAAAATAGGTGAAATAGCTAAACAAGAGCAAATTGATTGTGTTGTAAGTGTTGGAAAACTCAGTCAGAGTATTAGTGAGTTTAGTGGTGTAGGTCACCATTTTAGTAATAAACAAGATGCGGTTAGCTATTTACTAACTTTACTTCGTCAGTATCCAAAATTAACTATGCTTGTTAAAGGTTCGCGTAGTGCAAAAATGGAAGAACTCATCGAAAAAATACAATTTAAACAATAGTGAGTCAGGATAAAAATTATGTTGGTTTTATTATCAGAATATTTAGTAAAATATTTTACATTTTTTAATGTTATCTCTTATTTAACGGTAAGAGCTATTCTAGGTTTATTAACTTCATTAGCCATTTCGTTAATTATGGGACAAAAAGTCATTGATTGGTTGCAAAAATTACAAATCGGTCAAGTCATTCGTAATGATGGCCCAGAATCTCATTTAAGTAAAAAAGGCACTCCAACTATGGGTGGGATTTTAATTTTGGCATCTATTTCGTTATCCGTATTTCTATGGGCTGATCTTCGTAATCCTTATGTTTGGATAACACTATTTGTATTAATTGGTTATGGAATAGTTGGCTTTGCTGATGATTATTTAAAAGTAATTCGTAAAAATAGCGCAGGACTGATTGCAAGATGGAAGTATTTTTGGCAATCGGTTATTGCTTTAATTGTAGCGTTTGTTCTTTATGCTTATGGTAAAGATAGTTCAGTCACAGTGCTCGTAGTACCATTTTTTAAAGATGTCATGCCACAATTAGGTATATGTTTTATTTTACTTACTTATTTTGTCATTGTAGGGGCAGGTAACGCTGTTAATTTAACTGATGGTCTTGACGGACTTGCGATTATGCCAACTGTTTTTGTCGCCGCGGGTTTTGCACTGGTTTCTTGGGCGACAGGTAATGTCAATTTTGCCGCTTATCTGCATATTCCGTATATAAAATTTAGTGGTGAATTAATGATTATTTGTACCGCTATTATTGGAGCAGGGCTAGGTTTCTTATGGTTTAACACCTATCCTGCCATGGTATTTATGGGTGATGTTGGTTCATTAGCTTTAGGTGGAGTATTTGGCATTATCTCTGTGTTATTACGGCAAGAATTTTTATTACTGATAATGGGTGGTATTTTTGTTATTGAAACATTATCGGTCATATTGCAAGTAGGCTCCTTTAAATTACGGGGAAAAAGAATATTTCGCATGGCACCTATTCATCATCACTATGAATTAAAAGGTTGGCCAGAGCCTCGAGTTATTGTGCGTTTTTGGATAATCTCATTAATGTTAGTTGTAATTGGTTTATTAACTTTGAAATTACGCTAATCAAAATATCAGGATTGAATCATGGTTAACTATCAGGGCAAAAATGTTGTTATTATTGGATTAGGCATCACAGGTTTATCTTGTGTTGATTATTTCCTTGCTCAAAATGTTATTCCCAAAGTCATTGATACGCGTCTACATCCACAAGGATTAGAACAATTAGATAAGCGCGTTGATTACTATTTAGGGGAATTAAAAATTGATTGGCTATTAGCTGCTGATTTAATTATTGTCAGTCCTGGTATTGCGCTATTCACACCAGAATTGAAACAAGCCGCTGACAAAGGTATTGAGATTATTGGTGATATTGAGTTATTTTGTCGTGAAGTGAATCTACAAAATAATAAAAAGATTGTCGCGATTACTGGTGCGAATGGAAAAACGACGGTGACGACTTTAGTCGGTGAAATTGTTAAGTCTGCAGGTATTAAAGTAGGGGTTGGGGGTAATATTGGTCAGCCGGCATTATCTTTATTGAATCAAGACTGTGAAGTATATGTACTTGAGCTCTCAAGTTTTCAGTTAGAAACAACAAGCAGTCTAAAAGCCACTGCAGCAACAATTTTAAATATATCCGAAGATCACATGGATCGTTATCCACTAGGTCTAAAACAATATACAGCGGCTAAACAACGAATTTATCATAATGCAAAATATTGCATAATTAATCATGATGATCAATTAACCTTTCCAATATCTAAACATCATTATACTGTTTCATTTGGATTAAAAGAAGGTGATTACCATTTAGATGAACAATGTAAATATTTAATTGCTCAAAATCACGCAGTATTATCAACTAAAGATATGAAACTGACAGGTAGTCATAACTATCTTAATGCTTTGGCTGCATTAGCTATTACTGATAAATTAAATATAGATAGGCAATCCAGCTTAGCTACAATCATGAACTTTCAAGGTTTACCGCATCGCTTTGAGTTAGTTTTAGAGCAAAACGGTGTGAAATGGATTAATGATTCTAAAGCAACAAATGTTG
Source organism: Gilliamella sp. B14448G11 (assembly GCF_016101765.1). NCBI lineage: Bacteria > Pseudomonadati > Pseudomonadota > Gammaproteobacteria > Orbales > Orbaceae > Gilliamella > Gilliamella sp. B14448G11. The sequence goes on along the minus strand of NZ_JACFPX010000001.1, from coordinate 149,343 downwards.
GTAGTACAGAAGCCGCATTGAAAAGTGTTGTCTGTCATGGAAAATTATATTTGTTATTAGGTGGTGATGGTAAATCAGCTGATTTTTCACCTTTAATTCCTTATTTACAAAATAAAAATCTCGAAATTTTCTGTTTTGGTCGAGATCGCGATTTATTAGCTAAATTAGCGCCTAATTTAACTACTGTTACAGAAACAATGGCAGAGGCTATACAAATTATTGCCCAGAAAGTACAATCAAATGATGTAGTCTTGCTTTCCCCGGCTTGTGCGAGTTTAGATCAGTTTAAAAATTATATTGAACGAGGAAATCAATTTGCCAATGTAGCCAAACAGTATGTTCTAAGGAGTGAAAAATGACACTTTTTGGAATAAGAAAACAAGTTAATCCAAATATACCATTTGATAATTCATTACTTTGGACTGTGATTAGTTTAATGGTATTTGGTTTGATAATGGTAACATCTGCATCAATGTCATTTAGTGAAAACGATCCTTTTTTTTATACGCAGCGTGAATTGATTCAAATAACAATTTCATTGTTATTAATGATTATTACTTTATATATTCCTATGCAGCGCTGGCAACAATTTGGATCTGCATTATTAATTATTGCCATTATAATGTTAATTGTAGTTTTAGGTATAGGTGCTTCAATTAATGGCGCTTCAAGGTGGATTCCATTAGGTGTATTTAATTTTCAACCAGCAGAGTTAGCTAAATTATCACTGTTTATCTTTTTGGCAGGATATTTATCAAGAAAGTCAGATGAAGTGCAAAATCGATTTTGGGGATTTTTTAAACCTATGGTCGTAATGACTGTTCTTTCTATTTTGTTGCTTAAACAACCTGATTTAGGGACAGTTATTGTATTATTCATGGTAACAATCGGCATACTATTTATTGCTGGAGCCCAATTATGGCAATTTATTGCTATTTTATTAACTGGTGTAGGTGCGGTAATTTGCTTGATATTGTTTGAGGCTTATCGTTTAACTCGTTTACTAACTTTTCTTGACCCCTGGCAAGATGCTACAGGTTCAGGGTATCAATTAGTTGCATCATTAATGGCAATCGGTAGTGGCGGTATCACCGGTCAAGGAATGGGTAATTCTATTCTTAAATTGGGTTATTTACCAGAATGTCATACTGACTTTATTTTTTCAATTATTTCTGAAGAATTTGGTTATATTGGTGTAATTACTTTATTAATTTTACTTTTCTTTTTGACATTTAAAGCATTAGCCATTGGATACCGAGCGTTAAATGATGGTTCTTTGTTTTCAGGATATTTAGCTTGTGAAATAGGTATATGGTTTGGTTTTCAAACTTTCGTCAACATTGGCGTTACATCAGGTATGTTACCAACTAAAGGATTAACATTACCATTTATTAGTTATGGTGGTTCAAGTCTTATTGTAATGAGTATTGCTGTAGCAATATTATTGAGAATTGATTTTGAATTTAGACAAAAACAGGCGCAAGCAAGAATAAGGATTATAAAGTAATGAAGAAATTGTTAGTTATGGCAGGCGGTACTGGTGGCCATGTTTTTCCTGGTATTGCTGTTGCGCATTATTTGATGCAACAAGGTTGGCAAGTGAAATGGTTAGGTACTGCAGATAGAATGGAAGCACGCCTTGTACCTGAAAATGGTATAGATATTGATTTTATCGAGATTTCAGGACTACGTGGTAAAGGGGTAATGGCATTATTAAAAGCTCCTTATAAAATTTTAAAAGCAGTGTTACAAGCCAGAAAAATCTTAAAAACTCATCGTCCTGATGTTGTTCTAGGTATGGGTGGATATGTCTCTGGTCCAGGTGGTATAGCTGCTAAAACTCTTGGTATACCTGTGGTATTGCATGAACAAAATGGCATAGCAGGTTTAACAAATAGATACCTTGCAAAAATTGCAACAAGAGTGTTACAAGCATTTCCAACAGCATTTCCTAATGCTCAAGTAGTTGGTAATCCAGTAAGAAGTGATTTGTTAACTATTGCTAAACCTGAGGACAGATTTAAAGATCGAAATGGGCCTATTAGAGTATTAGTGATGGGAGGCAGTCAGGGAGCAAAAGTTATTAATGACATAATACCTCAAGCGATAACAAAACTATCTGATAACTTTGAGGTATGGCATCAAACGGGTAAAGGTATGTTGAATTCAGTCATTCAATCTTATCAAAATTGTGATATGACAAAGATTAAGGTTACTGAATTCATTTCTGATGTAGCCGAAGCTTACAGTTGGGCAGATATCGTAATTTGTCGTAGCGGAGCATTAACTGTGAGTGAAATTGAAGTTGTAGGTATTGGAGCAATATTTATTCCATTTATGCATAAAGATCGTCAACAATATTGGAATGCAAAATCCTTAGCTGATGTCGGTGCGGCGCACATTATAGAACAACCAAATTTTAATGTTGAAGCGTTATCAGATTTATTATTAAATTTGAATCGTGATAAGTTAATAGATATGGCCGTTAAAGCAAAAAGTTTATCTATTGTCGATTCTACAGAAAAAGTGGCTGAAACTATTTGTTCAGTGGTAAAATAATAGTTTTTACATAATGTTATGTAATGGTTTTGGTTAATTTAAAGTGTTGGGATAAATGTTTAATTGAATTTAAAAATTAGTATTATGATTTCAATTTTCAATAAAGATTTGACGATAGACACTAAATAAAATGATTAGGAGTTAAATTGTGAATACTAAGGAATTAGCTGAATTAAGGGCAATTATTCCCCAAATGAAACGTGTCAAGCATATCCATTTTGTTGGAATTGGTGGCGCAGGAATGGGGGGTATTGCTGAGGTTCTAGCTAATGAAGGGTACCAAATTAGTGGTTCAGACATTGCTGAAAATGCGGTTACTCAACACTTAGAAACATTAGGTGCAAAAATTATTATTGGGCATGCTGCTGAAAATGTTCTTAATTCAAGTGTTGTCGTTATTTCTTCAGCCATTTCACAAGATAATATTGAAGTAATCGCAGCTCGTGAAGCTCGTATACCTGTTATTCAAAGAGCAGAAATGTTAGCTGAATTGATGCGTTTTCGATATGGTATAGCAATCGCTGGTACTCATGGTAAAACCACAACAACAGCAATGGTGACAGCCATTTATGCTGAGGCAAAACTTGATCCCACATTTGTTAATGGTGGTTTAGTTAAAGCTGCTGGAACACATGCAAGATTAGGTAGTAGCCGATATTTTATTGCAGAAGCAGATGAGAGTGATGCCTCATTTCTTCATCTACAACCGATGGTATCTATAGTAACAAATATAGAGCCTGACCATATGGATACTTATAACGGTAGTGTTGATAATCTTAAACAGACATTTATTTCGTTTTTGCGTAATCTTCCGTTTTATGGTTTAGCTGTTATGTGTTATGACGATCCCATTAATCGTGAATTATTGCCGATTGTTGGACGTAAAATCATTACTTATGGATTCAATGAAGAGGCAGATGTCGTTATTAAAAATTATCGTCAGGAAAGAGGTGTAAGTTATTACACCGTTTGTCGCCCTGACCGTGAAGATTTACAAATTGAGTTAAATGCACCAGGAAAACATAATGCCCTAAATTCAGCGGCCGCTATTATTGCTGCAACTGAAGATGGTATTGATGATGAATCGATTGTAAAAGCATTAGCTAAATTTGCAGGTACTAGCCGACGTTTTGATTTATTAGGTATTTTCCATAATTCGGATGGAGGCGATATCATGATGGTTGATGATTATGGTCATCATCCAAGTGAAGTTAATGCAACAATTCAAGCTGCAAGAAATGGTTGGCCTGATCGTAGATTAGTAATGTTATTTCAACCACATCGATATACGCGTACACGAGATTTATTTGATGATTTTGCACAAGTATTATCACAAGTTGATGCACTTGTCATGTTAGATGTCTATTCAGCTGGTGAGCAACCAATTGCTGGTGCTGATAGTCGTTCATTATGTAGAACTATTCGCAATCGAGGTAAAGTTGATCCAATTTATGTGTCTGATTTAAATTTATTACCTGAAATTATGCAAGAAATATTAAAAGGTGGTGATCTTTTATTGACACAAGGTGCTGGTAGTGTTGGTCGAGTAGCACGTCAGTTGGCCAATACACAATTATTTACAAAAGAGGAATTATAAATGGTTGATAAAGTTGCCATATTATATGGTGGTACCTCTGCAGAGCGAGAAGTATCGCTTAAATCAGGTAATGCGGTACTAAATGGTCTATTAGCAAATGGTATTGATGCACATCTTGTTGATACTAAAGATCACTCTATTACTAATTTAAAACAAAAAGGATACACAAAGGCTTTTGTTATTTTGCATGGGCGTGGTGGTGAAGATGGTATTGTTCAGGCAATACTGACTTATCAAAATATTCCTTATACTGGTAGTGACGTATTGGCTTCAGCATTAACGATGGATAAATTAAAAACCAAATTAGTTTGGAAATCATTAGGTTTACCTGTTGCTGATTATGTAATGGTAGAAAAAACACAATCTTTTGATATTGACGCTATTGTTAAACAATTGGGCTTACCATTGTTTGTCAAACCAAGTCATGAAGGTTCTAGTGTAGGTATGACTAGGGTTAATCAAGCATCGGAATTAAAAGCTGCACTTGAGGTTGCCTTTAAATATGATAGTGTTGTGATGGTTGAATCATTTTTAGCAGGGCCAGAATTTACAGTAGCAATAGTCGGAGATGAAGTTTTACCTTCAATTTACATTAAGCCATCTACCCAATTTTATGATTATGATGCAAAGTATTTATCAGACACAACTCAATACTTTTGTCCAAGTGGATTATCCGATGAAAAAGAACAAGAGATTCGTAAATTAGCTTTAGATGCTTATAAAGCTGTTGGTTGCAGAGGTTGGGGGCGAGTCGATATTATGTTTGATGATAATCAAAAACCATATTTACTTGAAGTTAATACTGCTCCGGGCATGACGGATCATAGCTTAGTGCCAATGGCAGCTAAACAACATGGTTGGTCATTTAATCAACTAGTTAGCGAAATATTACAACTAGCAGCAGTTTAACTGGCTAATTTTATGAAACAAGTTAGACAAGCAGCACATAGAAGAGATGAAACTAGAAGAAAGCTGCTTATTTTTCGTAGTAAGGAACAATTGATAGGATTTTTGTTCTTTATTACGATTATTCTAATAAGTGCTTGGATTGTACAAAGTGTTAAAAACTGGATGGATGATCCCGAACAAATGGTACTGTCACAGTTAACATTAAGTGGTGAACACATTTTTACAACAGAAGATGATCTTCGGGAAGCCATTTTAGGATTAGGATTGCCTAATACTTATGTTGGGCAAGATGTTGTTGATATTCAGCAAGAAATAATGAGATTTCCATGGGTTAAGCAAGCGAGCGTACGAAAACAATGGCCAGATAGGTTAATTGTCTTCGTAGAAGACTATAAACCAACATATTATTGGAATGACTTGTTTTTTCTTGATGAAGAAGGGAATGTTTTTAGTGTGCCATCGGATCGTATTGCTGATTTAAAGTTATCAAGGCTTTATGGTCCAGAGGGTAAAGCTAAGTCTGTACTTGAAAATTATTCTAAATTAGAAAATCTTTCTAAAAAATTAGCTAACAATCAGTTGGCATTAAAGATTAACGCTATAATATCAGATGAGCGTAATTCTTTACAACTGAAGGTAATACAATGTATAGCTGGTGTATGTGAAGACAATCAGGAAATGAAATTAGTGTTGGGAAATAAAAATATTGAAGCACGTTATGAACAATTTATTAAATTGTTTCCTGAAATTCAGTCAAGAACACCGGTTGATGAAAGAATAACGGTCGCTGATTTACGTTATGAAAATGGTATTTCAGTACAAACAGAGAAAATAGCGCAGTAAGGAATCAATAAAGGCTGAAATATGAAAGCAACAGAAAAAAAATTGGTTGTTGGATTAGAAGTTGGTACCTCTAAAGTACTTGCTCTCGTTGGTGAAGTTCTTCCCGATGGTATTATTAATATTATCGGTGTAGGTCATTGCCCATCAAAAGGTGTTGATAAAGGTGGTGTTAACGATCTAGAGTCGGTAGTGAAATCAATCCAACGAGCAGTTGATCAAGCAGAGCTAATGGCTGATTGCCAAATATCTTCCGTTTATTTAAGCCTTTCAGGAAAACATATTCGTTGTCAAAATGAGATTGGTATGGTGCCAATAGCAGAAGAAGAAGTGACAGCAGAAGATGTTGAAAATGTTGTGCATACAGCGAAATCAGTTCGAATTTTAGATGAACACCGTATACTGCATGTGATTGCCCAAGAGTATTCTATTGATTTACAGGAAGGGATTAAAAATCCAATTGGTTTATCCGGTGTACGAATGAAAGCAAAAGTACATTTAGTTACTTGCCATAACGATATGGCAAGAAATATTGTAAAAGCCGTTGAACGCTGTGGATTAAAAGTTGATCAACTTATTTTTTCTGGTTTGGCTTCTAGCTATGCTGTATTGACTGACGACGAAAAAGAACTTGGTGTCTGCGTCATTGATATGGGTGGAGGTACAATGGATGTGACTGTCTATACAGGTGGCGCATTACGACATTCCGTTGTCATACCTTATGCAGGGAATGTAGTTACTAGTGATATTGCTTATGCATTTGGTGCGCCGCCTATGGATGCTGAAAATATTAAAATCCGTTATGGGTGTGCCGTAGGTTCATTAATTGGTAAAGATGAAGTGATTGATGTGCCAAGTGTAGGTGGAAGACCATCACGTTCTTTGCAAAGACAAACGCTTGCTGATGTAATTGAACCTCGATATTCAGAACTTCTTTCATTAGTACAAAAAGAGTTGCTTACTTTACAAGATGAACTGAAGAAACAAAATGTCAAATACCAATTAGCAGCAGGGATTGTATTAACAGGTGGTGCAGCACAAATTAAAGGAATGGTTGAATGTGCTGAGAAAGTTTTTCAAAATCAAGTGCGTATTGGTCAGCCTTTAAATATTTCGGGGTTAACTGATTATGTACAAAAACCTTATTGTTCAACGGCAGTAGGATTATTGCATTATGGAAAACAAAGTTTATTAAATGATGATTCGAAAGATTGTGATAAATCATCATTAAAAGGGATAGCTAAACGTTTGACCGGTTGGTTTAAAAAAGAATTTTAGCTAATATATTACAAGAACTTCGTGGACATTGCAGGCGGTTATCTGTACAATGTTCATAGAGCGTAAATTTGGAGATAAGTTATGTTTGAGCCTATGGTTGCAGATGATGAACCAGCAGCAGTCATTAAAGTTATTGGTGTAGGTGGTGGTGGCGGTAACGCTGTCGAACATATGATTGCTGAACATATCGAAGGTGTAGAGTTTTTTGCGGCAAATACAGATGCACAAGCATTGCGAAGAATTAAGGTAGGTCAAACTATCCAAATCGGTACCAATGTTACTAAGGGACTTGGTGCTGGAGCTAATCCAGAAGTGGGTAGAAACTCTGCAGAGGAAGATCGTGAAGTAATTCGTAGTGCTATTGAAGGTGCTGATATGGTATTTATCGCAGCTGGAATGGGTGGAGGCACCGGAACAGGTGCAGCGCCAGTAGTTGCCGAAATAGCCAAAGAGTTAGGTATTTTGACTGTAGCTGTTGTGACTAAACCTTTCGGTTTTGAAGGGAAAAAGCGCATGGCTTTTGCTGAGCAAGGTATAGCTGAATTAGCAAAACATGTTGATTCGCTTATTACTATACCAAATGATAAATTATTAAAAGTGTTAGGTCGTGGTGTTAAACTACTTGATGCTTTTGCCGCGGCTAATGGTGTGTTAAAAGGTGCGGTACAAGGTATTGCTGAACTGATTACTAAACCAGGTCATATCAACGTAGACTTTGCTGACGTTAGGACTGTTATGTCTGAAATGGGTTATGCCATGATGGGTTCAGGCTGTGCTAGTGGTGATAATCGCGCTGAGGAAGCAGCTGAAATGGCAATTTCTAGTCCATTACTAGAAGATATTGATTTATCTGGAGCACGTGGTGTCCTTGTCAATGTAACAGCTGGTTTAGATCTTGGATTAGAAGAATTTGAAACAGTGGGTAGTACAGTTAGAGCTTTTGCTTCTGACAATGCGACTGTTGTAGTTGGTACAACTTTTGATCCAGACATGTCCGATGAAATTCGTGTTACAGTTGTAGCAACAGGTATTGGTATGGACAAACGTCCAGAAGTAAAAATAGCTAAACCAATGACCCAAAATCCATTATTTGGTCAAACTAGTAACTTAGGACAACAAGAAGAGAGATTAGCTAAAGTTGTGAATGAACAAGGTATTTCTCCTCTTGAAGAAAATAAAATTTTAGATATTCCTGCTTTTATTCGTAAGCAGGCAAATTAGTATTGAACTTAGTTGAGTTTTTATTGTCTAATACGACAGTAAAAACAAATAGAATAGTAGGTGCAAAGTGAAACAAAGAACATTAAAAAAGACAATACAAGCGACAGGTGTAGGTTTGCATACTGGCAAAAAAGTTACTTTGACCTTACGTCCCGCACCTGAAAATACAGGGATTATTTATCGTCGTACTGATTTAAATCCGTATGTAGATTTCCCTGTTGATGCTAAATCTGTGCGTGATACTATGCTTTGTACGTGTCTAGTGAATGAAGATAATGTTCGCATTTCAACTGTTGAGCATATTAATTCAGCACTAGCCGGTCTTGGTATTGATAATCTTATTATTGAAGTTAATGCGCCAGAAATTCCAATTATGGATGGTAGTGCAAGTCCATTTGTTTATTTATTGCTTGATGCAGGTATTACCGAGCAAAATGCATTAAAAAGATTTTTACGAGTTAAAGAAACCGTTCGAGTTGAAAATGGTGATAAATGGGCTGAATTGAGACCGTATAATGGTTTCAAATTAGATTTTACTATCGATTTCCAACATCCGGCTATTGATAGTAGCTCACAGCGTTATCAATTAGATTTTTCTTCTGAATCTTTTATTCGCCAGATTAGCCGTGCTAGAACATTCGGTTTTATGCGTGATATTGAAGCGTTACAATCAAAAGGTTTGTGCTTAGGTGGTAGTTTGGATTGTGCTATTGTTGTTGATGACTACAAAGTACTTAATGAAGATGGTTTACGTTTTGAAGATGAGTTTGTTCGTCATAAAATGCTTGATACTATCGGTGATTTGTACATGAGCGGTCATAACATGATTGGTGAAGTTGTTTGTTATAAATCAGGCCATGCTTTAAATAACCAATTATTACAAGCGTTATTGGCAAAACAAGAAGCATGGGAATACGTGACATTTACTGAAGAGCAAAGCGTTCCACTTGCTTTAGGTACGCAACAACTTGTTTTAGCATAAAACTCTAAATCAATATAATTTTAATCAATTGAACGCTTCCATTTAATGGAGGCGTTTTTATTTTCTAAAAAAGAGAATTTTATATGAACGGCAGCCATTTTTTTGCTCACTTATCACGATTAAAATTAATTAATCGTTGGCCATTAATGCGTAATGTAAGAACTGAAAATGTATCTGAACATAGTTTGCAAGTTGCTTTTATCGCACATGCCTTAGGGATTATAAAAAACAAAAAATTTAATGGTAATGTTAATCCTGAACGAATTGCATTATTAGCTATGTATCATGATGTTTCTGAAGTGATAACAGGGGATTTACCAACGCCAACAAAATATTACAATCCACAAATTACGATTGAATATAAAAAGATTGAAAAAATAGCACAACATAAACTTATTAATATGCTTCCTGAAGAGTTACGGGATGATTTTAAATTATTGATCGATGATGACTATTACGATGAAGCAGAAAAAAGTATAGTAAAACAAGCAGATGCCTTATGTGCGTATTTAAAGACGATTGAGGAACTCAGTGCTGGTAATAACGAATTTAGATTAGCTGAACAGCGTTTAAAAAAAACCTTATCAGAACGTAATAGTCCTGAAATGGACTATTTTTTAGAAGTCTTTGTTCCTAGTTTCAAATTATCTTTAGATGAGATCACCATGGATAATTAATACATTATTAATATCTAAAAATTTAATATTGAGATCTATGATGCTCATAAATAATATATATGTAGCATCATATTTTTATTTTAAATTATTAAAAACCGAATTTAGCAAGTGCTGTAATATAGTTTGAGTTTTTCTTGCTTTCACCATAATATTGATAGTCAATATTAAAATCAAAAAGATTATAGTGATAGGTTAGTCCAAGACCTAGATTGTATTGATTGTTGGAGCGATTGGCGGTATGAGCACTCATTTTTGCTAATCCATTCACTCCATTGATAGTGATATCACTATCAAATTCATTATGACTTAAATTTACTATATATCCTGTTTTAGCTCTTAATGATATTTGATTATCCTGATCTTTGAAAATTGAATAATCAATGGTCATATCCATTGGTATTAAAAATGCCGAATTCGACGCTTTACCATATTTAACTAAATCAATTTTATTATAGCTAGCATTATGGGAACTGTTTTCAGTATAGAGGTAATTTAAACTAATACTCGGTATTAAAGTTAACTTTTCTTGGACTTGCCAATTATATCCAACAGTACTTCCAACATTCCAAGTATTACTGTGGAATTTTTCATTAATTGAATAATAATTGTCATGGGAATCTAGGTGATTTTTTCCATAATTATAGCCAACATAAGCAGAAGTAGTAATATTATTAGAAAAACGATAACCAGAATATAATTGGATCTGATAATTATTTATATCAGAATCATTTGAGGATGCCGCTTTATCTTTATATTTACCCGAAGTATAACTAAATGTTGTGCCAACTAAAAAATTATCTATTATTTGTTTATCATATCCCACGATGAAACCATTAGACGTATATTTGTATCCAGAGATACCTTGGTAATTATTTGCACTCTGATGATGATTAATTAAATTTATCCAAAGATTATCCTCCATTCCTTTGTTAGTTTGATCAAACTGTTCAATACGTTTATTTAATGTATTTCGAGTATAATTAAACGAACTCAGTGCGATTTCTGTTAAATGCAACCCATGATTATTATTATATAATCCTGCTAAATTCCGATTGAAATATAATGTAGTATTTTTATTTTCAATAGCCAAATTTCCTCTTCCTATGGCAGCTAGAATATCCCAATTTAAATCACCAGCTAAAGATTTATCAGAACTTACATTGCCATTTGTGAATGTATTGTAAAGTGATTGGTAGGATACTTTTGCTAAATTTTGTGCAAAACCTTTGGCAATATTTTTAACTTTTGTTCCAACTTGCTCGTAGTAACGAGAAATTTGTCGTTCTGCTGCCAATTTGGTATGTTGCATATTACTAAAGTCGGTGACATTACTTGCATTAACAAATTTGAGTTCATTTCCAATTTTTTTAAAGTTTAGGTCACCATAAATATTCTGAATTAGCGCTTTAGTTTCGCCATCTTTAATATTAGAAATATTTAAGGAATTATTTGCAGATAATACGGTGGCATTTATTTCAGAGGAAATGTATTTAAGACTGTTTTTAATAAAGTCATCAGTTGCAGAGATTTTAGCGGAAGATAGAATATTAACATTATCTCCATGAATAGTATTATATTGTTTGGTATCTGATATACCAAAATTAATGGTTCCAGCAATATTCAGATGAGAGGTATTATTATGTTGATTACTTATATATAGCGAACCTTTAGTTGACTCAATTGTGGCTTTTTTATCAATATTAAGTTGTCCATTAGATGAAAGTTTAACAAAACCATCCCCTCTACTAGCCGTTAATATACCTTTATCAATAACATCAAAGTTACCACCATGACTTAAATCAACAGTACCTCCGCGCATAATGATCATTTTTCCGGTTTTACCTATTACAACAGAAGATTTTTGAATATCATTATTAGTTGTTTCTAATACTGTTTTAGCGCCGATAATTTCAATATCGCCACCCGTTATATTAAAACTACGTGTAATTAGTTTTGCTGGCGATGATGATGTTCCCGCTAAATGGTTATCACCACTACGGATATTGGTATCACCATCTACTTTCACTGTTATTTTTCCAGTAGTTATAGGGCCTGTTCCCATGACATTACCAGATAAAATCATGAGTCCGCCTCTTTTTTTGTCAGCGCCTAATTCGACATTAATGTCTCCAGTTACATGCAAATCAATATTATGATCAACAGGATTATATGGAAAATCAGCATGTAACCCTAAATACTCAGTAAAAAACTTTGTATCGAATTTGCCAATCCAAGTATCATTATAAATTTGAAAATTACCGTTAACTTTCATATTGATATCACCGTTAGCAATCGAAGCAGGTTCTGTTGCGGTTTTACCGGTAAAACCGAGATGAAATGATCCTTCACTATTAACGGTCAAGTCATCAGATGTCGTAATATTGATAGGTAGATTACTGCTGTTTGTGAGAAAATAGCGTTCATTGATCTGGTTAAAGGGTAACTTTATATCTGTTGATGCATCATAATTATATGCTTGAGCATAACTTGCGCCAAATAAAGCTGTTATTAGAAAAGAAATTAGTTTGATTTTCATTGTTTTATTTAAAAATTATTATAAGAAAATAAAATAATAAACTATTGAGAATGATAATCAATGAGTTTCAAGTTGTACGTTTATTGGTTCAGCTTAATATCTACTTATTTGATAACAAAAAACTTACTTTTGATAGATATAACGTTTTACCGGTCGGCCAATTGATAAATAAGTTAAATAACTTTCAAGTTCGCCTAGTTCTTCCAAATAATCAAGATATTTTTTTAATGATATTCTTGATAAAGTAATTAATTCAACAATATCACTCATTGAGAATTCATTATTATAGCTAATGATTACCTCTCTAACCTTTTTTAATGTTTGGCTATCGATACCTTTAGGTAGATTTTTATAATGAATAGTTGGTTTTGCAAAGATACGATCGTCTAGCTGATGTTGATTAAGTATTTTTGATGATGATAATAAACGAATTCGTTCTTGGTATGAAATGAGTGCTGTTCTTAATCGTTCAAAAGTAAAAGGTTTAACAATGTAATCAATCACACCTAACCGTAATGCTGTTTGGATATCGCCAGTATTACATGCGGCTGTAACCATAATTATATCGATTTGTGGATAACTAATACGTATATGTTGTAAAAGTTCAAGACCATTTAATTTTGGCATAAAGACATCAAGTAAAATAAGATCAATATGGTTATCATGGATAAAATGTAATGCTTGTTCTCCATTATTGACATTGGCAATAAGATTGAAACCTGAGATCATTTGTAAATATTTTTTGTTTAATTCAGCAACCATAGGGTCATCTTCAACTATTAAAACTTCTATCATGAATTTCTTTCTCCCTGTAGATCTCTTTTAGAGGCAATAATACTTTAAAACAGGCGCCTTTTTTATTATCTACATCACATAATTGAATATGACCATTTAACTCATCGATGCTTGCTAAAACTAAATAAAGTCCAATACCTCGATTATCCCCTTTAGTTGAATATCCTTTTTGAAAAATGTATTGTGTATCTTCTTCTGAAATACCATTTCCGTTATCAATAATCTCTATTTGAAAGGTATTATTGGATATAACTAAATTTACATTTATCTGTTTCTCATCTAAAAATTGAACAGCATCTAAACCATTATCAATAAGATTACCAAGGATTGTTATTAAACTATGAGTCACAGAGGTATTGGGAATAAGTTTTAATTCACCATCCACATTTAAAGATAGACAAACACCTAATTCTCTCGCTCTGCTAAATTTGCTATTTAAAAAACCAGCAATAATAGGATCTTTTATTGTTTGACTAATCACATTTGATTCGGCTTGTTTATTTCCTATTATTTCTTCTAAATAATCAATTAGTTCTTGCTTGTTATTGTTGAATGCTAAACCATAAATTACATGCAATTTATTGTTGAACTCATGGGATTGAGAACGTAATGCATCAGCATATCGATTCACTCCGGTAAGATTTTCGGCCAATTGTCGAACCTCAGTCATATCCCGAAACGAAGCAATGGCTCCAACTAAAGATTCTTTTACAAACAAGGGGGTTCTATTGGTAAGAATCACGACACCATTGATATTTTGCTCACAATCATATTGAGCAACACCCGTCATCATGACTTCATATAACCGAGTATTGGGAATGATGTCGTCAATCTGTTGTCCAATGATATTCTCTTTACTATTACTAATGCGTAATATGCGCCTTGCTTCATTATTAATTTGGGTTATATCCCCTTGACGATTAACCACAACAATCCCTTCTTTAACCGTTCTGATGATTGCATTTCTCTCTTCAAAAAGCTGCGCTATTTCTAATGGCTCAAGTCCATATAGGATTTTTTTTATATTACGGGATAATAATGAGGCTAAAATGATGGCAATGACTAGGGATGCAACTAATGATAACCAAATAGGTTGACTTGTCCTTGCTGCTAAATGGTCAATTTTTTTTAAGGTTTGACCTACTAGTACTCCGCCAATTTGCTGATGATGCTCATTAAAAATAGGGCTAAATGCACGAACAGAATCACCTAATGTTCCTTTAGCGATCGATGTATAAGATTCACCTTTTAATGCTCTTTGCTCATCCCCCCCAACAACGAATCGACCTATTTTATTTTTATCAGGATGAGAATAACGAACACCTTGCATATTGAAAATGACAACAAAATCAACTTGCGTCAACTTTCTAACTTGCTCAGTATTTGTTTGAATAAAATCTAGATTTAGTGGGATTGGGTTTTGTATTCTATCAATAAAATCAATTGAATTTGAAATTATATTAGCAACATTTTCAACTTGTTGACGAGAATTAGTTAAATATTCATCGTTCACAATGTGGATAATATAAATATTTTGCGCAATAACTGAAAGTATAAATACTAGACAAATTAAGCTAATGAGTTTAAATTTTAACGTCAATCGATTAAAAAGATATTTCATTTTATTATTCAATTTATTAATACTAACATCATTGTACTAAGGTATTAAATACCTACTAACAAAAAAGATTATTAGTAGGTATATTTGAAATAAATTAGATAATTTTAGAATGGTCAATTAATATTTAGCTGCATTTTTTACACTTTCTGCAACTATTTTTGCTACATTTGGTTCAAAGGCATTTGGTAAAATACAATCTACTGATAATTTATCATTCGATACAATGCTTGCTAAACCTTTGGCTGCGGCTAATTGCATTTCTAACGTAATATTTTTGGCTCTTGCATCTAAAGCCCCTCTAAAAATACCCGGAAATGCTAGAACATTATTGATTTGGTTAGGATAATCACTACGCCCTGTACCAACAATATAAGCTCCAGCCGCTTTGGCTTCTTCTGGAAAGATTTCAGGTGTTGGGTTAGCCATAGCAAAAATAATCGATTTTTCTGCCATTGTAGAAACCCATTCAGGTTTTAATACACCTGGTGCTGAAACACCGATAAATACATCTGCATTTTTTACTGCATCTTGTAAGGTTCCTCGTTGTTTTGAACGATTAGTTCTTTTTGCCATTGCCATATGATGAGAAGGTAAAGAACTATCATCTTCAGATAAAATTCCTATTTTATCGACTACTTTTAGATCTGTTACCCCAGCAGCTAATAGCATATCTGCAATAGCAATACCTGCCGCGCCTCCACCGTTTATTACCACTTTGGCTGATTCAAGTTTTTTATTTGCAACTTTCAGGGCATTATATAATGCAGCTAAAACAACAATTGCAGTGCCATGTTGGTCATCATGGAAAACAGGAATATCTAAAATTTCTTGTAAACGTTTTTCAATTTCAAAACAGCGTGGAGCACTGATGTCTTCAAGATTAATGCCACCAAAGGATGGTGCAAGCGCAGCAATATGTTTAACAAGTTCATCTGGGTCTTGAGTATTTAACGATAAAGGAATTGCATCTACATTGGCAAATTGTTTAAACAATATCGCTTTACCTTCCATAACCGGAATCGCTGCTTCTGGTCCAATATTACCAAGTCCTAATACCGCAGAACCATCGGTAATCACTGCCACTAAATTACGTTTACTTGTATATTCATAAACAGATTCAGGATGTTGTGCGATCTCTGTACAAACCGCTGCTACTCCAGGCGTGTAAGCAACACTAAGATCCGACATTGAATTAACGGGTACTTTTGAGTTGATTTCAAATTTACCATGCATTTGTTTACTAATGGCTAAAGCTTTTTCTTGAACTGTTTTCATGATTATTCCTTTCTGATTACACTTAAAAACTATTAAATTAATAACTAATATTTTTGTTGTTTATATTGTATTAATTACTTTTAAAATCATAGTTCTCATTACTTTTATAATATTATACAACTACATATGTAAGTATCTTAATAATGCTGTGGTACATATTACCATTAAAGCCCCTCCTAATCTTGTTGCAACTTGTGCAAATGGCATTAAGTTCATTCTATTTGCTGTTGACAGTATCGCTACATCACCCGTTCCACCCATACCACTTTGACATGATGAGATGATTGAAGCTTCAACAGGATACATTTTTAGGAAAAAACTACAGACAAAACCTGTCATTGATACGGTAAATACTACAGAAATAATGGTTATAAAATAAGGAATAGTTAAAACATTTACAACACTGTTTAAATCAATATATAGTAGACCTAGGCCAGTCATTAAAGGGAAAGTAAAATTACCCGAGATAAATTTATACCATTGTTGGCTACCACGTTCGACACTTTCAGGTAATAAACGAAAATATTTAACAAATGCAGTGGCAATAATCATTAATACCGGACCAGGGAAATGAGTTATCTTTTCTAAAATCATACCAAATATGAATAATGTGGCTAAAATCATCACCGCCCCACTCATTGCTCTGGCGTCTAATGGCGTTTTATCTTCTTTTAAAGCATCAGCTAAACCATCAAATTCAATTTTTACTAATTGCCCATGGCCACTTAAATGAGGTTTAACTTCACCAATTCGACTCATTATGGCGGTAAAGGTAATTGCAAAAAAGTTACCTACTACGGTTGCAGGAATTAAAGCACTTACAAATTTATCATAATCCTGCTCAAGGATATTACTATAAGCGTTAGACAGTTGTAATACGCCTTCACCAATTCCTCCAGCCATAACGGGCGAAACAGTATAGAAAAAAGCATGTTCCCAAGTATCACCAAAAGCAACGGCAACACAGACACCGACTAAAGCAGCTAGACACATACCAAGTAACATCGGAATCATCATCCGAATAAAACCTTGTATTAAAATGACTCTATGCATACCTAAAATACTACCACATACTAAGCTGGCAATATAAAAGAGTAGGAAATTAGAGTTTCTCATTAACATGTTGGCCGCAGATAAAGTATTTTCATCAAAAACACCGCAGTAAACTAATAGTGACGGTACAATTAACGATAAAATTGCCGGAGCTCCAAATTTTTTAAAAAAAGGTATATTTTGACCTACTGTTCCTAAAAACCAACCTAATGGTAAAATAACAGCAAATCCCCCAATCAGTGTTTTTGGCAACATATCTAATTGGGCAGCAATAATCACAATAATTGAACAAATCGCAAAAATGGGTAAGGGTAGCGATCCTATGTAAATTTTGTTAATTTTGAAATCCTTCGTCATGCTCATAACTCAACCTTTTGTTGTTTAACTTCGCTTTGGAATCTTAAACAGTATAGTTGTTGATGAAAAATTCAGAAGAATAAGAAAGTTATATAACTAATTATGTAATTAATGTAAGTCATTTAACTATCTTTCAAAACATTAAATTTTTAAATAATAGTCATTTAGGAAAAACCGTATCTAAGTAAGCACTCTTGCACTTGCTTTTTTTGTAAAAAATCGATAAATAATTTTGCATCAATATTTGTTGGATTGAGTAGGGCCATACTGTATTCAATAGTAGGAAAAAGGTGATTAGGTATTTCAATAACCGTTAATTGGGCATTTTGTTGTATTAAGGGAGCATAATTAGCATAACCAATATAAACATTTATCGTATTATTTAAAAATATTGAATAAAAATAAAGTACAAAATTACTTTCTTAATAAAAAAGCGGTAATTAATACCGCCTTGAGTTTACTATAAAGTTATTAATTTATATGGAGTTAGATTAAATTAATCTATTTTTCTACTTTAGTCGTTGCATAAGGTCCATATAATATTCCATTTGCTTTTATTGGATTTGGTGTAAATAATCGTGCCGTAGCAACTCCAGAAATTGCAATACTGTGATCTCTGACAGTATCGGTGATTTGTGTAATTGCAGCAGAAATTAAACTCGATATTAGACTATTGCTAGATTGTTGATTTTCTAAACTTGAAGCAGATGCAAAGCCAGTCCAAAGAATCTTTTCAGAGCGGGCATCGACTAGTTTTGCGTCTAATGTTACCCGTGTGTCACTTTGAATGACTTGATAATTCGTTCCATAATTTTGGATATTGATATATAAAACAGCATCAGGATTAAAGATTTGTCGTATTTTTGCTAGGCTAACCGATTGTATCTCATCCGCAACGGTTAATCCATTTTGTTTAAATACTTCATTAGTTAAGTTAACTGGAAAAACATAGTATCCAGCTTCTGATAGTGGCAATGTTACTTGTGAAAAAACCCCAAAGCTGGCATTAATTTCGTTTGACTGATTGGTTGGTAATAAGACCAATATAGAAGCGGGTTTGCTTTCTTTAAATGCGGTGTAATCGTAGTTTTCTTTTTGTGTTGAACAACCAACTAGCATAAAGAGTGCGAATAAAGTTCCTAATAGAGCAATAAATTTATTATTCATTAATTAACGTCCTTGATATTTGCGTTCAACAAACTCAATAAAGTTTTTGGATTCTGGAAAAAGTGTTTTTTCCAATTCAAATTGTTCCATAGCTTTATTGTTGTTTCCTTGAGTTGTATATAATAATCCCAAGTGAGCATGTAACCCCGGGGGAATAGGTTTATTGGCTGATTTTGCTTTTTCAATGGATTTTTCTAAAGCTAAGATTTGTTCAGAATAGCTTGATTTATCAGGTTGATTATAGTTATAAAGATTTTCTTGATAACCATCCCAATAATAGATTGTATTTGAAGATTGGCAGCCACTTAATAACAACAAAACTCCTGAAAACAATAAATAGGTAATATATTGTTTTTTTAACATTATGATAATCCTTTAATAATTGATTTTTAATTTTTTATTTTGTTGCAGGTTTCCATGCACCATTATTTAATCCATTAACTAGATTATTAATCGCTTCTCGAATAGCGAGATCCAATACTTTTCCGTTGAGAGTTGAATCGTAACTAGCTGTGCCACCAAAACCTATAACCTCACGGTTGGATAAACTGTATTCACCTGCGCCTTGCACGCTATAAACCACTTGAGATGTATTAATATCTATGATGTTCAAATTAACTTTGGCATAAGCAATCTGCTGTTTACCCTTTCCAAGAATTCCCCATAACTGATGATCCCCAACTTCTTTGCGTCCAAACTCAGTGATATCACCAGAAATAATATAATTGGCGCCGATTATGTTTTGCTTTTGTTTTTTATAATTTGCTTCAGCAGCCAGTTCCCCCATATTTGTTCTATCTAATACATTGAAATGATTAGTTTGCTGTAAATGACTAATGAGCAATGTTTTTGATTGATTACCTAACCTATCAACTCCATCTGAAAATATACCATTTTGATAATTAGAACGGTTTTCAAATTTACCTACAGCAATACTGGTTTTCACACCGTTATATTGTGAATTATAACTATTGACTGTTGGGGAAACGATGGTTTGTGATGACTCTTTAGCACAACCAATTAATAAACTACTAAAAATAATAATTCCAACTAATTTTTTTGTATCCATGTCTATCTTGTCCTTTTTTATTAAATGATGAATATTTACCCATAAATAATATAATAATAATGACCATTATCAATAATAATTTAGTCATTATCATTAAATTTTAATAATTCGACTGTTAGATTAATTATTGTAATATTCAAGTCGGCGATGAATTTGTTAAACAGTTATATTATTTAAATGATGGCATTACTATAAACTACATTCTTAATGTTATTTAAATTCGCAATAGCATAACAACAATCATGATGCTAAAGATTCCTTAAATAAAGTAACAAGAACTTTAATAAGAGGGAGGGATTGATATTGGTGTCATCTGATTTACAATGGAAAGTAAGTATAATCTACAACAATAATAATTATACTAACAATATATTGTATTGAATGATTTTATTTTTTACTAAAAACAATTACATAATTAAATAAAATATACTCAAACGTATGCTTAACCTCAAACTTTTTTACAGAATTTTATACATTACGGCAATCTTATTGGCGTACTAAACACTCCTGAATTTTATCTACTTCTTTATTTAGAGCCTCAATAACCAAGTCTGGATGAGCTCTTTCAACCGTTTTGATATACTCAAATCCATCATTTATTGATGAGCCAGTATATTGCTGAGCTTGCTTAATATTACTAAATAGGTAATTAATACCATTTTTATTACGAGTAGTCGTTAAAGTATAACTTATAAAATATTTTGAGTAATATTGATAATCCGTTACAGCATTAGCAACAACATTATTACCTTCAACAAGTTTTATTGTGTCACCACCACTGACAGTAATTGATTGATGATTATTCATATTGTAATAAGACCACCAATTTGAACCATAATAATTTTCATTAGTAAGTACTACAGGACTATTATCAAGTTCTTGAGCGATGCAGAGTGATAATGAAGAGCGAAGTATGGTGATAGGTCTTGATGTACTATATTTCTTCAATATATCTATTCCTGACGAGTTTTGACCAATTTCTACTCCTTCAGTTTGATAAATTGACATCATTTTTTGAGATGTACAGCCAGTTAGCAAAGCAAATATTGTAAAAATTCCAAGTAACTTTTTCATGTAACGCCCTTTTTAGGATAAGCTAATTAATTCTAGCTGTTTACGTATTGATTTGCTAGTGTTTGCATAAGGAATAAGACTATTAATCAAAAATAGAACGTTTATTGATATTAATTCAATAAGATATACTGTTAAAGTGCAAATTAGAAATGTGAGAGAAATAAAATTTCTCTCATTTGTTATATTAGACTTCTTTACCTCGTAATTTACGAGATAATTTTTTAAATCCGTGAGTAAATTTTTTAATTGCCATTGCCATAACGGGTACTTTAATTTTGATATTGAAACGTTCTTTTAGCTCGATAGCATCATTGGCCTTAGTTAACCAAATAAAGCCCGAATTGGTCAAATCAATTGCTTTAATCTTTCCTTCTGGCGTTAAAATAAAATTACCACCATGTACGTCATTCGAAACCAAATTATAACTATGTAATTTTTCAATACAATCCTTTACTTGATCGCCATATTTATTCATTTCTTCCCATTTCAAGGAACGACCTTCAACAAAATTGAATATCATATAGTGACGTTTGGTTTTTTTATCAAATGCGACCAAATACAGCTCATAAGCGATGTCGCATTTATCAAGTGAAATTTTTGCTAACTTATGAATTAAATTGAAATAAAAATCACCTGTAATTTTAGCAATAATTCGACGCTCTAAACGTTCTTCTACTCCACCATCAATTTTAAAAATAAATTTGCTTTGATTATGATTAATTAGATAAGTATATCGTTCTAATTTATCGCTGGGATCAAGTAACTCATGATGTCCTTCTTCCGCTAAAAACTGATCAAAAAGTTCTAAATAATTTATTTCATTATTTTCTACATAAGCGAACTTCATATCGCCGCGTTCAATTTCAATAATGTTTGCAAAGTTATTCAAATTTTAAGTCCCAAGATACATCAAAAAATTGGTTTATCTTAAACACTATCAAGCTTAAAGTAAATGAAACTGTCAATTTTTAAGAAGATACGAATTAGGACAAACAATAGAGATCAATGAGTAATTTTCAATTCTACTCCTTAAAGTTAATAGAAAAAGATATATAAATTGACAAAATAAAGAACCAATTATTAATAGTCTATTGGTCTAGTCTGATACCCAATCATCTAAATCTTCTAAATGGAGATATGAGTCATTGATTTTTGCATAAACTTAAAAGTGTTGGCTTTGTTAATGATTCATAATAAATTTGTTTTTAATTTTTGTCAAAATTGATACTTTTCATTTGCAAAAAAAAGATATTTCTTCAACAATTCTATATTGTTATTTAGTTACAAATTATTTTTTATTAGATGGATAGCTAAATGCTATCCATGTTCTGAATATTATCAATTAACAATAAAATGTGATTAAGTTCACATTTTGTTTAAAAACAGGTTGTCCATAGTTGTACATAGTTGTCTATGGATGTATATTTAACTTAACCAATATTTTGGGGTAACCAATGAATATAAACAAATTTTCTAGCACACCACTTTACGTACAAGTGAAAGAGTGGATAAGAAATCAGATATATCGTAATGATTTGAAAGCTGGAGATAGAATTCCTTCAGAAAATGAGATTATGAGCATACTTTCTGTTAGTCGAGGCACAGTTAGAAAAGCGGTTGAATTATTGATTAATGAATCTGTTTTAGAACAAATTCAAGGAAAAGGAACTTATGTAAAAGCTGAAAATATCTCCTATCAATTAGGCTATGGTTTACAGTCATTTGCAGAATCGTTAGAGATGCAACATGTTAAGTTCACTACCGAAGTTATTACTAAAAGAGTTGAAAGAGCAAACGAATATATTAGTGGAAAATTACAAGTTCCAGTTAATTCGAACATTTTTTATATGGAACGGGTAAGAAGCGTTAATGGCGAAAAAATTATGTTTATAGAAAATAGAATCAATTTGTCTTTATGTCCAGAAATAGAGCATGTGGATTTTACAAAATATAGTTTATTTAGTGAATTAGAGCGGATTAGTCATAAAAAGATAGATCACTCGGATTGTCGATATTCAGCCCGAGTGGTAGGAAAAGAACGCGCAGATATATTAAATATTAGCGATATATCTCCAGTTCTTCATTTAGAACAATTAGTTTACTTTGATGATGGTCAGCCAATTGAATTTGGTAATGTATGGTTAAAGTCAAATGTTAACTACTTGGGGACAACACTTAGACGAAAGTAGGAGTAAATTATGGCATTAGTCAATGGGTATACTTTAATAGGTGAAGCTAAAAAACAGAAAACTTTAGCTGGCGCATTTAATACAACAAATTTGGAAACAACATTAGCCATATTAGATGCAATTGAGGAAAGTAATATTCCAAGTATGGTTCAAATTGCACCAACAAACATTGTGTTATCTGGTTACAAATATATTGTAGATATGGTACGTAATCGAGCTAGTACGATGAAAACACCCTTTTGTTTACATTTAGATCATGGAAAAACTTTTGAGGATGTAAGGCAAGCCGTTGAAGCTGGGTTTACCTCAATTATGATTGATGGTTCTCATTTACCTTTTGAAGAAAATATTCAATTGACGAAAAAAGTTGTCGACTTTTGTGGTGGATATAATATCCCTGTAGAAGCTGAATTAGGTGCTATTACTGGAAAAGAAGATGATGAGGTTAATGAAGCGGATCGTAAAACAGATCCTAATCAAGTCCTTGAGTTCGTGAAAAGAACTGGCTGTGCAACACTTGCCGTATCAGTTGGTAATGTTCATGGATTTGAACAACAACCGAAAATTGATTTTGATTTACTGGGTAAATTATCTGATATATCGCCAGTCTCACTAGTTATTCATGGAGGTTCAGGAATTGATGATCAAACTTTACAAAAAATTAGTCAATATAATGTAGTCAAACTTAATATTGGTGGTGATTTGCGTAGAGCTTATATTAGTTCAATTGGTAAACAATATGTTGCTAATAATAATGAATACAATCTTATTAAAGTTCTACTTAAAGCAAAAGGTGATGTTCAGCAAGTAGTTTACAACAAAATATTATCTATGAATTTATTAAACATCCATCATTAAAATAAAAATAGGTGGTCATTATGGAATTAGAACAATTGGATGACAATATTATATTTTTAAACAAAAACTTTTCAAGTCGAGAAGATATGTTTAAATCTATAAGTCATGAATTATTAGATAACAATTATGTGACTGAGCAATATTTAGAAAAAGTTATTCAAAGGGAAAATGAACATCCTACAGGATTTAAGTTGAAAACACTAAATGTTGCTATCCCTCATGTAGACTGCGAATTTGTTAAAAAAGATGGCATGTTTGTTGTAACCAGTAAAGAAGGCATTATTTTTAAAAATGCAGAGACTGATGAGGATCTACCCGTCAATATTATATTTGGATTGTTACTTAAACAATCCGATACACATTTAACTTTTTTAATGAAATTAGCATCATCGTTCAGCAATGACATGATTTTGCAAAAGATAGTTGAAAGTAATAACAAATTTGAAATTAAAAATATTTTAAAAGATATTTTGAAATAAGGAGCATCATTATGAAAAAAAGAATTATTTTTGCCTGTACTAGCGGTATTGCTACTTCAACTATTGCAACGGAAAAAGTCAAAAATTATTGTGCTGAACACGGAATTGAAGTCGAAAACATTCAGTCAGATGTGGCAACGGTTCAATCTCAAGATGGTATGGCTGACTTAATTATTGTGACTTCTAAAGTATCCTATAAGTTAGAAAAAACACCAATTATCAATGGAGTACCTTTAATCACTACAATAGGTGAAGAAGATGTCCTGGCCGAAATCGTTAGGATTTTGAAAGGGGATTGATTATGGCTGACAAACTACTGGAAGTTGTTCAATACATATTAGGATTTGGTCCGACCGTCATGTTGCCTGTTGTGATCTTTATTATGGCACTTTGTTTAGGTGTAAAGATAGGTCGGGCAATTCGTTCATCATTAACCATTGGTATGGGTTTTGTTGGTATTTTTGTTATCTTCGACCTATTGGGTACGAGCCTAGGCAGTGCCACCTCGGACTTAGTTGAACATGCAGGAATTCATTTACCAGTAATCGATTTGGGATGGCCTCCATTGGCAGCAATTGCTTGGGCATCTCCGATTGCACCTTTTGTAATACCAATGACCATTATTATTAATATTGTAATGTTAACCCTAAATTGGACTAAAACAGTTGATATTGATTTGTGGAATTTTTGGCATTTTACCTTTGTTGGTGCATTAGTTTACAGCAGTACTGGTAGTTTTATGTATGGGTTAATTATAGCAGGCATAACTGCAGTAATAACCTTTATTCTTGCTGATTGGTGTGCCCCTATGATTCAAAAATATTTTGAATTACCGGGTATATCATTACCGACACTTTCTTCTGTCATTTTCTTTCCTATCGGTGTATTAGGCAATCTAATATTAGATAAAATACCAGGATTGCAAAAATTACATGCTGATCCCGAAACTATTCAAAAAAGATTTGGTATATTTGGCGAGCCGATGATGATTGGATTTGTGATAGGAGGGGCAATAGGAATTGCAGCAGGTTATGATGTTAAAGGTATTTTAAATTTAGCTATCAATCTTGGTGCTGTAATGTTAATTATGCCGAGAATGGTTAAATTGTTAATGGAAGGATTATTGCCATTGTCTGATGCGGTAAAACAATTTTTGAATAAAAAGTTTCCTAACAGAAAAAACTTATACATCGGCTTGGATATTGCTGTTGCTGTTGGTCATCCGTCCGTACTTTCCACTGCATTATTATTAATTCCTGTCGGCTTGATTTTATCAATTATTTTACCTGGCAACCGACTATTACCATTAGGTGATTTAACAAATATTTGGGTGCCTATATCAATGGTGGTATTAGCTTGTCGTGGTAATATCGTCAGATCATTTATCATAGGTATACCTTGTTTAATTGCTAATCTTTATGTTGCTTCATCTGTAGCACCAATTATTACCAATATTGCAAAAAGTATTAATTTTCCAGTAAAAACCGACGGTGAATTTTCAAGTCTATTAGATGGTGGCAATCCTTATCGTTTTTGGGCAGTCAAAGTATTTGAAGGAAATTATATTGCTCTAGCTTTAATTCCAATAATATTTGTGACTTGTTTCATATTGTATCGTCATACAAAGAAATCTTGGGATATAGCCTAAAAAATAACGTACACCCATATTATTAATCAATGTATTAAATCAGATAAGTTAACTTATCTGAATAGGGAAAGCTACAATTTTTTTAAAGATAAGTTGTTTCAAATATATAAATAAATTGAATTTTTTATTTTGGGTGTACATTTGATTTGCTTGAAAATAATAGACAAAAAGAGTAAATAAGGAGGTTAATATGTATTCAATTGGCGTTGATATTGGGACGACAAATTGTAAATTGTGTGTTTTTGAATTGCCATCTTTAAAACTAGTAAATAGCTTTTCTTTTGTTACACCAAAAGTAATCACAAAATATGGTTCTGATTTTGATATTACAGAGTTATACAATCAATTAGAAAAAGGGATAATTGAGATAATTGGCTCACTTTCTGATCCTGAACAAGTAAAAAATATTGCGATTGCTAGTGTGGGTGAGTCTGGTGTTCTTATTGATGAAAAAGGAGATGTTGTAGGTCCTGCTATCACATGGTATGACACAAGGACAAAAAATAATCTCGCGGATATTAATACAAAATTTAGTGATGACGAACTTTATACCATTACAGGTATTCCTATTCATAGTAATTATAGTTTAACTAAAATTTTATGGATAAAAGAAAACTGTGATATTAACCTAAATAAAGTTAAATGGTTATGCATAGCCGAATATATTGCATATAAATTAACTGATGTTAAAAAAGCTGAACCTTCATTAGCATCAAGAACCTTGGTTTATGATTTAAAAAACCATTGTTGGTCAGAAAAAATTTCGTCAATTTTTAAAATTAATAACTTATTTTCTGATTTTGTTCAATCAGGTAAAAATATTGAGAAATTAAAGTCATCATTAGCAAGTAAACTTAATTGTAGTCAGCCTATTTATGTATCAATTGGTGGTCATGATCATATGTGTGGTTCTATAGCCGCTAGACTTAAATCAGGAGAAATACTTAATTCGACTGGTACTACTGAAGGATTGTTGCTTTTACTTAAACAAGCTAATTTTGATAAAAGCTTTTTAAACAGTCATTTGTCAAACGGTCAATATGTAATTGATGATTTATATACTCTTTATGCATCTCTTCCTTCGGCTGGATATAGTATTGAATGGTTTAAACGGACTTATTGTGTAAGTAATGAAGATTTTGATCTACTTATCGAATCACTATTTAATAAACTCTCCGATATTAACTATATAAAGCAGAAGTTAAATATTTTCATTCCACATTTACGTGGTAGTGGCCCTCCGAAACGTAATATTGATTCTAAAGGCTTATGGTATGGTTTTGCTGAAAACAGCTCTTTACAAGACACATTGTTGGCTATTTTTCAGGGATTATGTTTTGAACTAAAAAATATACTTATAACTATTGAGAAACTAACTTCTACTCATCATCCAATAATAAAAGTGATAGGAGCAGCTGCAAAAAATCCAGTTTGGTTGCAGTTAAAGGCCGATATTCTTGGAAGAGAAATAGTATCTTGTAATATCAAAGAAGCCGTATGTAAAGGGGCAGTTATGTTAGCGGGGTATCAAAATCATTATTTAGATAAAGATATTGATAATCAATTTGAAAATCAAATAGTCAGATATATGCCTAATCAACAAATAACGCAATATTATGACCAAGTATTTAATAACTATTATCAACCATTTTATGATTTAAAAACTCAATTAGAATTCCATCGAAAAAAGGGTAATTAAAATGAAAGCGTCAGTGTGTTATAAGCAAAATGATTTAAGAACAGAAGATCTTCCTATTCCTGAAATTTCCGATAATGAAGTATTAATAAAAATGCTTGCATGTGGTTTATGCGGTACTGATATTCAAAAGATTCGTGGTGATTCAGTCAATAAACCTACAGTTTTAGGACATGAAGTTGTCGGTGAAATTGTCAAAAAAGGTAAAAATGTTAGCAAGTTTGAGATAGGGGATAGAGTGATCACTGCTATACATGTCCCTTGTTTTACTTGTCACTATTGTAATAAAGGACACTATACGATTTGTGAACAATTTAGAACCAATAATATCGATCCCGGTGGATTTGCTGAGTTTATTCGTATCCCTAAATTACATTTGAACCATTTAACTCATAAAGTTTCAAATAATGTAACCGATGAAGAAGCTACATTAATCGAACCTATTGCCTGTTGTTTACATGGATTAAAGCAAGCAGATATTAGACCAAATGATAGTGTTTTAATCATGGGAGCAGGAACAATTGGGATATTACATGCTCAATTAGCCAAGATTAAAGGCGCCAATAAAGTGATTGTCAGTGATATGTCAGAATTTAAATTACAAAAAGCACTAAAAGTTGGTTGTGATTATGCAATAAATATTAAGGAAAAAAATATTAAAGATGAGGTGAATAAAATCACTGATGGTCAAGGTGTCGATGTAATAGTTATTGCTGCTGGTGTTTCCTCTTTAGTTGCAGATGCTGTTAATATGGTGAGAAGAGCTGGTAAAATAATTGTATTTTCAGGATTTGATAAAAATAAATTAGTCACACTTGATGTCAGTCGTTTTTTCAAAGATGAGATATCCATTATTGGAACCTATTCCGTTACACCGTATGAGTTTCCAGAAGCGTTAGATCTGCTTGAAAAAAGGAAACTCAACACAGAAGAGATGATAACCCATGTTTATCCATTAAAAAAATTGAGCGAAACTATTGATATATCAACGAATCCTGAGCAGCCAGTATTAAAAGTTATTATTAAAGCTGAAGTTTAGAACAGTATTATTATTTATATTTACTAGACTTTTGAAATTATGAAATGAGTAAAATTTAAAGTAAGGTAGCACCGATGAAAAAGATACCGATTATTCTGATTTTAACAGTATTATTGTTTAACTTTTTTTCTATTAGTTATGCTTTATATTTAAATTTTACTGAATATCAATTTGATATTTTGTCAACGTTACTCTATTTAGTGATATTGTCTTCTATCGTATTTTTAATCAATTTAATCATTAAAAAAAATACTAAAGCACCGATTTTTCTATCTTATTATTTTGTTCTTTGCTTAATTACCACTATGGCAGAAATTACTTATCTGTCTTACCAAGAAATAGGAACTAGTAATAACATGATCTACTTTCTAATCTATTTTTCACTTTTTATTTATGTCACTAAATCAATTAGTCTAAAAAAATATTTTTCTACTAAAAACAATTAATAATGATTTTTCTAGACTGAAAAATATCAATTTTTGCTTTATCAGCCATGGTTCAACAGATTTGAATCAACTACAATAATTTTAATAATGTTTGTAAACTTCTCGACTTCTTTTAAAAGAAATACATCGGATTAAGTTAATAACTAAAGCATATAAAAATATATTTATACACAATCAGTGTTATCATACCCAATTTGTATCTTAGTTATAAAAAATATTATTATGCAAAATAACGCTGTAACATGGTTTTTATATATTATTAGAACATCTAACCAATCATTGTATACTGGAATCACAACAGATGTATCTAGGCGGTTACAGCAGCATCAAAATGGTCGTGGCGCTAAATATCTAAAAGGTCATAAAGATATTTATGTTGTTTATCAAATAAAAGTTGGCGACAGGTCTACCGCTTTAAAATTAGAGTATCGTATAAAGCAACTTTCCAAGCTGAAAAAAGAACAATTGGTTGCAAACTCTCCAGACTTAACTAATTTATTAACATTACTCAATCAATAATCGACTAATTAATTTTATGCAAAGTTTTGGATTTATAACCGCAATCTATTTGGATTTATTATTTACTTTATCAGTTAATATTTAGAATATCGACATCAATTGTAATGGTGGCGCTTTAAGGGCATTTATCTGTTGGTTGAATTCAGATAGTTGTCGTTTCCAAAAATCAATATCAGTTATCCATGGAAAGGCAATAGGAAAGGCTGGATCTTGCCAACGCCCAATAATCCATGCCAGATGATGAATTATTCGCATTGCTCGTAAAGGCTCAATCAATTTAAGTTGTTCTTTATCGAAATCATAAAACTCTTGATACAATTCAAGCAGTTCATCTAACTGTAGGCGTTGTTCTTGTTGATTACCATAGAGCAACATCCAAAGATCTTGAATTGCTGGGCCATTACGAGAATCATCAAAATCTAAGAATATAGCATTATCATCACGCCACAAAATATTACCAGCATGGCAATCAGCATGTAATCGTATTGGTTGCCAATCATTATGCCAATATTGTTCAATCGTTTTGATCAGCTTGCTCAATACTGTTTTGAGATCGAGTTGAATGCTATTGGGAATATAGGTTGAGGATAATAAGATCTCTTGCGGGCGATAAACATATTCCTCAAGTCCAATAGTTGGGCGGTATGAAAAAGTTTCAGTTGCACCAATTTGATGTATACGACCAATCATCGTACCTACCGATTCCATTTGATTTGGATTATCCATTTCATAGGGTCTACCACCCAAACTAGGAAATAAAGCGAATAGATAGCCTTGATATTCATGTAATGTCTTATTATTGATTACGAGTGGCGACACTACAGGAATATCAGCACGGTATAATTGTTCAGTAAATTGGTGTTCTTCAAGTATTTGTTCTCGACTCCAACGATGAGGACGATAAAATTTTGCAACATAACGTTTATGTTCTTCATCGTGAAATTGATAGACGCGATTTTCATAACTATTTAAAGCCGTTAAACCCGAATCTATATAAATGCCAATTGAAGCCAAACTCTCGACAATAAGATCGGGTGATAATAATTGAAATGAAAATGCTGAACTATCCATTGAATGATTCCTCTAGTTACTGTTGATTAAACCATTCATCTAGTTTTTGTTTTAATGCTTCAAGTCCAACTCGTTTAGGTGATGAAAATGGTGCAACAGTAATATCACCTTGGAAAGGTAAAATGGCTTCTTTTACCATATTAACTTGCTTCTTAACAGCACCAGAGGCAAGTTTATCCGCTTTAGTCAGTAACAACATGACTGGAATTTCAACCGAAACTGCCCATTGAATCATCTGTTGATCTAAATCTTTTAAAGGATGTCTTATGTCCATTAAAACAACTAGCCCCAATAAACTTTCGCGTTTTTGTAAATATTCTCCTAGCGATTTTTGCCATTGGCGTTTTATCGCTTCAGGAACTTGGGCATAGCCATAACCCGGTAAATCCACTAAACGGCAATTTTTTTCTACCTCAAAAAGATTGATTAATTGGGTTCGCCCAGGTGTTTTACTCGTACGAGCTAAAGACTTCTGGTTAGTTAATGTGTTGAGTGCGCTGGATTTACCTGCATTAGATCGACCAGCAAATGCTACCTCTACACCACTATCACTGGGTAAATGAGAAATATCTGGAGCACTTAAAATAAAATGTGTTTTTGCATAATTTAATGGACGAATATCAGTCATAAAAAGTATCCTTTAAATGCTTTAACGGCACTTAATTGATTTAAATGCCGCTACTGTATAGAAAAACTCAAGCATTGACAACTTTTTCGACTGCTTTTGTAAATCGCATCATGCCTTCTCGAATCTCTTCTTCCGAAATAATTAACGATGGCGTGAAACGCAACACATTTGGCCCTGCATTTAATATCATCACTTTAAATTCTGTTGCAACATTTAAAAAATCACGGGCTTTATGGTGGAATTCTGGTTGTAACTCTGCCCCTAATAATAGACCTTTACCCCGATATTCTCGAAATACTCTAAATTTATCATTAATGTTTTCAAGATGCTCAATGAAGATTGCACGACGTTTTTGTACCCCCTCTAAAACCTCTGCGGTGTTAATGATATCGAATGCTTCACAACCAACTGCACAGGCCAAAGGATTACCGCCATAAGTTGTACCATGGACGCCGGGATGCATTACTGTAGCAATGTCTTCTGTTGTTAACATAGCACTAATTGGAAATCCACCCCCAAGCGCTTTGGCAGAAGTCAAAATATCAGGTGTTACACCATATTGTTGATAAGTATATAAGCTTCCAGTTCGGCCCATTCCACATTGAACCTCGTCAAAAATGAGTAAGGCATGATATTTATCACAAAGTTCGCGAACACCTTGTAAAAACTCAAGTGATGCGCAGGTTAATCCACCTTCACCTTGTACAGGTTCTAGCACAACGGCACAGGTATGATCGTCTATCACTGCTTTTACTGCATCCAGATTATTAAATGGAACATGGATAATGTCAGCAGGTTTTGGACCGAAACCATCTGAATATTTAGCTTGACCACCGACAGAGACTGTAAAAAATGTTCGTCCATGAAAAGATTGATGAAAGGCGATAATTTTAGTTTTATAAGGATTGTATTTTTCAATAGCATAATAGCGAGCCAATTTGAAAGCCGCCTCATTTGCTTCTGCTCCAGAATTGGCAAAAAAGATGCGATCAGCAAAAGTATTATCAATAAGTTTTTGTGCTAAATTTAAGGCTGGCTCATTGGTGAAAACATTACTAACATGCCATATTTTTTCACTTTGTTCATGCAATGCTTTAACTAGTCTAGGATGGCAATGACCAAGGGCATTGACTGCAATACCACCAGCAAAATCAATATATTCTTCACCATTTTGATCCCATACTCGGCTACCTTTCCCTTTAACTGGTATAAATTGGGCTGGCGCATAAACGGGTAAAATGATCTTATCAAATAGTTGGCGTGTGATCTTTGGCTGCATTGTTAAATCCTTATCTGTTTTTATTGAATAAATTACCATTTATTTTATGCTAATTAATAGCAGAGTAAAGTAAATAATTATTCAAATATAATGAATTAATATTCATCTGTAAAAAATTTTTAAATTCAAAACATATTCAATAATTTACTTATTTTCTTTAATTATTTTCAGGTATAATCGAATTCTGTTGGTTAATTGCATCTAAAAGAGTTAAAAATGAGTCGTATTATTTATTGCCATTATTTAAAAAAAGAAGCAGACGGTTTAGATTTTCAGCTTTATCCTGGTGAACTTGGTAAACGTATTTTCAATGAAATATCAAAGCCTGCATGGCAAGAATGGCTCAAAAAGCAAACCATGTTAATTAACGAAAATAAACTTAATATGATGAATCCAGAGCATCGTAAACAGATTGAAGCAGAAATGATTAAATTTTTATTTGAAGGTGAAGAAGTTGTTATTGATGGATATAAACCCCAAAACTGAGGTATAACATGAAAAACAATAAAAAGATCATTACGTTGTTTATAGCAATGAGCCTTTTAAATGGATGTTCAGGTGGTAATTCATCTAAGAATAATGAAGATTTTTATATTAAAGACACTAATGCTTTCAATATTTTAATTGGTCAATATGCGAATAATATAGAAGAAATTTGGGGGCCTCAGGAAGTCCTTATCGCTGGCCCAAAAGATTATGTTCAGTATGAGGATAATTTACAAACTCGAGTTCATATCAACTTTGTTTCTGGTGTGATAACAATTGAAACTTTGTCTGATTCTCCCATAGAATCGTTAAAAGAAGCGATAGTTTCAACATTACTAATGCCCGAACCTGTCGATATCATACGTCATGATAAAATTAGTCAAGATTTGTCACAAGAGCCTTTCTTATACAATCAAGTATTAGACCAAGAACGGCAACCTATTCGTTGGAGTGGTCGAGCGAATAATTTTGCTGATTATGTGCTGGCTAATAACTTGAAAATTCGCCCATCGGGCATGCACAGCATTACTTATGTGGAAATTAAATTGGTTCCGAATCACATTAATGAACGAGCAAGAAAATTCTTACCATTGGTGACGGAAGCTTCAAACCGCTATTTCATTGATGAGCGTTTAATTTTAGCAATTATGGAAGTCGAGTCTGCTTTTAACCCTTATGCGGTAAGTCGCTCGGATGCGCTTGGGTTAATGCAAGTTCAGCAGCATACTGCAGGACGTGATATTTTCCAATTACGTGGTAAATCAGGAGAACCAACGAGGAAATATTTACTTGATCCTCGTAATAATGTCGATATGGGTACCGCTTATTTATCATTATTAAAAACGAAATATTTGGCAGGTATTAATAATCCTGTATCTTTAAGGTATGCAATGATTACTTCTTATAATGGTGGGGCAGGTAGTGTATTGCGTACGTTTTCTAATGATCGTGATCGCGCAATTGATATTATAAATTCAATGACACCACAACAAGTTTTTCGAAAATTAGTCACATCACATGTTTCTCAAGAATCACGTAACTATTTGATAAAAGTAAGTAATATATTAGATAACAGATAACATTATGTTATCTAATAATAGCTATCACTGATAAGATAAGGAACCAAGAATGAAATTATAGTTTTATCGGCAGTAATATCTTTAAAAAAATAAGATTTTTGTGGTTTAAAAATTTTTTAATAAAAAAAACGTGATCTACTTCAAATTTTGAGTATACTATGCGTCTCATAAAACCCTAGTTTTTTTGAGGATGTTAGTTTGAGTACCGATAAACTTGTGGATTCATATTCCCCCGCACAAATGACACAAATTGCCGAAGACCTTGGCAACTACAAATTAAGTAAACACCCATGTAGTACGATTTTATCTGCTATTATTGCAGGTGTGTTTATCTCTATTGCTTTCGTATTTTATATTACCGTAACAACTGGCACCGCAACTGTTGCTTTTGGTTTAGCCAAACTAGTTGGTGGCATCTGTTTCTCATTAGGATTAATGTTGGTTGTTTGTTGTGGAGCTGATCTGTTTACTTCAACGGTATTAACGATATTACCTAAAATGACTCATAAAGTTACGTGGAAGAAAATGATCCGTAATTGGATTTTAGTCTATGTTGGTAACTTTATTGGTGCTATACTGTTTGTAACAGTTATTTGGTTTTCTGGTCAATATATGGTTGCTAATGGATTGTGGGGATTAAATGTCCTGCAAACAGCGGATCATAAGTTACACCATACTTTTATTGAAGCCGTCTTTCTTGGTTTATTGGCTAATTTGATGGTTTGTTTGGCAGCTTGGTTAAGTTATGCTGGACGTAGCTTACTTGATAAAATGTTAATTATGGTTTTACCTGTAGCAATGTTTGTTGCTAGCGGTTTTGAACATAGCATTGCAAATATGTTTATGATCCCTATGGGAATTGTGATTAATAATTTTGCATCTCCTGAGTTTTGGACTGCAGTAGGGGTATCACCAGATACATTTAAAGATCTAACTGTAGAGCATTTTATTCTAAATAATCTAATTCCTGTAACAATTGGGAATATTTTAGGTGGGTTAGCTGTTGCGCTACCATATTGGGCTTTATATTTACGTAAACCACATTGATTTTAAGATATTTATCCTCATATTGGAGAGGATAAATAGGTATTTTTGTAAACCTGAGGTTAATAATTATGAGTAATTTAAACGAAGTACAAGCAAAGGCTTGGAAAGGATTTAAAGAAGGTGATTGGCAAAATAATGTCAATGTTCGTGATTTCATTCAAACAAATTACACACCTTATGAGGGTGATGAATCTTTCTTAGCTGGCGCTACCGATGCTACCACTAAATTGTGGGACAAAGTGATGGAAGGCATCAAATTTGAAAACTCCACTCATACACCAGTTGATTTTGATACAAGTGTAATCTCTACTATCACTGCTCATGATGCGGGTTATATCGAAAAGGATTTAGAGAAGATTGTTGGTTTACAAACTGAAAAACCATTAAAACGAGCTATTATCCCGTTTGGTGGTATCAAGATGATTGAAAACTCTTGTAAAGCTTACGATAGAACTTTAGATCCATTAGTCAAAAAAATCTTTACTGAATATCGTAAAACCCACAACCAAGGTGTGTTTGATATTTATACTCCAGATATCCTTCGTTGTCGTAAATCAGGTGTTATTACTGGTCTTCCTGATGCGTACGGCCGTGGTCGTATCATTGGTGACTACCGTCGTGTGGCACTTTACGGTATTGATTACTTAATGCAAGATAAATTTGCTCAATTCACTTCTTTACAAGCTGACTTTGAAAATGGTGTTGATTTACCAATGACCATGCAACGTCGTGAAGAAATTGCTGAGCAACATCGTGCACTTGGTCAAATTAAAGAAATGGCTGCAAAATATGGTTTTGATATTTCAGCTCCAGCTACAACGGCACAAGAAGCTGTTCAATGGACCTATTTTGGTTACTTAGCTGCAGTTAAATCTCAAAATGGTGCAGCAATGTCATTAGGTCGTACTTCGACTTTCTTTGATATTTATTTCCAACGTGATTTAGAAGCAGGTCTAATCACTGAGCAAGAAGCACAAGAAATTGTTGACCATTTCGTGATGAAATTACGTATGGTTCGTTTCTTACGTACACCTGAATATGATGAATTATTCTCTGGTGATCCAATTTGGGCAACTGAATCTATCGCTGGTATGGGTATTGATGGCCGTACATTAGTAACTAAGACTTCTTTCCGTTTCTTAAATACTTTATATACAATGGGTCCATCACCAGAACCAAACATGACTATCCTTTGGTCAGAACACTTACCAAGTGGATTTAAAGAATTCGCATCTAAAGTATCAATTGATACTTCATCATTACAATATGAAAATGATGATTTAATGCGTCCAGACTTTAACAACGATGACTATGCAATTGCGTGTTGTGTAAGCCCAATGATTGTCGGTAAACAAATGCAATTCTTCGGTGCTCGTGCTAACCTTGCAAAAACTCTTCTATACGCAATCAACGGCGGTGTGGATGAAAAATTAAAAATGCAAGTTGGTCCTAAAGAAGATCCAATCACTGACGAATATCTTGATTTTGATAAAGTGTTCGCTCGTTTAGATCACTTTATGGATTGGTTAGCAAAACAATACGTGACAGCTTTAAATGCTATTCACTATATGCACGACAAATATAGCTATGAAGCATCATTAATGGCGTTACATGACCGTGATGTTATTCGTACTATGGCTTGTGGTATTGCTGGTCTATCTGTTGCAGCTGACTCATTATCTGCAATTAAATATGCGAAAGTGAAAACGATCCGTGATGAAGATGGTTTAGCAACTGATTTTGAAATCGAAGGTGAATATCCACAATTCGGTAACAATGATCCGCGTGTAGATGATATTGCTGTTGATTTAGTTGAACGTTTCATGAAGAAAATTCAAAAACTTAAAACTTATCGTAATGCAATTCCTACTCAATCAGTATTAACCATTACTTCAAACGTTGTATATGGTAAGAAAACTGGTAATACTCCAGATGGTCGTCGCGCTGGTGCTCCATTCGGACCAGGTGCTAACCCAATGCACGGACGTGACCAAAAAGGTGCGGTTGCTTCATTAACATCTGTTGCTAAACTTCCGTTTGCTTACGCTAAAGATGGTATTTCATATACTTTCTCTATCGTTCCAAATGCTTTAGGTAAAGATGATGATGCACGTAAACGTAACCTAGCAGGTTTAATGGATGGTTATTTCCATCATGAAGCTACTGTTGAAGGTGGTCAGCATTTAAATGTTAACGTATTAAACCGTGAAACATTATTAGATGCGATGGAACACCCTGAAAAATATCCACAATTAACAATTCGTGTATCTGGATATGCAGTGCGTTTCAATTCATTAACTAAAGAGCAACAAAAAGACGTTATTACACGTACTTTCACTCAATCAATGTAATTTGGTTAACTGAAAAACTAAACTTAAATAGCGCCTTTAAGGCGCTATTTTTTTATTAAGTAGCAAAAATAGCTGTTTTAAAGTTAACAAAATTGTAGTACAGCAAGCATTATTAAATATGGTTGTTTTTTGTATAATTTAGTCAAAAACAAAACATATCAATTAATGCAATTGGTGTATGCAAAGTATTATCTGAGTTAGAATAAGAATTAAAATATAAAGCAAAAAGCAATGTGAGTAATTATTAGAGAATATTTATGGAACAAAACATTATTATGACAACGAAACTACCTATAAAAGGTCGTATTCATTCTTTTGAATCCTTTGGTACTGTTGATGGTCCTGGAATTCGCTTCATTGTTTTTTTTCAAGGCTGTTTAATGCGCTGTTTGTACTGCCATAATCGTGACACTTGGGATTTAAAAGCTGGGCGAGAAGTCACTGTTGAAGAACTGATGAAAGAAATTGTTTCTTATAAAAGTTTTATCATGCCTAATGGCGGTGGTGTTACAGCATCAGGTGGCGAAGCTACCTTACAATCTGAATTTATCACTGAATGGTTTAAAGCCTGCCATGAAGAAGGCATCAGTACGTGTTTAGATACTAATGGTTATGCTAGACAGTTAGACCAAACGGTTGATGATCTTTTAGATGTCACAGACTTAGTGATGCTTGACTTGAAACAAGTCAATGATGAAATCCATCAAAAACTTGTCGGAGTACCTAATAAACGTGTTCTTGAATTTGCCAAACATCTACAAAAAATTAATAAACGGACTTGGATCCGTTACGTAGTGGTTCCTGGATGGACGGACGACGACGACTCAGCACATTTACTGGGTAAGTTTATTGAAGGTATGGATAATATTGAACGAGTGGAACTACTTCCTTATCATAAGATGGGCGCTTATAAATGGGATACCATGGGGGATGAATACAAATTACAAGGAGTAGAAGCGCCTCCTCGTGAAACACTTGATAGAATCCAAGCGATTATAGAAAGTTATGGTCAACCAGTAACATTCAGTAAGTAATAAGCTATCGACACTTAATAGGCACCTATAATGGTGCCTTATTTGCATTTATTTTAATTTTTTGCGCTTTACCGCACGTAATAGATAAATACCACCTTCTAAAGCCAAAACACAAACGGATAACCAAATAAGCCCATATGGAACGATGTGCTCTTTAGATACCGATTCATGCAAAAATAACACCGAAACAAGAGTTAGCAGTACTGGCTCTACGTATCCCAGTAATCCAAATAAACCAAGCGGTAATAACCGTCTAGCAACAAAATACATGGCAAAAGCAATGGCAGTAATGATACCGAGCATTGGAATAAAAATATGAAAGTGAGATAAGTCACTTATAACCTGATTAAAGGAATAGTGTAAAATAAAATAAATAAGACAGCCTACAAAGATAAAAAAGAAATCGGAAAATGTCCCTGAAATGCCCTCTATTTGCAATTTACGGCGCGTCATAAAGTAAATTGGGTAACCCAATGCAATAACGGCTGTTTCCCACGAAAAAGCGCCAGTTATATAAATTTCCAAAACAACACCTATGCTGGCGAGCACGACTGCTATTTTTTGAAAAATACTTAGCTTTTCTTTATAAAATATTTGCCCGAAAATGACCATCGTTAATGGCAGTAAAAAGTAGCCTAATGAAGCTGATAATCCATGTCCATTGATCGGAGCCCAAATAAAAATTAACATTTGGATGGTCAACAGAAATGAAGAAAATATTAGACCAATTAAAATCAGTGGCTGTTGTTTAATTCGCATAAATAAATTGATAATAGCTGACCACTGTTTTTCGACAATAATTAGTATAATTATTGCGGGAAAGGAGGTTAATAATCGCCAACAAAAAATATCAACAACTGACAATGGTTGTAATAGAACAGGGTAGTAATAGAGTAAACCAAAAAGACATGATGCAAATATTGAAAGCGCAACGCCCTTTATCATTCTTTCACCTTTGTTAATAAAAAATAGCGCTAATGATTAGCGCTATTATCTATATGTAATGTAGTGGAATAAATTTTATTTATCCAATTACCTCAACACCATTCATATAAGGTACTAATACGGATGGAATTCTAATTGTTCCATCTGCTTGCTGATAGTTTTCCATAATTGCAACTAACGTGCGTCCTACAGCTAAACCAGAGCCATTTAACGTATGTACTAAATAAGTTTTATTATCAGCTTTATTGCGATAACGCGCTTGCATACGGCGTGCTTGGAAATCCCACATATTAGAGCAAGAAGAAATTTCACGGTAAGTATTTTGAGCCGGTACCCACACTTCAAGATCATATGTTTTACAGGAACCAAAGCCCATATCACCTGTACATAATACAATTTTACGATACGGTAATTCTAGTAATTGTAATACTTTTTCTGCATGTGCGGTTAACTCTTCTAAAGCTTTCATAGATTCTTCTGGTTTAACAATTTGCACCAGTTCTACTTTGTCAAATTGATGCATACGGATTAAACCGCGAGTATCTTTACCATAAGAACCCGCTTCAGAACGGAAACATGGAGTATGTGCAGTCATTTTCATAGGTAACGCGCTTTCATCAATAATTTCGTCACGAACCAAATTGGTTACGGGTACTTCAGCAGTTGGAATAAGCGCGTAATTACTGCTTTCTGATTCTTCATCTAGTGGTTTTGTGTGAAATAAGTCACCTGCAAATTTTGGTAATTGTCCTGTACCGAATAAAGTGGCTTGATTGACAAGATAGGGCACATAAATTTCAGCATAACCATGCTGTTCTGTGTGAAGATCTAACATAAATTGTGTGATAGCACGATGTAGGCGGGCTATCTGTGACTTCATAACAACAAAACGTGCGCCAGTTAGTTTTACACCTGCAGCAAAGTCTAATCCTCCAAAACGTTCGCCTAATGCAACATGATCTTGGATTGGAAAGTCAAATGTTCTTGGGGTTCCAAAGCGAGAAACTTCGACATTGTCGTTTTCGTCTTTACCATCAGGTACAGAGTCATCAGGAATATTCGGAATAGTAGAGGTGATATCTTTAATTTTAGTTAGTAAGATTTCAAGCTCAGCTTTAGCATTATTCAGTTTTTCACCGAGTTTATTAACTTCTTCACGTACGGCTGTAATGTCTTCGCCTCGAGCTTTAGCTTCACCAATAGCTTTAGAACGAGCATTACGCTGTGCTTGTAAGCTTTCAGTTTCAACTTGCAGTACTTTGCGTTTTTCTTCTAGTTGACTAATAGTATCAACATCTAATTTAAATCCACGACGAGCTAACTTTTTAGCGACAACATTTAATTCATTTCGGAGTAAATTCGGATCCAACATAAATAACGTCCATTCTCATTAATAAGGAAATATCTTTCTACTTTAACAGTTATTCTAATATAGTTAACAAAACATATAAATCAAAAAGTAGATTGATTATAGATATTAAATTTTGTGAGCTTAGTATACTAGAATTATATCGGGATTCAACCGCAATGGCGCACCCGAAGGGATTCGAACCCCTGACCGCTCGGTTCGAAGCCGAGTGCTCTATCCAGCTGAGCTACGGATGCGT
This sequence comes from Gilliamella sp. B14448G11, assembly GCF_016101765.1. NCBI lineage: Bacteria > Pseudomonadati > Pseudomonadota > Gammaproteobacteria > Orbales > Orbaceae > Gilliamella > Gilliamella sp. B14448G11. The sequence goes on along the minus strand of NZ_JACFPX010000001.1, from coordinate 107,932 downwards.
GTAAGTTCGTAAAAAAATGGTGCATCCGAAGGGATTCGAACCCCTGACCGCCCGGTTCGTAGCCGGGTACTCTATCCAGCTGAGCTACGGATGCATTTTGAATTTGTTAAAATGGTGCATCCGAAGGGATTCGAACCCCTGACCGCCCGGTTCGTAGCCGGGTACTCTATCCAGCTGAGCTACGGATGCATATTTTAATTTTTTAAAATGGCGGTGAGAGAGGGATTCGAACCCTCGATGCAGCTTTTGACCGCATACTCCCTTAGCAGGGGAGCGCCTTCAGCCTCTCGGCCATCTCACCAAAAACATTATGACTTTGCTTGAACAACAAAATCATAATGTCGTGGCGCACATATTACGTTTTACAAAAAATAAGTCAAACATTTTTTTGCTTACGCGTGCTAGTTGTTTATTTCGTGCCCAAAATTACTCTTTGGGCTCGGGCAATTCATCATTTTTGTTCTGAGATTGATGAATTCTATTGTATATCTCTTCTCGATGAATTGAGACTTCTTTAGGTGCATTAATACCGATTCTGACTTGATTACCCTTCACGCCAAGAATAGTAATAACAACATCATCACCAATAATTAGTGTTTCACCTACTCTCCTAGTTAAAATTAACATTAGATCTCCTAATATCAGTTAAGTATACATCACAATTTTAAGATATAGCTTCGTCAGCCCCCCATCAATAGGACAGAAAGACGGAATTTTACAGAAATATTCAAATATTCGATTAATAAATATCTTATTAACCAATATTAGAATATAACTGGCTAACTTGCTTGTAATTTATTACTGATTTCCTTTTTCATTGAAGACAATGCTTCTGGTAATGCTGACAGATCCATTCCACCTGCTTGGGCGAAATCAGGCCGCCCACCGCCTTTACCACCTACTTTTAATGCTAATTGGGAAACTAATTCACCAGCTTTGACAACATTGATTAAATCATTTGTTACGCCAGCGGCTAAATTGATTTTGTCATCATTAACAGCAGCCAAAATAATTACTCCTGTTTTTAATTGATTTTTAAGATCATCAATCATAGTACGTAATACTTTTGCCTCGACATTATCAAGTTTAGCAATTAGTAAATTTTTATTATTGATTTTTTCACATTGATTAATTAATTGTGCGCTTTGTTGGCTAGCTTTTTGCGCCTTTAATTGCTCGATGTTTTTTTCAAGTAGTTTAGTTTGTTCGAGCAACTGCTCTACACGAACTAAAACTGCTGATTTATCGCTTTTAACCAATTGTGCAATTTGGCTTAATAAATTTGCTTCATGGTGTATAAAATCCATCGCATTTTGCCCAGAGGTTGCCTCAATACGGCGAACTCCAGAAGCGATGCTTGATTCAGATATTATTTTAAATAAACCTATATCGCCCGTTCTATTTACATGAGTACCACCACATAATTCAATTGAGAAATCGCCCATAGTTAGAACACGAACAATATCTTCGTATTTTTCACCAAATAGTGCCATTGCCCCTTTATTTCTAGCTTCATCTATTGGCATCAGTTCAACGTCAACAGGTAGATTACAACGAATTTGCTGGTTAACTAGATTTTCAATTTCAACAATTTGTTCTTGTGTGATGCTTTGATTATGCGAAAAATCAAAACGCAGATAGCTGTCATTCACTAAAGAACCTTTTTGATGAACATGGTTACCTAAAATTCGTTGTAATGCAGCTTGTAATAAATGGGTTGCTGAATGATTGCGTCTAATACGTTCTCTTAACTCAACATCAATTGCCGCTGTTACTAAATCACCAACTTTAAGGGAACCTTTAACAAGGTTACCGATATGACCAATACTTTTGCCATATTTTTGGCTATCTAAAACAGTAAATTCGGCGTTTGCAGAAGTTAATAAACCTTTATCACCAATTTGTCCACCTGATTCTCCATAAAATGGTGTCTTATCTAAGATGATAATCGCTTCATCACCAGCATTGACATTTTCTACTTTTTGACCATTTTGGAAAATGGCAATTACTTTCCCTGATGCTTCGGTAGCTTGATAACCTAAAAATTCGGTTTTATCATCAAGTTTAATCACATTGCTATAGTCAACACTAAAAGTACTTGATTCACGAGCACGTTTACGTTGTTCTTCCATGCATTGATTAAATCCATCTTCATCAATGGTGATATTTTTTTCGCGACATACATCTGCGGTTAAATCTAATGGAAAACCAAACGTATCGTAAAGTTTAAATGCAACATCACCAGGCAATACCGAATCGGTAATTTTAATCAATTCTTGATCAAGTAAAAATAATCCTCGTTCCAATGTTTTTAAGAATTGCTCTTCTTCAAGTTTAAGTGCGTCTTCAACTATTTTTTGATTTTTCGCTAATTCAACTGCTGCACTACCCATTACATCAATGAGAGGTTTAACTAATTTGTAGAAGAATATTTCTTTAGCACCTAACATATGTCCATGACGCACAGCCCGTCGAATAATGCGACGTAAAACATAGCCACGACCTTCATTAGAAGGCAATACACCATCAGAAATTAAAAATGCACAAGAACGAATATGGTCAGCAATAACACGTAAAGATTTACTTTCTAAATCTTTCGTTTGAATTACTTGTGCTGCATCATGAATTAATTTCTTAAATAAATCAATTTCATAATTGGAATCAACATGTTGTAAAACAGCTGCAATTCTTTCTAAGCCCATACCCGTATCGACTGATGGCTTAGGTAATGGTTCCATTGTGCCATCAGGATGACGATTAAACTGCATAAAGACAATGTTCCAAATTTCAATGAATCGGTCACCGTCTTCTTCTGCGCTGCCTGGAGGTCCTCCCCAAATATGATCACCATGATCATAAAAAATTTCTGTACACGGTCCACATGGTCCTGTATCACCCATTTGCCAGAAGTTATCTGAAGCATAGGGAGCCCCTTTGTTGTCACCAATACGCACGATACGTTCTTTGGGTATACCAATTTCTTTTTCCCAAATTGCGTATGCTTCATCATCTGTTTCATAAACAGTGACGGTTAATTTTTCTTTAGGAAGATTAAACCATTTTTCACTGGTTAATAGCTCCCAAGCAAAATGAATCGCATCATGTTTAAAATAGTCACCGAAACTAAAGTTTCCTAACATTTCAAAAAAAGTATGATGTCGAGCAGTATAACCCACATTATCCAAATCATTGTGTTTACCGCCAGCGCGAACACAGCGTTGTGCCGTTGTTGCTCTGGTATAAGGACGTTTTTCTATCCCTAGAAATACATCCTTGAACTGATTCATTCCAGCGTTGGTAAATAATAGCGTTGGGTCATTATGAGGAACAAGGGAACTACTTGCTACAATTTCATGTCCTTTGCTATTGAAAAAGTCAAGAAAAGTTTGACGAATTTCTGCAGTGCTTTTCATTTAGGCATCCATATAAACGATAAATTTTTAAACATAGTAATATACCTGTTACAACTAAAGTTGAAAAGTAAAGAAAAGTAAAATATTCTTTATAATACAGTTGATCTAGCTAATATTACATGCAAATAAAAGGAAAAATAAATTGATTTAGTGAGCTTAACTAATGGGTATTGAATAATTTAATTCTCGTGTATTTTAGATATTATCAAAATTTAAGTCAATAAATTATACACATCTTTTATATCGTCTTGAGTATAACCTCGAGTAACTAAAAATTGCATTACTTTCTGTTTTTCCGAGATATTTTTAACATTAACTTGTTTAAATTTTTTTAATAATTGCTTATGGGCATTATACGACCAATTTATATCTAATATACGTAAAAGTTCATGGATTAAGTCAGTGGATAGACCGCGTTGTTTTAATTCCATAGCAATTTTATATCTTCCATAACCTTTATTAGCACGCATAACAATATATTTTTCAATATATTGTGTATCGTTCATCCAATTTTGATTTGTACAATATTGAATTACATCAGCGGTTTCTATTCTAAGTTGGTTTAATTGCTCATAGTATTCATCCTCTGAACATTTTATTTTCTTTGTAAAAAATTGGATGATTTTATTCGTTAGTTCGTAGGATGAATGATCGCGCTGTGCAAGTAATTGCACAGCTTTATTTAAGATTAATTTATTGAGTTTTTTGTCCATTATTCAAAGCTTTCATCTTCCGATGTAGTATCTACGTCATCCGCAGCAAAAACGGCAGGACTATTTAATAATAAATCACGTAGTTTTGTTTCAAGCTCTTTGGCTATTTCTGGATGTTCTTGTAAAAATTTGATTGAATTCGCTTTGCCTTGACCAACTTTTTCGCCATTGTAGCTATACCAAGCACCTGCTTTATCAACTAATTTATGTTTAACACCTAGATCAATCAATTCACCTTCTTTAGAAATACCACAACCGTAAAGAATCTGGAATTCAGCTTGTCTAAATGGTGCAGCAACTTTATTTTTCACTACTTTTACACGTGTATCACTACCAATGACATCTTCACCTTCTTTTACTGCGCCAATGCGTCGAATATCTAAACGAACAGATGCATAGAATTTAAGTGCATTACCGCCAGTAGTTGTCTCTGGATTACCAAACATTACACCAATTTTCATACGAATTTGGTTAATAAATACCACTAAGCAGTTAGCATTTTTAATATTTGCAGTTAATTTACGTAAAGCTTGTGACATTAAGCGAGCTTGTAATCCCATATGTGAATCGCCCATTTCGCCTTCAATTTCTGCTTTAGGTGTTAATGCCGCTACTGAGTCAACAATAATAACATCAACAGCACCAGAACGAACTAAGGCATCACAAATTTCAAGTGCCTGTTCACCAGTATCAGGCTGAGAAACTAATAGATCATCAACTTGCACACCTAATTTAGCCGCATAAATTGGATCTAAAGCATGTTCAGCATCAATAAATGCGCATGTTTTACCTTCTTTTTGCGCTTGGGCGATAACTGATAAAGTTAATGTTGTCTTACCTGATGATTCTGGTCCAAAAATTTCAACGATTCGACCCATTGGTAAGCCGCCAATACCTAATGCAATATCGAGTCCTAAAGATCCAGTAGAGACAGAATCAACATCTAACGTTTGGGTATCCCCTAAACGCATAATAGAACCTTTACCAAATTGTTTTTCTATTTGACTTAATGCAGCTGAAAGTGCTCGTTGTTTGTTTTCGTTCATATTATAAAATTCCAATGAGTTAGTATATTGATATACATTATACTGTATTGTTATACAGTATCAAGTTTTTTTTATATCCAATAATCATTTAGTTAATAATGGGAAATGCTTCACAATTTTTTTCAAAATATTACTGGTTATCGTCTAATTGATTGTAACAAATGGTGACGAAACGATAATATTCAAGATTAGATGTAAACCGATAAATGGATTTGATAGCGATATAACTTTGTATAAGGTTATTATGAGATTTTATTTATTTTTTCTTTGAGATAAAATTTTAAATTCAGCGTGTAAAAAATATTGTTTAACCAACTGAAATACTCAAAATCAAGTAATCAAATTATGCTAATGGGGGTAGGTAATACTTTCATAAAAAAATGTCATTTGATATGATTAGCAAAGAAGACGTTTTAGTCATTGTTGTATATTAAAAGTAGTTATCCCACTTGCAATTGAGTAAAAGTAATTTATCAATTATTTACTTAAAGGTTATGCTAATCTGAAACATCTTTACACTTAACTGAATTATCAAATTAAAGGGAAATAATGACTGTTGATAAGCAACAATATGTTTTATGCTCGCACTGCGATTTGGTCATAGAATTATCCGATATAACAATAGGACATAAAGCTATATGTCCTCGTTGTAATACTACATTAGCCAAAAAAAGCATTAATATGAAATTTCGAGCCACAATGTATGCTGTTTGTTCACTCATTATGATTATTGTTGCTTGTGGTTTTATTTTTATTGATATTCGCCTAGTCGGTAATTTTAATGGTGTAAGTGTTTTAGATATACCTAAAACTCTTTTTTTTGATAAATATAGTTATATTTCAGCGCTATTTATTTTATTTGTTTTAATTTTTCCCATAATAAATCTATTAATTATTAGTTTGCTTTGTTCAAAGTTTACAGTGTCAAAATATCGCAAAAGAGATTTATTAATTATTTATGAAAAATTTAAACATTGGTGTATGCCTGAAATATTTATAACAGGCATTTTGGTTAGCTTTGTAAAATTAATGAGCTATGGCAGTATAGGTGTTACAAGTACATTTTGGGCGTTTTGTTTATTTGTCTTTTTTTATATAAAAGCACAAGTAATTTTTTCACCTGAAACAATTTGGGAAGAAATTCATACCAATAATTTTGCTCAAGCACCATTAAAAGTTGGTAAGACGGCAATTAGTCAAAATTTGAAGCTGTGTGGTTGTTGCCATGCTATGATGCCAATCGCTTATGCTAAATGCCCAAGATGTAAACAGAAAAGTGCTGTAAGAAATCGCGACAAAATACAATGGACGATAGCATTATTGGTCACTTCACTAATTATTTATATTCCTGCAAATGTATTTGGAATCATGATAACAGTCGTTTTGGGTTCACCGTCAACGTCGACAATTATGGATGGTGTTATTTATATGTGGCAGGCGGGTGATGTACCTGTAGCATTAGTTATTTTTGTTGCCAGCATAGTTATTCCAATTTTGAAAATAATTTCATTAAGTTGGCTTTGCTATTTTGCAATAGCTGTGAAAAAGAAAAATAAACATAATTGCCTAAAAATGAAAAAATTATATGGTGCAGTAGAATTTATTGGCAAATGGTCAATGATTGATATATTTGTTGTATCAGTTGTTTGTTCACTAGTTAGAAATCAACAAATGATGGGGGTTTATCCTGATATAGGCGTTACATTTTTCGCAACTGTTGTGATTATCACTATGATTGCATCGCAAAAATTTGATCCGCGTTTAATTTGGGATCATTCTCCAAATAAAAGTTATAATAAATAGGAACATTATGGCAACATCAAGTAAATTAGCGAAAATCATCAAAATTAGAGCCATTTCGGCGATATGGATTATTCCGATTGTTACTGCAATTGTTGGTCTTTGGATCATCTATTCTCATTTTGCTGATAGAGGGACTTCTTTTACCTTACTTGCCAAAGATGCAAGTGGTATTGTTGCTGGTAAAACCGTTATTAAAAACCGCAGTGTTGATATCGGTATTGTCGATGAAGTAACATTATCAAAAGATTTTGAAAAAGTGGTCATAAAAGGCCGAATCTATAATGATATGGAACCGCTGCTTAAAAATGACTCTATTTTTTGGGTTGTCAAACCAGAGATTGGTCGTGATGGGGTAACAGGATTAGGTACTATTTTATCTGGTGTTTATATTGAGTTAGCATCCGGCAACGATACACATAGTTTCAAAAATAATCCATTTATACTATCAGATAATCCGCCATTATCAGATCCAAGTATTAAAGGTATTCGGGTTAATCTTGAAAGTGATCAAAACGGTGTGATTCCGCGTGGAGCATCTGTGATGTTTCATGGTTATCGTGTAGGTAATGTTGAAACTTCTGAATTTGATATTGATTCACGTAAAATGAAATATCAAATTTTTATCACCAAACCTTACGATGCTTTAGTCACTCAAAATGTTCGTTTTTGGAAAGAAGGGGGCATTGATTTAGCACTTTCTTCATCGGGTGCGAGTCTTAATGTGCCTTCTTTAGATGTATTAATGTCCGGCGGTATAAGTTTTGATTTGCCTGATGGTTCTAAGTTAGGTGCGCCAGCTGAGCAACATGCAGTATATAAATTATATGAAGATAAAAAATCAATTCAAGATTCACAATATACAGAATATAAAGAATTTCTGATTATGCTTTCTGAATCCATATCTGGATTGGTTGAAGGCGCGCCTGTTGAGTATCATGGTATTCGCCTTGGTACGGTATCTAAAGTACCATTTTATACATCTGAAATGTTAAATAAAACATTTATTTTAAATCAAAGAGTACCTGTATTAATTAGGATCGAGCCCGATCGCTTATCTGAGTTGGTTGATGAAAAGATCGATATTGCTACCTTAATTATGGACGAGCAAAAAAATGGCTTAAGAGCCTCGTTAAAAACTTCAAATATGTTTACAGGTGCGCTTTTTATTGATCTTGATTTTTATCCTGAATTAAAAAATAAATATAACGCTAAATCAAGCATTCTATATGGTTATAATACTATAGAAACAACGTCAACAGGTATTGCACAGATTCAAGCTAAAGTGATGCAGTTATTAGATAATTTCAATAATTTACCACTAAATAATACAATGACGGAATTTAATAAATCGTTAGCTTCAACTCAGCGCTTAATGAATTCATTAAATCAAATTATGGCGAGTAATGAAATGCAAAATATGCCTGGCGATCTACAAGAAACGTTAAGAACGTTAAACGAAACCATGAAAGGCATACAACCAGGTTCAGAACTTAATAAGCAAATGAATGAAAGTCTGCAAAAAGTTCAACAAATGATGGATGAATTAACACCATTACTTAATACACTTAATGATAAAAGTAATGCGTTGATTTTCTCTGCTCCAAATAAGAAAGACCAAGAACCGAAAGCGAAAGGTAAAAAGTAATGAATAAAATGATGCGAAATTTCCTTATAACATTTTGTGGAACTGCATTTATGTTACTCGTTGGCTGTTCAGCAAACACGCAAGACAAAAGTTATTTCCAATTAGCTAGTAATTTGCCTGTTCAAACACCAAAAACAATGAAATCAACTAATCGTTTTATAAAGATCGATTCCATTGATGTAGCCAGTTTCTTAAATAAATCTGGTATTGTTTTGCAAACAGAAGATATCAAGTATGTTACAGCTATAAATAATCTATGGGTTTCGACGCTTTCTCAACAGCTTGAAGAACGATTAGTACAAGATTTAAGTTTGTTACTGCCAGATTATTTGATTTCGAGTAAGTCGCTAGCAACTCCAACATTAACCGTTAAACTTTTTATTGATGGTTTTCATGGTAGTTACAATGGAGATGCGATTATAAAGGGGCGTTGGATTGTTACAAACAATAAAAACCATATCGAAACAAAACCATTTGAACGTCATATTCCATTAGCCAAAAATGGTTATGATGCTTTAGTTAAAGCGTTGTCAAAAGGATGGCAAGAAGAAGAGCAAGATTTTGCTAATTCTATAACATATTAAATTAATAAAACATTCCGCCGCCATTCTGGCGGAATGTTTCAATAATAGTAGATCACAACATCTGCTTGAACCGATCAAATACCTTATCATCAATTTCAACCCATTTGCGAACACTATTAATAAAAGCAATTTTATCAGCCTTTAATAATTCATCGATTAAAATTGTTTTTTCAATTATTTGTTTTTGATCCAAATAAAATTGTCGCATAGTACCAGCCAATAATCCCGATTTAATTTTAGGTGTAACCCATTGATTATTAATTAATAGCACAAGATTACCGTTAACAAATTCAGTTATTTCATTGTTTTGATTAAAATTAATATATTCTTTACCTATCGTTAGTTGCGGAAAATGTTCACGGTTTGATGTTTTGTGATACAAATAGATATTTTTATTATTTACACATTGTGGTGCGAGTGTGATTTCATTGATTTCCATTGGTACGTTAATAATGTCTTTGCTAATATCACATCGACCATCTTGTTGTAGTAAAATTCTGACTTTACAAATACTTTCACATTCTGCACTGGCTAATTTAATCAATTGTAATTTGATGGAATCAATATCGCATTTAAAATCAAAATAGTATGCAGTATTAGCAAGTCTAGTTAAATGTTCATCAAGCAATAAAATTTGCCCTTTTTCTAACAGTAATGATTCAATAAGATATTGGGGGAACCTTGCTGTGCGGTTTAATATAGCGGTTTTTGCTAAGATTTCACTATATTCATCGTTTGATGTTGAATCCCAAGTTATCCCACCTCCAACACCATAATGCATCTGCTGATTGTGAATTGTTAATGTACGAATGGGTATATTAAATATTGCAGTTTTCATATAGGGGGTAATGTAACCTATGGTTCCACAATATACACCTCTAGGTGAATTTTCAGTGTCTGCAATGATTTGCATTGTACTTGTTTTAGGTGCTCCAGTAATTGAACCACATGGGAACAATGCTTGAAAAATTTGATATAAACTGATCTTTTCAGCCAACTCGGCTTGAATGGTTGAGGTCAACTGCCAAACGGTAGGGTATTTCTCGGCAGAAAATAATTTTGGGACAACGACCGAGCCAGCTTTAGCAATTCGGCTTAAATCATTACGTAGTAAATCAACAATCATCATATTTTCAGCCTGATTTTTCTCAGAAAATAATGTCTCTAACTGTTGATTATCATGGTGAATATTTAAACCTCGAGCGGCAGTTCCTTTCATCGGTTTTGTTGTGATTGTTTGATTATCTAACTTAAAAAATAGTTCAGGAGAAATCGATAAAATCTGATAATTTTCAAATTCAAGATAAGCACAATAACTCGCTTGGTTATTTTCTTGTAAAAATTTGTAATAATCATCGGCATTATCATTAAATGGTGCACTAAATTGGATCGTGTAGTTGGTTTGATATGTATTTCCCGATTCAATCTGCCCACGAATATAGTCAATTTTTTGATTATATTCTTCAATTGAAGTGTCACATTTTAAATCGAAATGACAAGGTTTATAATCGCTTTTTGTTAATGATTCAACTGTTGAATAATCTTGATAAATACCAAATAGTAGTACAGGTAGCGCATTATCTGATTTTTGGATATTCTTGGTTTTATTTGCTTGATTAAATCCCATTGCACTTTCATAAGCAAGATAACCAACCGCATAAAAACCTTGCTGTGTGAACTTTTCGATTGCATCTAATTGTTGTTTAACCGTGGAGTAATCGTTGGATCTCAAAATTGTAATAGGATCAGAAAAACATTTCTGTTGACCTTCAAAATCAATATAAACTTTCATATTAATATTACTCATAAATAAAATTATGAATCATTTGTAAACCTGATTCTGTTTTAATTGCTTCTGGATGAAATTGCACGGATTCAATGGGTAATGTTTTATGTCGTAATCCCATAATTAATCCTTGTTTGTTACGAGCGGTAACCATGAGAGGTGACTTTGTTTGAGATAAATTATCGTCAGCAATTAAAGAGTGATAGCGAACTACAGAAAGAGGGTTTTTAATGCCTTTAAATAATCCTTGACCATCATGTATAATTTCATCGATTTTACCGTGCATAGGCATAGGTGCTTTGCAAATGGAATAACCATAATACTGTGCAATTGTTTGATGACCCAAACAGATACCTAATATTGGACAACAATTGGCAAATTCGGCAATCACTGTTAGTGATATTCCAGCATTATCGGGCGTTCCCGGACCAGGTGAAATAATTATTTTAGAAAAAGTTAGCTCTTTTATTTGTTCAACGGTCATTTCATCATTTTTTATCACTTGGACTTTTGCACCCAATCGGCATAAATAATCGTAAATATTGAACGTAAAAGAATCATAGTTATCTATTAATAGTATCAAAATATCTTCCGTTAATTAAAAAAGAATTTTTTGTCAACTTGGTGATTATGGAAATCATCATTATAAATGACAAGTCACCATTGCCGACATCATGATTAAAAATTTCATTTCATTGTTTCGATTAATCAAGCTAGATTTAGTTTAAATCCAGCTATTATTGACGCCATTATACAAGCAAGAAGTGCTAATAAGAGATGATTACTAACTTAATATTACTTTATTCCTATTTTTTTACTTAAACGTACCCATAACCTGAAACTTTTTGACAAAAATACCTTCTTTTTGTGATAACTCTCACAAAAGCCTACAGCTATTCTTGTATGGTAGTATATTTTATTATATTTTTCCTAAATTCAATCAACATAGACTTTATTTAATAACAACAACAAACAAATTAGACGTTTTTATGACTCCTTTTTTGATTGAATTATTAAACTCACCAAAACTAAACATTAATAAAAGTTTCGACAGGTCTGTTTATTTGAGGATAAAAATATGCAAAAAATAACATTTGAAGAAATGAAAGCGACTATAAAAAAAGCATTTCTTAATGCTGGATTATCTGAATCACAAGCAGAAATATGTGCACACATACATACCGAATCTACTTCTGACGGGGTTTATTCCCATGGATTAAATCGTGTCGCTCGTTTTGTTGATTATGTCAATAAAGGTTGGGTAGATATTAACGCTAAACCTAGTTTAGTTAAATCACTGGGTGTGCTTGAAGTTTATGATGGAAATCAAGGGATCGGAATAACAAATGCACTATTTGCTTTAGATAAAGCAATTGAATTAGCTAAAAAACATGCTGTTGGCATTATTGGATTACGTAATACAACGCATTGGATGCGAGGCGGAACTTACGGTTGGAAAGCTGTAGAAAAGGGATTTGCAGCAATGTGTTGGACGAATACCGAATCGTGTATGCCTGCGTGGGGAGCAAAAAATACACGTTTAGGCAATAATCCATTCGTGATGGCAGTGCCGAGTTCAGATGGTTCAATCGTTGTTGATATGGCGATGTCACAATATGCATATGGTAAGCTTCAAGTCACTCGCTTAAAAGGTGAGAAACTTCCGTTTCCAGGTGGGTATGACAAAGATGGAAAATTAACTGATGATCCAGGATCAATAGAAGAATCAATGCGAATTCTACCAACTGGATATTGGAAAGGGTCAAGTATGGCTATTGTATTAGATGCGATGGCTGCACTTTTATCGATGGGCAATCCAACTCATGAAATTGATAAGATTCAAAAAGGAAGTTGTACCGGTGCTAGTCAGATTTTTATGGTATTTGACCCATCTCAATTAGGCGGAAAAGAATTTAACGAACAGATGGTTAATAGTATTACTCAATATGTTAATACCTCAACACCAGCTGAAGGACAAAAAGCAGTTTTTTATCCAGGTGAATTATCAAAAAAAACACGTAAAGATCATCTAACCAATGGTATTCCTGTTGATACTGAAGTGTGGCGTGAAGTTGTTTCATTAGCAAATTAGCTGAAAATCAAAATTAATAATTAAAAAATATATAGCAACTCATTAATTTTTAAGCCAAACGAAGAATTGATTAAAAAGGAATAGGATATGAATAATGCGGTTAGTAACAAGAAAAAAGTGACGATTCCAATCGCTATCGGTTATGGTTTAACGGATATTATGGGTGGTGGTGCCTTTACCATCATTGGAGCATGGTTACTCTTTTTTTATACCACCTTTGTAGGATTAACACCTATTGAGGCAGCGTCTATTGTGGCAATTGCACGAATTGTTGATGCAATCGTTAGTTTATTTATGGGTAGTTTTACCGATAATTTTTACAAATACAAATTAGGACAAAAATTTGGTAGAAGGCGGTTTTTCTTACTAATTGGTTCTCCTCTTATGTTGATTTATGTTTTACTTTGGATAACAGGGATGAATTATTGGTTTTATTTAACCGTATATCTAGTATTTGAAATTGTTGCAGCTATTGTATTGATTCCTTGGGAAACATTACCTTCAGAAATGACTAAAGATTATAATGATCGAACCAAATTATCTACAGGTCGGATGTTTTTATCTGCAAGTGGGACTTTCTTAGCAACTTTAGTGCCGGGTATTTTAATTCATAATTTTGGTGAAAATAACGCTTACGCTTATTTTATTAATGGACTTTTCTTCGCGATTATTTTCGCTGTTTGTATATTTATTTCATATAGAGTAACGTGGGAACGAGAACTGACTCCAGAGATGTTGAAGCATCAAGAACAAGGTGTGAAAAAAAAGAGTTTTTCTGAAAAAGTTAGTGCTGTTAAACAACTAGTTAAGGATTATTTATCTACATTTCATATTAGAGCTTTTCGTCGCCATTTAGCTATCTATTTATTTTCATTTACAGCAAAAGATATTTTTAATACGGTTTTTGTCTTCTTTTGTGTCTATTGTTTATGTGTCTCTTCGTCATTTGCTGGAGGACTACTATCGTTAAGTATTATAGGGTTACCAATAACATTATTGGCTGGTGTTGCAATGGTAAAATACGGTCCAGGAAAGCTGTATGTTTTCTCTTATACAACTATGATCATCTGTATTCTTGGTTTTTATGCAGTATATATAGTCGATCCGTCATCCAAAATCTGGTGGTTGTATATTATAGCGATTTGTTATCAAGCTGGTCGTTGTATTTTAGAATTTACCCCATGGAATGTGTTCCCATTTATTCCTGATATTGACGAAATGCTCACCAGACAACGTCGAGAAGGTTTATTTGCGGCGGTAATGACATTTGGTCGCAAAACAACGGTTGCTATCGCAACGTTTATTGTGGGATTAATTCTACAAAAGGGTGGCTTTATACAAGGAAGTACTCAACAAAGTGCTGAAGCAATAAATACCATAAGTATTTTATTTGTTGGTGGTACCGTTGGTTTATTATTAATTGCGTTAATTTATGCTTTAACTTTTAAGTTAAATAAACAAACTCACACAATTTTGGTCGCAGAAATAGAACGTTTAAAAAATAATGGTTCAAAAAATGATGTTTCAGAACAGACACGTAAAGTTGTTGAAAATCTTACTGGTCATAAATATGAACATTTGTGGCGAGATAAATAATGCAATGATGAGGAGATACATCTTCGCTCATGATAAATATTGTTATCTATAAGATCCTCTATCAAATCCGATATTTATAAATATTTTTATAAAAAAATGTAATATTGATTCAATACTACATTTTTTTTATCTATCCCAAATATATCAATATTAATTTTGATAATCTTGTTTAAAATCAACTTAATAATTTGATGATAATTATCTAATTAACTATTTTTTTCAGCATTCCAATCTATAGTTAAAACATTTGTTAAACCTCAATTTTCTTTACGATCTTTCCTTCTTATTGTGATCTTTCTCACAAAAACATTCTAATCTACTTGTATGGTAGTATTTGATCGATTAATTTGATGCTGCACAAATTATTAATGAGGTATTCAATGAAAATTGTAAAAGCAGAAGTTTTTGTATGCAGCCCGGGGCGAAACTTTGTCACATTAAAAATAACTACAGATGAAGGCGTTTATGGTGTTGGTGATGCAACACTTAACGGGCGAGAATTATCAGTAGCATCTTATCTTAAAGATCATCTTTGCCCTCAACTTATTGGGCGTGATCCTCATCAAATTGAAGATATTTTCCAATATTTTTATAAAGGAGCTTATTGGCGTCGTGGTCCAGTGACAATGTCAGCGATATCGGCAATTGATATGGCGTTATGGGATATCAAAGGTAAAGTTGCCAATATGCCACTTTATCAATTATTGGGCGGAGCTTCACGTACAGGCGTAATGGTGTATTGCCATACCACTGGTAAAGATATCGAAGAAGCGTTAGATGATTATGCTAAACATAAAGAGATGGGGTTCAAAGCAATCCGAGTTCAATGTGGTATACCCGGAATGAAAACGACTTATGGTCAAAGTAAAGGGAAAAATCTTGCATACGAACCCGCTACGCGTGGCAATTATCCTGAAGAACAGTTTTGGGCAACGGATAAATATTTAGACTTTACGCCAAAATTATTTGAAGCAGTGCGAAACAAATTCGGTTTTAACGAGCATCTATTGCATGACATGCACCATCGCTTAACCCCAATTGAAGCTGCGCGTTTTGGTAAAAGTATTGAAGATTATCGTCTATTTTGGATGGAAGATCCTACACCGGCTGAAAATCAAGAATGCTTCCGTTTAATTCGTCAACACACTGTAACACCAATTGCTGTTGGTGAAGTATTTAACAGCATTTGGGACTGTAAACAACTGATTGAAGAACAGCTCATCGATTACATTCGAACCACAATAACTCATGCTGGTGGTATTACTCATATGCGTCGAATAGCTGATTTTGCTGCGCTTTATCAAGTTAGAACTGGCTCTCATGGACCATCCGATTTATCGCCAATCTGTCATGCCGCAGCACTACATTTTGATATGTGGGTGCCTAACTTTGGTGTTCAAGAATTTATGGGTTATTCAGAGCAGATGTTAGAAGTCTTTTCTCCACATTGGACTTTCAATGATGGTTATATGCATCCAAGTGATAAACCAGGTTTAGGTATCGATTTTGATGAAAAACTAGCAGCTAAATATCCATACAACCCCGCTTATTTGCCAATTGCTCGTTTAGAAGATGGCACTTTATGGAATTGGTAAGTTAAAGGAGTTTATATGAAAAGTATTGTAATAAAACAACCTAATGAATTAGTAATTGAGGAACGTGAAGTTCCTCAACCTAAATCAGGTGAAGTTAGGGTAAAAGTAAAATTAGCCGGCATTTGTGGTTCAGATAGTCATATTTATCGAGGTCATAATCCTTTTGCTAAATATCCAAGAGTAATTGGGCATGAATTTTTTGGAATGATTGATGCTGTTGGAGAGGGTGTTGATCAATCTAGAATCGGTGAGCGTGTTTCTGTTGATCCTGTAATTAGCTGCGGATGTTGTTACCCTTGTTCTGTTGGTCGTCCTAATGTTTGTTCCTCTTTAACCGTTTTGGGTGTTCATCGTGATGGTGGATTCAGTCAATATGCTGTTGTACCAAGTAAAAATGCTTATGTAATACCAAATGAAATCAATGATGAATTTGCCGTAATGATAGAGCCTTTCACAATAGCTGCTAATGCAACTGCACAACTAAAACCGACCCAAAATGATGTTGCATTAATTTATGGCGCAGGTCCAATGGGATTAACTTCTGTGCAAGCCCTGAAAGGTGTGTATAACGTTAAAGAAGTTATTGTTGTCGATCGTATTGATGAACGTTTAGCTATGGCAAAAAGTAGTGGTGCTGATCGGACAATTAATAACACATCATTATCATTAAAAGATGAATTAGATAAATTGAATATCAAACCAACGGTAATCATTGATGCCGCTTGTCATCCTTCAATTTTACAAGAAGCAATTACAATTGCATCGCCAGCTGCAAGAATTCTCATTATGGGTTTTTCAAGCGATCCATGTCAAATAACACAACAAGGTATTACCAGTAAAGAGCTTTCTATTTTCTCTTCACGACTCAATGCAAACAAATTCCCAATCGTCATTGATTGGTTAACCAAAAAATTAATTGATCCTAACAAACTGATTACTCATCGATTTGATTATACGGATGTGGTTCAGGCAATCCAAACTTTCGAAAAAGATCAGAAACAGTGTTGCAAGGTTTTATTGACTTTTAGTTAGGTCAATTTTTATATACTAAATGATAAGTGAGAGCGAGTAAAATATGAATAAGATAGGAAATAATAAAAGTGAAAGAAATACTTCAGATTTAGTTAAAGCTGCTGTTTCTGGTTGGCTTGGAACAGCATTAGAGTTTATGGATTTCCAATTATATTCTTTAGGTGCTGCACTTGTATTTCATGAAATATTTTTCCCGGAACAATCAGCGATTATGGCATTGATATTAGCGATGGGAACTTATGGCGCAGGATACGTTGCACGTATTGTTGGCGCTTTTGTTTTTGGCCGCATGGGTGATGCAATTGGTAGAAAGAAAGTATTATTTATCACTATCACTATGATGGGTATTTGTACCACATTGATAGGTTTTTTACCCACCTATGCCCAAGTCGGTATTTTAGCGCCATTAATGTTAGTTGTTTTGCGTATTATTCAAGGATTAGGTGCTGGTGCAGAAATCTCTGGTGCTGGCACTATGCTCGCAGAGTATGCGCCAAAAGGAAAACGAGGAATTGTTTCTTCACTTGTCGCGATGGGTACTAACTGTGGGACTTTAAGTGCGACAGCAATTTGGGCAATTATGTTTTTTATACTAGATAAAGATCAACTCATATCTTGGGGGTGGCGAGTACCATTTATTGCCAGTGTCATTGTTATGATCTTTGCCATTTGGCTCAGAATGAATTTAAAAGAGAGTCCTGTTTTTGATGATGTAAATGATGCAACAGCAAAAACAAGTAATGAAAAACCAGCAATTAAACATATTTCATTATTGGAGATGTGTAAAAGTAAATCCTTTTGGTTAGCAACGGGGTTACGCTTTGGTCAAGCTGGGAATTCTGGTTTAATTCAAACTTTTTTAGCCGGTTACTTAGTACAAGCATTGTTATTTGAAAAAAGCATACCGACTGATGCTTTAATGATCAGTTCAATTGTTGGGTTTTTCACAATTCCTTTCTTAGGTTGGTTATCCGATAAGATTGGGCGTCGCGTACCTTATATAATTATGACTTTATCAGCTATTATTCTTGCTTATCCAATGTTATCTATTATTGTTGATAAAAATCATTCAGTGAGTACCATTATGTTATGTTTGATTGTTATTCATAACGTTGCGGTATTGGGACTGTTTGCATTAGAAAACATCACAATGGCAGAAATGTTTGGCGCGCGTAATCGATTTACTCAAATGGCGATATCTAAAGAAGCAGGTGGACTTATTGCGGTAGGATTTGGTCCAATATTAGCGGGAATTTTCTGTAATATGGTTAACGATTGGTGGCCAATTGTTGTTATGATTATTATCTATTCTTGTATTGGTTTAGTTTCTGCGATTTTTATGCCTGAGGTAAAAGATCGTAATTTAGCTGATTTAAAAGATGCAGCAGAATAAATAAAAAATGGGAAAAATAATGAAATTATCAAATCAAACTTTATCACAACTACCTGAAGCGGTAGTTGTACCAAATTATGATAGAAATCAGCTTAAAACTAAAATCGTTCATCTTGGTTTTGGTGCTTTTCATCGTGCTCATCAAGCTGTATTTGCCGATATTTTAGCTGCCGAACATGGTAGTGATTGGGGATACTGTGAGGTCAATTTAATTGGTGGTGAAAAACAAATCGCTGATCTTAAAGAACAAAATTATCTATTTAGTGTTTGTGAAATGTCCTATGATAACTGGTCTACCCGAGTGGTGGGGGTCGCCAAAGAAGCATTACATGCAGATATAGATGGTATAGCAAAAATTTTAGAGGTTATGACACGTCCAGAAATCGCAATCATATCAATAACTGTCACTGAAAAGGGTTATTGTTATTTACCCGCGACAGCATCAATTGATATCAATAATGTTCTTATTCAACACGATATTGACAATCCAACTAATCCTAAAAGTGTGCCGGGGGTCATTGTTGAAGCTTTACGTATTCGTAAAGAAAAAGGCTTAAAACCTTTTTCGGTCATGTCTTGTGACAATATGCCAGAAAATGGTCATGTAACACGTAATGTAGTTTTGGCTTTAGCAAAAATAAGGGATGCAAACTTATCCCAATGGATTGAAAAAAATGTCAGCTTCCCATCTACTATGGTTGACCGTATTGTGCCAGCAGTAACGCCAGATACAATGGCAAAAATACAAAATCAATTGGGTGGCATTGACGATCCAGCTGGTGTTGCTGGTGAGCCATTCAAGCAATGGGTAATTGAAGATAATTTTGTCGCAGGTCGTCCAGAATGGCAAAAATCGGGTGCAGAGTTAGTTAATGATGTTTTACCGTATGAAGAAATGAAATTACGCATGCTAAATGGTAGTCACTCCTTTTTTGCCTATCTAGGTTATTTGGCAGGATATTTACACATAGATGAATGTATGCAAGATCCTTATTATGTAAAAGCAGCTCGTCACCTTATGTTACAAGAACAAGCAACGACCTTACGTGTAAAAGGAGTTGATTTATCTGCTTACGCAGATTCGTTACTTGATCGTTATCGTAACACAGGCCTTAAACATCGTACTTGGCAAATTGCCATGGATGGTACATTAAAATTACCACAACGTATGCTTGATTCAGTTCGTTATCATTTAGCCAATAATACACCATTTGATTGTTTAGCTTTAGGTATTGCTGCTTGGATGCGATACGTTAGTGGTATCGACGATAATGGTAAAGATATTGAAATTAGTGATCCAGCCGCAGAGCAATTAAAAGAGTTGGTATCAAATAGTCCAGATAATGAAGAGCGAGTCAAAGCATTATTATCATTGACGCATGTTTTTGGAAATGATTTATCTAATAATCAATATTTTATCATTCAAGTTACCAACGCTTATTTATCTTTAAGAGATAAAGGTGCTAAACAAACCGTCCAACAATTAGCACAGAGTTTTTAACACAACTAACAATAATTAATAAAATCAAAGTGTAATAATCAGTAATGGTATTACACTTTTCTAACTGTTTAAATATAAAGCAGAACCTAATTTATTATTATGGGTATTTATCAAAAAAACTTTTCTTATACTTAAAAATCACCTACTATTCTTAATTATTTATTCTTTTAAATAAGATGGTATATGTTTAAATCTATCGACTTAAATATTTCTGAACCTGTTAATCAACAAATTTATCGTACATTACGAAAAGCTATTATTACTTGTTATGTATTACCTGGTGTTTTACTTTCAGAAAAAGAAATTTCCAGTCAATTCAATGTTTCTCGCCAACCTGTCCGTGAAGCATTTATTAAACTAGCTGAAGCTGGTCTTGTACAAATTCTTCCCCAACGTGGCACATTTGTAACGAAAATTTCTATCAAGAAAGTGATGGATGGGCAATTTATCCGTGAAGCAGTTGAATGCGCCATCATCAAGCGGGCAGCTATAGAGATTAGCCAATCTGACATTTTACTGTTGCAAAAAAATCTTGCGGAACAAAAACAAGCCAATGAACGTAAAGACATAAGCTATTTTTTGGAAAAAGATGACGAGTTTCATCAAATATTAATGAATGTAATTGATTGCCCGATGGCATGGCAAACAGTTGAAAATATCAAAGCAATGATGGATAGAGTAAGATATTTAACATTAGAAGATGTCTCTCCACCGGAAGATCTAGTTAAACAACATGAAAAAATTTTAATTGCACTGGAAAATCATGATCCAGAGCTTGCAGTACAGGCTTTACATGAGCATTTGTCAGCGATTCTACAAACTATAACAATTGTATCGCAACAAAAAAATGAATGGTTTGTTGATTAATACTGATATTATCTTATCTTTTTTGATTGTAAAACCTGATCATTTATTAATTTTTATATTCATATCTTTAGCTTATTTAGTTAAAAAAATTAATAAAATTACTGGTTATCATTATCACGCTATAATATTTTTTGATCTGAAAAACCAAGGTAAAGTTGTAATATGATTAAACAATTAAAAATTCAAGTGAGTGGACGGGTACAAGGGGTTGGATTTCGTTTTTTTACTCATCAACAAGCAAAAAAACAGGGTTTATTTGGCTACGTTAAAAATTTGGATAATGGTGATGTTGAAATTCTTATTCAAGGAGATAGTTTGCAAATAACTAAATTCACTGAGTGGCTTAACCAAGGGGGTCCTTCTTCTGCCCGAATTAGCAATATTAATATTTGTGAATTAGCACCTAAAAACGATTTAACTTCTTTTTATATCCGATATTAATTTATTTAAATAAGTTAATTTTAGATGATTTTTAATGGTAGTCACCCAGTTTTTCTAAATAATACTTAGATTGTTAATTAATATAAAATATTATTAAATTGGCTTTTAACGCTTACGTAAATAACCTAAAACACGAAAGGCATCTATTTTCCATAACCCATCTTTATAAATTAGCGGAAAAGTAGCTCGACTACTAGCAGTAGGGCCGGGATTTTGCTGAACGATCTCAATATCAGTGTCAGTAACTTTACTGATGATGGCTACATGACCATATCTAGACCAACCTAAGACAATAATATCGTCAACTTGAGGTTTAGTGGGAGAGCCATTATGGAATTGAAGTAAATTCCGTTTAGGATTGAGAGCTCCATCTGGTATCGAATCATCAAAAAAATCTTTAGCATGGCCATAACTGTCAGGCATTTTATGATTAAACCGTTCGTAATAGTAACGTTTAATAAACTCAACACACTGATACTTCAACCCTAAATTATAACCATCTTTTGCTACATTTCTACCACTTACATGGTTTACTGCGCCATTATAATAAACTTTAACACCATTGAATTCATCAACAACCATGCCAATTTTACTTTCATCAACATTTAAATCAGCATAAACAAAATGATAAAAACCAATACCCAATAACATTAATAAAACAATTATTGAAAAAACAATTTTTTTAAAACTTAATAACATCAGGGATCCCTTTTACATATCTTTTTATCTTAAAAACGAAGAATGTTCTAATCCTTGAATGTGTTGTATATTATCATTAAAAGTTATCTGTTTTATAGTAAAAAGAAAATTTATAAGTAAATTATCAATATTTTCAATTATTATTTTGAGATTACTTAACTTCTTTTAATGTCAGATATTAATTTAATAAAAAATAAAGTAAAATAACCAAATTACAGAACTTAAAGATAACGATTTATCCTTGTTATTGATTAAACTTATTCGTGTGATAAAAATATGCTATGAATAAAAAAAATTTAATCTATATCTTACTTATCATTGTGGTGGTTGGTGTTTATTATAATTATCAGAAAGATGATGATTCAGATTCAATGTCAACAATCAGCTTATCGGATACGCCAATATATCAAAGTGATGATATGATAACAAATATTTATGACATATCAGGAGAGATCATCTATAAAATTGAATCAGTTAAAGTCAAACATTTTGATGAATCAAATAATACTGAATTTGATTTCCCCAATTTGACTATTTATGATCGGGAACATTCTGCTACATGGAATATTCATTCTCAAAAAGCAACATTAACCAATGATAAATTGATTTATCTTAATCAAAATGTTCAATTAGATAATTTAACTACTGATGCTCAGTTACAGCATGTATTAACAGATAATGCTATTATTGACTTAACGACCCAAAATGTCACCTCTAAAGATCTTGTTACTATTAAAGGGGTTGGTTTTTTTTCAACAGGGCAAGGATTAATTGGAAATCTACGAACAAAAACCGCAAATATACTTGAAAATATAAAAACTTATTACAACACTGAGGCAAAATAAAAAAATGAGATTGCAAAAACGGTTTATTTATCCATTATTTTTTATGTTATTTATTTCATATGGGTGTTTTGCCGATGAACCAAATACATCAATATCCGAAGAACAAAAAGATAAAAAGATGTTAGTTAATAATAAACCTATTACTATAGATGCAGATAATCAACAGATTGATATTGATAAAAATATCATAACATTTAGTGGTAATGTGCAAATAACCCAAGATGGTTTAACTATTTTAGCTGATAAAGTGATAGTGACAGATATGCAGGATTCCACAAAACAGAAAATTACAGCGTATGGTAATCCAGTAAATTTTAAGCAAATATTACCTCAAAATAATAATGTTGTGACTGGGCATTCCGAACAAATTATCTATGATGTTAAACAAAATATTGTCACCTTACGGAACAATGCAGAATTATTTCAGCAGGATAATCACGTGGTTAGTTCAATCATTACTTATAATGTAAAACAACAGTTGATACTCGCCCAACCCAAAAATGGTCGAGTAAAAAGTACTATTATCCCTAGCCAAGTTAAAGAGATAAATAAATAAAATGTCAATTTTAAAAGCGGAAAATTTAGCCAAAATTTACAAGAAACGTCGTGTGGTTGAAGATGTCAGTTTAACTGTAAACTCAGGTGAAATTGTTGGTTTATTAGGACCTAATGGTGCTGGTAAAACCACCACTTTTTATATGGTTGTTGGTATTGTAACTTTAAATGCAGGTAAAATATTTCTTGATGATCATGATATAAGTATATTACCTTTACATGAACG
Organism: Gilliamella sp. B14448G11; assembly: GCF_016101765.1. Classification (NCBI taxonomy): domain Bacteria; kingdom Pseudomonadati; phylum Pseudomonadota; class Gammaproteobacteria; order Orbales; family Orbaceae; genus Gilliamella; species Gilliamella sp. B14448G11. The sequence goes on along the minus strand of NZ_JACFPX010000001.1, from coordinate 84,100 downwards.
AGCCCAAAAGGGAATTGGATATTTACCGCAAGAAGCTTCAATTTTCAGAAAACTCTCGGTTATTGACAATATTATGGCCATTTTAGAAACACGTAATGATATTGATAAAAGCGAAAAAATTGACCGAGCAGAAGAACTTCTTGAAGAATTTCATATCACCCATATACGTGACAGTATCGGACAATCTTTATCGGGTGGTGAAAGACGTAGAGTTGAAATTGCCAGAGCGTTAGCGGCTAACCCTAAATTTATTTTACTTGATGAACCTTTCGCTGGAGTTGATCCTATATCGGTTATTGATATTAAAAATATTATTAAGCATTTACGCGATAGAGGACTTGGCGTATTAATCACAGACCACAATGTGCGCGAAACGTTGGATGTCTGTGAACGTGCTTATATTGTAAATAAAGGACATTTAATTGCTGAAGGTTCACCAAGTGATATCTTAAGTAACGAATATGTTAAACGCGTTTACTTAGGAAATGAATTTAGATTATGATAAGACCGAGTTTACAACTGAAAATTTCTCAACAGTTGTCAATGACACCTCAACTTCAACTAGCCATTCGATTGTTGCAGTTGTCAACGTTAGAATTACAGCAAGAAATTCAAACAGCACTTGAAAATAATCCATTACTTGAGATTGCAGATCAATATAATGAAGTAAATATTGAGAAAATTGAGTTAAATGAAAATGTTGACACTCGTGAAGCCTTAGATAGCCGAGAAATTCCAGACGACATCCCACTTGATGCATCATTAGATGATATTTATACGGCAGGTACGCCTTCTGGAACTCATTCTGATTATCGTAATGATGAGTTACCGGTTTACCAAGGTGAAACCCATGAAACATTGTATGACTATTTAAAATGGCAACTTGATTTAACCCCTTTTAGCGACATTGATCGTGCCATTGCGGTGTCAATTATCGATGCGATTGATGAAAGAGGTTATTTGACAGTTTCATTAGATGAAATCTTGGAAGAACAAGGTAATGATGAGATTGAACTTGAAGAAGTTGAAACTGTTTTAAAACGAATTTGGCATTTTGACCCAATCGGTGTTGGTGCCAGAACGCTACAAGAGTGTTTATCTATCCAAATTCAATATTTGACGCCACCAACATTTGTTAAGCAAATCATTGATGACTATCTTGATTTATTGGCAGTTCGCGATTATCGAACATTAAAAAAAATGTTGAATGCAACAGATGAACAACTTAAAGAATCTATCGATTTTATTCAGCATTTACAGCCTTATCCGGGTGATTCGGTTAATACCGCTTCCCCAGATTATGTGATTCCAGATGTATTAGTCAGAAAAATGAATGGGCGATGGATTGTTGATTTAAATAATGACACCATGCCGACTTTACGCATTAATCAGCAATATGCAGCAATGGAAAAAATTGCCAGTCAAAGCGATAGTCAATATATAAAATCACATCTGCAAGATGCCAATTGGTTTATTAAAAGTATTGAAAATCGTAATGAAACCTTGTTGAAAGTCAGCCAATTTATAGTTGAACACCAACAAGAATTTTTTGAGTATGGTGCAGAATATATGAAACCGATGATTTTGTCGGATGTTGCTACAGCGATTGATATGCATGAATCCACGATTTCTCGTGTGACTACTCAAAAATATTTACAGTGTCCAACAGGAATATTTGAACTAAAATTCTTTTTTTCAAGCCATGTTAATACTGAATCTGGGGGCGAAGCATCGTCTACTGCTATTCGTGCTTTAATTAAAAAATATATATCCACAGAAGACAGTAAAAAACCATTGAGCGACAGTAAATTAGTTTCAATGTTAGAAAAACAAGGGATTATTATTGCTCGAAGAACCGTGGCCAAATATCGCGAAAGTTTGTCAATTCCACCATCGAGTCAGCGAAAACAGCTTTGAGCGACAGACTAATTACAAAGCTGTTATCTAACCATTTGAATTGATAAATCAAACAATTCTACTGGTTTCAATAATCATCATATCTGTAGTAAATGAGCCATCAGGTTGCAGTTCAAAATAGTTTTTTGTATCACTAGCAGCTGTTTCTTGATAAGCTCTAATTGCTTCCACTAATTGAGTTGGTGTACGCATGCGTTTAACCCATGTATCAAAAGAGAGTGTTAAACGATGACGAGCAATATTATCGATAGTAAAACCAGCTTCGGTCAAAAAAGTTAACCATTCACCTGCCGTATAGTCACGAACATGTGATGTATCACGCAACGCTTCAATGGTTTGTAACCAGATATCTAATACTGGATGTCCGGGGGATACCACATCCATAATTATCAATTTGCCATTTGGTTTAGTGATCCTATGTAATTCACGTAAACTTTTACCCACATCGTGCCAATGATGTGCGGAATAGCGACTTGCGACAATATCAAATTGACTATCAGCAAAAGGTTGCTGTTCGGCATAACCTTGTACTGTGGTTAGATTATTTAAACCTCGTTCCTTAGCTGTTTGAGAAACGACAGATAACATTTCATCGGATAGATCATAAGCGATAACGTGTTTTACATGCTGTGCGGCAATAAAACTAACATGACCTGCACCGCAACCCATATCAAGTAATTGAGCTTCAGGATAGTTAGCAAGCAGGTTAGATAAATATTGTAGATCGGGACCTTGGGCGTGAACTTTACTGGTCAAATAGGCATTAGCTTGTTCACCAAATTGCTGTTTTACATGATCGTGATGTGTTGCCATAGCGATTTCCCATAATTTGGCGCCAAAAGGGCGCCTTAAATAATTAAGCTAAAAAGGTTGGAATTTTGTTTTCAAATGCGCTAATCGCATCTTCATGCTGTAAGGTTAATCCAATATTATCCAAACCATTTAATAAACAGTGACGTTTAAATGCATCAATTTTAAATGAATATTGTTTATCGCCAGCAATCACGACTTCGTTAACCAGATCGATAGTAAATTCTATCCCTTCGTTAGCTTCAACAATTTTAAATAATTCATCAACATCTTCTTCTGATAAATTAACTAATAGTAACTGATTATTAAACGAGTTATTGTAAAAAATATCAGCAAAACTTGAACCAATGATGGTTTTAAAACCATAATCGGCAAGTGCCCATGGCGCATGTTCACGTGATGAACCACAACCAAAATTTTCGCGTGCTAATAAAATACTTGCGCCTTTATAACGTGGTTTGTTCAGTACGAAATCGGGATTTGGTTGCTGACCAGCATCATCTAAAAAGCGCCATTCATGAAATGCATGTTTACCAAAGCCAGTACGGGTTACTTTTTGTAAAAACTGTTTAGGGATAATTGCATCAGTATCAACGTTAGCCGCATCTAAAGGTACGACTAGTCCGGTATGTTTTGTAAATTTAGCCATGACGAGCCTCCTTAAAATGATTTGCGAATATCAGTAAAATGACCAGTAATAGCTGCCGCTGCTGCCATAGCAGGACTGACTAAATGCGTACGGGCATCACGACCTTGACGACCTTCAAAATTACGGTTACTGGTTGATGCACAGCGGTCGCCCGGTGCCAATTTATCATCATTCATCGCTAAACACATTGAACAGCCCGGTAAACGCCATTCAAAACCAGCTTCAATAAAAATTTTATCTAACCCTTCAGCTTCTGCTTGCTCTCGAACAGGCCCTGATCCAGGAACGACCAATGCTTGCACTCCATCGGCAACTTTACGACCTTTAGCAATTTGAGCCGCAGCACGTAAATCTTCAATACGTGAATTAGTACATGAACCGATGAAGACTTTATTAATTTTTATGTCCGACATTTTAGTTCCAGCTGTTAATCCCATGTAAGCTAAAGCACGTTCTGCTGAATGTTTCTCAATAGGATCAGTAAAATCATTAGGGTTTGGTACTTGAGCATCAATCGAAGTTACCTGACCAGGATTAGTACCCCATGTTACTTGTGGCGCAATATCTTTACCTTCTAACGTTACAATGGTATCAAAATGGGCACCTTCATCTGTTTTTAATGTTTTCCAATAAGCGACTGCTTTGTCAAAGTCTTCACCTTTTGGCGAAAATTGACGACCTTTCAAATATTCAAAGGTAACTTCATCGGGTGCGATAATGCCCGCTTTCGCGCCCATTTCAATTGCCATATTACATAATGTCATACGGCCTTCCATAGATAAGGCTTTTATTGCTTCACCACAAAACTCAACCACATGTCCAGTACCACCCGCACTCGTTGTTTTACCAATAATTGCTAAAATAATATCTTTTGCGGTAATACCATCGGCAACATGCCCTTTAACTTCAATTTTCATGGTTTTGGCTCGACCCTGTTTTAGCGTTTGGGTTGCTAACACATGTTCAACTTCCGAAGTACCAATACCAAATGCTAATGCACCAAAAGCCCCGTGTGTAGCTGTATGGGAGTCACCGCATACAATGGTCATTCCTGGTAAAGTTATTCCTTGTTCTGGTCCTACCACATGAACAATACCGCGTAATGGGCTTTGTAAACCATATAATGAAATCCCAAATTCTTTGGCATTTTTATCCAGTTCGGTTAATTGAATTCGAGCCATTTCACTACAAGCGCTAAGATCATTACTTTTAGTTGAAGTATTATGATCCATCGTCGCAAAAGTTTTATTAGGTTGACGTACTTTACGATTCATGGCTCGTAAACCATCAAATGCTTGCGGGGAGGTAACTTCATGAACTAAATGACGATCGATATATAAGATAGGCGTCTCATTAGGCGCTTCGTAAACGACATGTGCATCATACAATTTTTGATACAGTGTTTTTGACATTGCTGTTTTCCTTGTTATTTCTTATAACGGGTACTAAAAAATTAACTAACATATATCATTCTCTAACAGTTAAATAATCATTAAAACCTGAAAAGGGATATTAAAGAGTGACAAGCCACCAATACTCAAATATCCCTTAATTGGATTGATCAAAAACTATTAAATAAGTTTACAAATAATATCACCCATTTCATCGGTTGAAATCGATTGCTGTTTTTGGGCAAGATCAATTGTACGATAGCCTTTTTCTAATGCTTGATTAACGGCCGTTTCAATCGCTGTAGCAATATCATCGCGTTTTAAACTGTAACGAACTAACAACGCTAATGACAAGATTTGTGCAGCAGGATTAGCTATATTTTTACCAGCAATATCTGGTGCACTACCACCAGCAGGTTCGTATAATCCAAAACCTTGCTCATTAAGACTTGCAGATGGTAACATTCCCATAGAACCAGTAATCATTGCGCATTCATCCGATAAAATATCACCAAATAAATTAGAACACAAAATTACATCAAATTGTGAAGGATCTTTTACTAATTGCATGGTGGCGTTGTCAATATACATGTGTTCAAGAGCAACATCAGGATAATTTTTTGCAACTTCTGTCACAACTTCACGCCATAAAATTGAGGTTTGTAGTACATTAGCTTTATCAACAGAAGTCACTTTTTTACGACGTAAACGCGCAGCTTCAAAGCCCATTTTAGCAATCCGCTCAATTTCAAAGCGGTGATATACTTCGGTATCATAAGCTTTTTCTTGAGCACCACTGCCTTCACGTCCTTTAGGTAAACCAAAATAGATGCCGCCTGTTAATTCACGCATACACAAAATATCAAATCCGCGTTCTGCAATATCCGCTCGTAATGGACAAAGATCCTCTAAACCTTGGTATAAACGGGCAGGGCGCATATTAGCAAATAATTTAAAGTGTTTACGTAATGGCAATAAAGCACCACGTTCTGGTTGTTGATCTGGCGGTAAATTAGTCCATTTAGGCCCACCTACTGAACCGAATAAAATTGCATCGGCTTTTTCACAGCCTTCTAACGTATCTTTGGGTAATGGGCAACCATGAATATCAATTGCAGCGCCACCAACATCATATTCACTGGTTGTTATAGCTAAATTATATTTTTTACGGATGACTTCAAGTACTTTATAGGCTTGTTTCATTACTTCTGGGCCAATACCGTCGCCGGGTAGTACTGCAATATGGTAACTTTGTGTCATTTTCTTATTCCTTAACAATTTAATGAATTGATTAACTTTGCTTCTTAAATCACAAGATAATATTAAACAAGATGTAATTTTTGTTTTTCTTGTGCTACTTGATTTGCTCGATAAACATTATTTAAAACATTAATTAATGCTAATGCCGATGCGTGAACAATATCGGTAGCTAATCCTACACCATGGAAATTGCGCCCTTTATATTCTGCAACAATATCAACTTGACCTAAAGCATTTTCGCCTTGCCCTTTGGAAGCGAGTTGATATTTAACAATTGCTATAGGCTCATTAGTAATTCGATTTATTGCTTGATATACCGCATCAACAGGACCATTACCCGTTGCTGCATCGGAAAATTTTTTATCCCCAACGATTAAGCTAACCGAAGCTGTTGAGACAACTGTTGAGCCAGATTGGACATTAAAATAATCCAAAACATAATGCTCTTTGTCATCTTTTAGTTGATTAATAAAGATAAGTGCTTCAAGGTCGTAGTCAAAGACTTGCCCTTTTTTATCGGCAAGTTCTAGAAATGCTTCATAGACTTGATTTAAGTTATAGTCTTTATCATGATAACCAAGTTCTTCTAAACGGTGTTTCACAGCGGCTCTTCCTGAGCGTGAAGTTAGATTCAATTGAATTTGGTTTAATCCAATTGATTCAGGCGTCATGATTTCATAAGTTTCGCGGTTTTTTAATACCCCATCTTGATGAATTCCTGATGAGTGTGCAAAGGCATTACTACCAATAACCGCCTTATTAGACGGTATTGGTGTATTAGTAATTTGGCTTACGATTTGGCTGGTACGATATATTTCTTGATGATTGATATTAGTGTGAACATTTAAAATATTTTGACGAACTTTAATCGCCATAATCACTTCTTCTAAGGCTGTATTGCCCGCTCGTTCACCTAAACCATTCATCGCGCCTTCAATCTGCCTAGCGCCTTCTTGAATCGCGCTAATCGAGTTAGCCACCGACATGCCCAAGTCATCATGACAATGAACAGAGATAATCGCTTTATCAATGTTCGGGACACGTTCAAATAAGGTACGAATAATGCCACCAAATTGATAAGGGACAGTATAACCGACAGTATCCGGAATATTGATCGTTGTTGCCCCTGCTTGAATTGCTGCTTCAACAATCCGACATAAGTTATCAATTGGGGTACGGCCTGCATCTTCACAAGAAAACTCCACATCATTAGTATAATTACGTGCACGTTTAATACAGTGCACAGCCCTATCAATGACATCTTCAAATGTCATTTTTAATTTGTCTTGCACATGTAAGGTTGAAGTAGCCATAAAAGTATGAATTCGAAATTGATCAGCAACTTTTAAGGCTTCTGCTGCAACATCAATATCTTTGTCAATACAACGAGATAGTGCACAAACACGACTATCTTTTATTGTTTTTGCGATAGTTTGCACCGATTCAAAATCACCAGGAGATGAAATAGGAAAACCAACTTCCATAATATCAACATGCATTCTTTCTAACGCAAGCGCTATTTGTAATTTTTCTTTAACACTTAAACTGGCCTGTAACGCTTGTTCGCCATCGCGTAATGTTGTATCAAAAATAATGACTTGATCGCTCATTGTTTTATCCTTTGTATATTCTAGCGCTATTGCGATATTTCAAGTTAAGAAAACAAAAAACCCGCACTTTAGCGCGGGTTCTTGTTAATTAGTCGAGTTATTTAATAAATTATCTTTACTCCACACACAAGGTATCCGCGCAATAAGATGCGAGGAGGAGAGTGAGCAAAAGGTAATTTGTTTTAATCATTAAAACTCTCAAACTAGTTAATTTAAATTGGTCAAAATATTAACATCATTTTTATCAAATAATAGTTTAAATGTCAAGATTAATATTTATAGAGTATTACTTTTAACGTACTAATTATTGGGTAAAAATTTTGTATGCGTTAATAACAATTGTTCATTATTATTAGCCATGCTAGTTTACCTGTTTAATGGATTTTTTATGTCACCCTATACAGAGATATCATTTAAGCAACAATTACATTATAATTGAACAAAATGTGTGCACAATATTAATCAATGTTTATTAAAAATATACTCATTACTTTAGTTATTTTAATTGTTATCCAATTCATAAATTTGACAAGCGTATCTAATTAATCTAATTTTAAAAATCTTTAAGTTACCTTTCATTAACAATCATTAAGATGGAGTTATGATATGAATATTGTCGAGATTTCCCAAAATCGTTACACAACCAAACATTATGATAAGACTAAAAAAATCCCTAAAGAGAAACTTGAACAATTATTAACGGTTTTACGAAACAGTCCATCATCAGTCAATTCTCAGCCATGGCATTTTTTTGTGATTGATAATGATACCGTTAAAAATAAAATTTTACCGGCAATTGCTGAGTTTAACCAACCTCGGGTCACAGACTCATCGCACACTATTGTTTTTTGTATTAAAACGCCATTAGATGAAGCACATTTGGTTAATTTATTAAATCAAGAAGAAAAAGATGGGCGTATACCAACCGCAGAATTAAAGGATGCTCAGGATCAAGGTAGACGTTATTTTGTTAATTTAAATAGTTCAACTCCTCAATCTCAGCAATGTTGGGAGGGTAAACAAGCCTATCTCGCTTTAGGGCAATTGCTTTTTGCAGCAGCTGCTATTGGTATTGATTCAACAGCCGTTGAAGGATTTGATTCTGAAAAAATGGATGAGATTTTAGATTTAAAAGCAAAAGGATTAAAAAGTTTAGTGATTGCGACTCTAGGTTATCGATCTGAAAATGATGGTAATGCGCATCGTCCTAAATCACGTCTACCAAAAGAACAGATTTTTACTTTTTTATAAATATTAAAATAAAGTAATATTTATGATTATCCCGTCCAATAATGGGTGGGATAATTTAAAAAGACCGGTACTATTTATTGAAAATAATTGTCAGATTTTAAGAAGATATCTTCAGTCATTTGTTGTTGTTCTGGTATAAATTTGTCATTATAAAAAAATAACCCTAGACCATACAGATAGAATCATTACAATATACGCCATCAATTATTTAGCAATACAATAGGTTGCTAGTTTTAATTAATTAAACGGATGATGTTTTATGGCACAATATGTCTATACCATGAATCGCGTAGGGAAGATTGTTCCCCCTAAACGCTATATTTTAAAAGATATCTCTTTAAGTTTCTTTCCGGGTGCCAAAATTGGGGTACTCGGTTTAAATGGTGCAGGTAAATCTACACTATTACGCATTATGGCGGGTGTGGATACTGAGATTGAAGGCGAAGCTCGCCCACAACCCGATATTAAAATCGGTTATTTACCTCAAGAACCTAAGCTCGATCCTAAGCAAACTGTACGCGAGGCGATTGAACAGGCTGTTGGTGATGCAAAAAAAGCACTCGCTCGACTAGATGAAGTTTATGCCGCTTATGCTGATCCTGATGCCGATTTTGATAAATTAGCCAAAGAACAAGCAGAGCTTGAAGCAATTATTCAATCGCAAGATGCCCACAATTTAGATAACCAATTAGAGCGTGCCGCCGATGCTTTACGTTTACCTGATTGGGATGCGAAAATTGAAAATTTATCAGGTGGTGAGCGTCGTCGTGTCGCTATCTGTCAGTTATTGCTTGAAAAACCAGACATGTTATTAATTGATGAACCAACTAACCATCTGGATGCTGAATCTGTAGCTTGGCTTGAACGTTTTCTACATGATTATGAAGGAACCGTTGTTGCTGTAACTCATGACCGTTACTTCTTAGATAATGTTGCGGGATGGATTTTAGAGCTTGACCGTGGTGAGGGTATTCCATGGGAAGGTAACTATTCATCTTGGCTTGAACAAAAAGATCAGCGCTTAGCGCAAGAAGCGGCAACCGAATCAGCACGTCGTAAATCGATTGAAAAAGAGCTTGAATGGGTAAGACAAAATCCAAAAGGTCGCCAAGCGAAGAGTAAAGCCCGTTTAGCTAGATTTGAAGAGTTAAACAGCAACGATTACCAAAAACGTAACGAAACAAACGAACTCTTTATTCCACCTGGGCAACGTTTAGGTGACAAAGTTATCGAAGTAAGCAATTTAAGTAAATCTTATGGTGATCGCGTACTGATTGATAATCTTTCATTCACTATTCCAAAAGGGGCAATTGTGGGGATCATTGGTCCAAATGGTGCCGGTAAATCAACGCTATTTAGAATGTTGTCAGGTAAAGAGCAGCCAGATTCAGGTACTATTACCTTAGGTGATACAGTACAATTAGCGTCGGTTGATCAGTTCCGCGATAGTATGGATGATAAAAAAACCGTTTGGGATGAAATATCCAACGGACAAGATATTATGCGTATCGGTAATTTCGAAATACCAAGCCGTGCTTATGTTGGTCGCTTTAATTTTAAAGGCGTTGATCAGCAAAAACGTGTTGGAGAACTTTCCGGTGGTGAACGTGGACGAGTACATTTAGCCAAATTATTACAAGTTGGTGGTAATGTGTTATTGCTCGATGAACCGACCAATGACCTAGATGTTGAAACATTACGTGCGCTTGAAAATGCGTTATTAGAGTTTCCGGGCTGTGCCTTAGTGATTTCGCATGACCGTTGGTTCCTTGACCGTATTGCAACGCATATTTTGGATTACCAAGACGAAGGGCATGTTGAGTTCTTTGAAGGTAACTTTACTGAATATGAAGAGTGGAAAAAGCGTACTTTAGGTGCAGAAGCTGTCGAACCAAAACGTGCTAAATACAAACGTATTACGAAATAGTTGATATTATTAATTAAGCTTATCCGCCGATGATGATTCGGCGGAATACTAATAAACAAGAAATAATTAGACACAATCGCTATATCTACAACTGACATTTAAAATAATTATTCTATCCATCCCATTAATTAACAAATCTTTTTAACAATACGGATGCAACAAGTGTTTAAGCAAAATTTTTGGATGCTTTAACAATTTTAGCAAATGTATCAGTTAACAAATGTGGTATAGCACTTACGCCACGGGATTTTGCAGCATCACAAACAGCAATAGCTAAATCGGGTTTAGAACTGCGATGAATCGCTTTTTGAATAATTTTAGGTACAGGCATATCAATATGTTGCACAGTATTATACGCTGCCAATTTATAAACATCACTAAAACCATGTTTAAACAAGAAGTTTTCAATATCGCGCGCAGGTAATACGGTTAAATAATCACTTGGATTTTTGCCTTCAGGACATAGTGATTTTACTGTATCAGCATATTTTTTACCTGCCATATCTCCATCAGTTATTACATACCAATGAATGCCCATTCGATTAGCGTATTTTATCAACGGTTTTAAACCGCATTGAGCAAATTCAATTAACTGTACGCCTTCCGAACTTAAATGATAACCACTCTGTTCAGCGAGCTCTCGCAGTAACCAAACTTCGGTTTCGCCTTCTACTAATAACCAACAACGGGCAAATATGGCGCTGGCACGTCGATAGAAAATATGAAACAAAATTCGACGACTATCATCAGTTCCAAAAGAACGTGGCGTAATGTATTTTGCAATGATTTTATCCGGTAGACGAATCAAGCGATAAATGGTATCTAATGGAAAGAGTGATACTAAATCACTTGAATTAGAGGTGATAATTTTTTGCGTTGGTAGATGTTTGAGTAACCGAAATCCAACCGATAAGATGATAGGGTGGATTTGGCTTTCAGGCTCTTCTAAAATTAAAATGGGTACTGAACTTTGTGAAAGTGCAGTATTACCTTTAGCATTAATAAGCGACCCAAATACTCCTAACAAGGTGGCACGTAAGTAATCATCATCTAAATCATCCAAAATATTATTAATGCGTTCAAGGGAATCCCAATCTTCACTGCGTGGGCTGGTTTTTTTTGCCACTTGTTTATAATGATAGCGATGCTGCTGATCCACAAAGTAATATTCTAAAAGTGCACGAGCAGCTTGCAAACCGCGTTGTAATTCATTTTGGCTTAATTGTGAAGAATGTGTCTTTAACTGATTTGACAGTTGCTCAACAAAATATTGCGACAAGGGTTGATTGGTAATGGGTAAATCATCACTATTAATTGTATTTTTTAACGCCATAATTGGGTTGAGTTCAATTAAATGTGCGATCAACAATTTATGATTTTCAACATTAAAAGGCTCACCATTTGCATCAACCAACACATGCTCACTAATAATATTATCACCTTGTTTATCGGCGCTAATATGGTAAGTAATACGGCGCAACTTATCTTGTTCTGAATTAAAGCTAACCGGTATGAGTGAGTGATAAGCTTGCTTATCTAGCTCGTTTAAGGACGATTCACAATAAGTAATTTTGATGCTAATGTGATCTCCATAAACATGATTTTGGTCATGATAAAAGTCAGAATCAACAAATTGATAAAACTTATTGTTGAGGGATAACAACATTAACGCACTAATTAAACTTGAGCGTCCCCAACGGTTCTCGCCAATTAGTACGCTGGAACTTGCGTTAAATTTCAAAGATAATTGGCTAATACCCCGAAATCCTGTAATATCAATTTGCTCAATAAACATAGTATTTCCTTATGTTAAAGTTGATACTTCTGTGTCCGTTTACTAATTCGTTCTGCTTTTTGTTGTGCGCTGGTGATTAATTTATGCTCATCACGTAAAATTGTTTTAATGGATTTATTAAAATAAACTTTCAAAAATCGCCAAATATCCCGATTTGTTAAGCCAATTTTAGTTGATGAAAAATAAAGTCCAATCAGATCTTTATCACGCCAACGAGTAGGTACTTTATCGCGAATTTGGGCTCGGTGTAAATCGATTACTGATAATTTAATTTGCTGATGATTTTCAAATAGCGGTATATCAAGCAAAAAATGACACAAATAGCAGTCACGATGATTTACTCCAGCTGCATGCATTTTAGCGGTCATATTGGCTAAATAAATAATCAATGAACGCTTTAAATGATAACTAGGAGGTTGGTTTGGCCATGGCTTAGTAAAATCTTCTAAACTTATGGTAGGGTTAAGATCTTTGGTAATAATAAACGAGTGACGTGTCAGTGGATTTAATCCCTTTCGTCCAAATGCGCGCCCATCCATAGTATTTACGCCAGCTTGCTCTAAACGATGAATCGCATCCCACTCTTGTTTGGCATCTAAAACAGGTAAACGTAGTGAAATTAGATTCTTTACAATCTCTTTAACGGTGGTGCCGCGGTGGATTTTAATAAAATATGATTCATCTTCTAATTGAAAGTTTAACGTTTTACGCTGTTTGACTGCGCGATAGACTTTACCTGAAATTAATTCAACTTCAGTAAACGGATCTTTTTGTTGCCATAACTGCTCAAAAGGTGATTTAAGTATAATTTCATTCATGATGACATCCTAAAATAATGTCTGCTGCACGCTGCGCTAAATGATATAAATCTTCACTATTACCATAGGCAATGGCATTTTTATGCCAACTTAGCCATTGCTCTTTATCGTTAATTAATTTTGCCAATGCTTGATCTAAAGCACTTTGATGATAAGGTTCACTTAACACAATGCCCGCATTCGCTTGGTTAATATGATAAGCATATCCAGAAATACCTGAAACAATAACAGGTACGCCCGCCGCTAATGCTTCAATCAATACCATACCAGCGGCTTCTTGTCTGGCTGGATGAAGTAATAGATCGGCTGAAAATAAAAAATCAGGAATATCATCACGACCCGAAAAAAATCTCACTTGTTTTGTAATATTTAATTCCTCAGCCAATTTTTGATAGGGTTCAGGTTTATCTTGCCCAACAACCAAATAGATGACTTTTTGTTTTGATTCATTAGTTAAAGCTGCAATGGCTTTCAATGACCGATCCACCCCTTTACGTTTAAAATCTGAGCCAATTTGCACTATCACAAAATCATCTTGATTAATTTGATTTTTTTGTCGAAATTGTTCACGCTTTATTGGGGAGCAAACACTGTATTTACGATCTAACGCAATTCCCGGTGGTAATAAAAAGAATCGTTCATTTTGAGTATGATAATAATTTTTAAAATCTTGAGTTTGTTGTTTAGTCAACACCATGATTTTAGTTTTTGAACTTTGGTCAAAAACGGCTTGTTCAAAGGCTAAATAGTGTTTGCAACGTTTAGAGTGTTTATAAAAAAAGCCCTTGTGTGCTGCTTTTTCAGCAAAACAAGTATCACCTGCAAAATAGACATCTAATCCCGGCATTTTGTTAAATCCTACAACACAATCAGCTGGATTGGCTTGTAAATGCGCTTGTACCCAATGGTAATAAGCTTGATTACGACTATGGTTGGTTAACCCTTTTTTAGGAACAATAATAATATCAAATCCCGCCGGTTTATCTCCCTGCCAGTCTAATACATAAACACGAATTTGATGCCCACGAGCTTGGCAAGCAGTAGCAACTTGCAAAAAATCACGTTGCAAACCACCAAAAGGGAAAAATTTATAAATACAAAAAGCCAGTTGCATGCAGATTATCTCAAATGATAAAACGTCATTATATACTTGTTGTTAATAAAGGTACAAAAATACGCTGATTCAATTAATATTTTTCACTAAATTCGTATAAATAGTATGTAAAAATCTAAAAATGCCTTAAGTTATCACTTTATGGTTTTATATTTAATCGATAATCGATATAGATAATTAAATTTACTTAAAAAATGAATGTGATACTATGTTCAACTTATTAGTGAAATATGAATGTTTATCACAATAAATTAAAAATTATTAATATGTTGAAATGGATTCGGTAGTAAATGTTGTTTATAAATTTAAGCAATCCTTATTACTCACTTGGATAAAATTTAATTATACAATGATTAGGGAATAACCATCGCATCTGCACGGTTTTTGAACTAAACGTTGAATAAAATGAATCACGAATTAAATCATCGCTTAATTCAATATATTAATAAAACAGATTTGAATCAATTTTTTGATAAAAATATTAAAGTAGTTTTCAATAAAACAATTTCTAATAGTAATAAATTAAATTTTACAGTTGGACTTGTTTTATAAGTCGGTCTTGCTGATAGTGGATTATTTTTTACTTTAGGAAATTATATTTTTTGATGTTTGATTTTTTTCTGAAATAGAAATGTCCAATATCAGCATTTTTTATGCTCATACCATGAACTAATAAGTAGGATTAAACAAAAGGTAAGTATTTTATTTTTTGTTATCATGTAATTGACGTGTTAATTGTGGGCAGGAGATAACCTTTTTATTTTGCTTTTTAAATAAACCAAACACCTCAAATTCACTAACTTTATTATCTGTTTTTATTACTTTCATAAACTGGTGTGTATAAACTTGATTTTATAATTCAGCAATTGCATCAATATTAACTTCAAATTTTTTGACAGCTTACGCGAAGTAAACCCATATGTACATCAATTCATTGTATCTTAATAGTTTACATCGACATTTGGTTGCTAATTAATGTCAAAATATTCATTAATAAATTAATTAGTGCTTATTTAACTATATCAATGTTATTTCTTTATCGTTTAAATTGGTAAGTATCACCAATCGCACTACCTTGAACACCAAATTGGCGTAAGTTGTTATCGACAGCATTCATGGATTGCCAATGATTTTCGCACCAATCAGGGGCGAGTAAAGTTGGTTTTCTGGCATTGGCTGAAATTCGATGATATAAAATATTAGCGGGAGTTTGTCGAATAATATCACCAGCAATATCCACATACTCCTCTAATGACAATACCGTTAAGCGACCCGCTCGCCATGCTTTTGCCATAATACTGCCTTCAACAATATGCAAAGGATGCAGTTTTAGCCCATCAACACCACTGGTTAACACGCGATCAAGCGTAATTAAACTATCTTGCTTGTTCTCATTTGGTAAACCAATAATTAAATGAGTACATACTTTTATACCAAGTTTACGGGCTTTTTGTACCGTTTGGTGATAATCGTCAAATGTATGCCCACGATTAATATGATGTAATGTTTTATCATTAGCAGTTTGCAAACCAAGTTCTAACCAAACTTCGTAACCTTGATCTTGATAATGAGCAAGTAAATCTAATGCTTCTTTAGGTACACAATCTGGGCGAGTACCAACACAAAGCCCGACAATATCGGCACTGTTGAGCGCTTCTTGATACATCTTTTTGAGAATTTCAACTTCGGCATAAGTGCTGGTATAAGCTTGAAAATAGGCAAGATAACGCTTTGATTTTTTCATTTGATGCGCTTGGGTTGCAAGCTGGTCAGAAATAGATTTGACTTGGATAGATTCATCGATAATTGACGCAACATTACAAAAAGTGCAACCGCCAACACCAAGAGTACCATCACGATTTGGACAACTAAATCCACCATGTAACGTTAATTTATAGATCTTTTCTCCATAACGACGCTGCAAATCGGATCCAAACGTATTAACCACTAAATGTAATTGCATAACAAACCAAAATAAAAATTTTTTTTATTGTACGAAGATAACCAATGAACATCAAGAACTAACAAAACGTTACTTTAACTGTTCACTTTGCTGAAGTATGGTTTTAATACATTAGTTATTATGTCTCTTGATAACGTATTGCTATCCATCAAATAATTGATCAGTTAACTAGATTAATTTTTTATATTTTTATACTGAAACGTAGGCATAACCTGAAACTTTTTAACAAAAATTAGCAAAATCTTGCATAATACAAAAATCCCTGTGTATACAGGGAACATGCAGATAAAGCAAATGGTACTGAAACTGTAACACGGTTTATCCCTGTGTATACAGGGAACATAGCTATGAGGATAAAAAACATATCTCAGGCTGCGGTTTATCCCTGTGTATACAGGGAACATACCAATTATAACATACTGTTTTATAATTAAAATCTTGACCAACAAATTTCTACCGATTTTTTTGGCTATTTTTTATCAAAATCATAATATATAACACTATGTTTTTATTTGATTAATTAAAACTAATGGAAATTAAAATTAGATTCTACGGGATTCTGCCGATAAATTTATATTTTTCATGCAGTTAAAAAATGGTTAACAATAAAATATAGAATTGCGATTTTTGAATAGCAAAAAATGCTATGTAATATTAACGCCCGCCGATTTATCCCTGTGCATACAGGGAACATGTTTGTCAAAACGGTGAACATATTACGTGGTGCGGTTTATCCCTGTATATACAGGGAACACTCTAATTATAACTTTTTGTTTTATAATTAAAAGTAAGTACATTAAAATTTTTACCAACTTTTTGGTTTGTTTTTTGAGCAAATTGTTTTGATTTAACGAGTATTTTTATTATTGGCATAATTAATGCTATAAAGTTGATGTTAGCGCATTGACCGTTAACGATAACCTTATTGATTATTATAATAATTTTAATTTAGCTTAAAAATGATAATTATTATTATTTGGTATTGATAATTGTGATCATTAGCAATAAGATATCACCACATTATTACCAAAAGGTTAGAGGTATGCTATGCCTTGGGGTTTACGGAAGACCGTTGCTGTTCTATTTTTATCATTGTTTTCTTTATCATTTTGTTATGCCGATATTACCTTACCGACACCGCAAACGAAAGATGGAATGAGTCTGTTTGAAAGTCTAAAAAAACGCGCATCAACGCCAGGTGGTGGTTTCCCTGCTGGGCAAGTAACGGATGATGAATTATCAACAGTACTTTGGGCTGCTAGTGGATTAAACCGTGGTAAGACAGGGTGGACAGTTCCGATGTCGAAAGGCAAAGCTCCTTATGTGCGCATTTACGTTGCAAGTGAAAAGGGGACTTTTTTATATGAGTGGGATGGTCATTATCTGCGTGAAATCAATAAGCAAGATATCCGAGGTGATGTTGGACAGCAAAGCTTTACCAAACGTGCCGCTTATTCATTAATTTTTGTCTCAGATGCGAAAGCATTGACAGATATTAAACCAGACGAAGTCACAAACTTTAGTTATACCGCTGTTGGTGCTATGAGCCAAAACGTATATTTAGCAGCGGCTGCTTTAAAATTAAGTACTCGTTATATCCATTCCATTAAGTCAGAAGCAATAAGCCAAGCATTACAATTGCCAAAAGACGATATACCGTTAGGTATGATTTTGTTAGGAAAGTAAAAGGTAAAGGACGTTATGAAAAAGTTTTTTACGTTAGCTTTATTGCTAATTGCTAGCTTGGTTGCTTTTGCACCCTCATCTTATGCTAATGAAAAACAATACAAAAGCTGGAACGAAATTATTGATGAAATGGATGTTATCTTAAATGATGCTTATGATATCTATTTCATGAAAGACGCCGAACGAGCCAAAGCACGAGTCAATAATGCCTATTTCGGTTTTTATGAAAAGCATGGCGTTGAACGTGCAGTAATGTCTTATATTTCAGGAAAGCGCGGAACGGATACCGAGTATCAATTTGCTAAAATTAAGCGATTAATGACCAATGGCGCACCAAATAAAACCGTTCGTGCTGAAATTGATGTAATTTTAAAAATGTTACATGAAGATGCAAACGAATTGGATGGTAAAAAAGAGAGTGGTTTGAGTGTCTTTTTTGCTTCATTCATTATTATTTTCCGTGAAGGTTTAGAAGCCATATTGGTGATTGCTGCCATTTCTGCCTATTTAGTGCGTACCAATAACAAACCAATGTTAAAAGTAGTATATATCAGCTCAATGGTAGCCATTTTTGCAAGCATTCTTGCAGCTATTGCCTTGCATACTATTGTAGGTTTAAGTGGTGCTAATCAAGAAATTATGGAAGGTAGCGCGATGTTATTGGCGACTGTTGTCCTGTTGTTTGTCAGTAACTGGATGGTTTCAAAAGCTGAAGCCGAGGCTTGGAAGAGTTATGTGGAAGGTAAAGTACAAACCGCGGTAACTACTGGTAGCAGTTTTGCTTTGGGGTTTGCTGCATTCTTAGCTGTATTTAGAGAAGGGGCTGAAACCATTATCTTTTATCAAGCTATGTTAGCTGATGCCAAAGAACATATGGATATGGTGTGGTATGGTCTGGGTGTTGGAACGATCATTTTAACATTTATCTTTCTTGTCATTCGCTTTGGTGCAGTTAGATTACCACTTAAACCATTCTTTATTTGCACAAGCATGCTTATGTATGTAATGGCGATAGCTTTTGCTGGTGGCGGTGTAAAAGAGTTACAAGAAGCCGATATTATTCCTGTCACACCAGTTGATTTTATACACTCGGTTGAAATTTTAGGCATTTACCCAACCGTCGAAACATTGATACCGCAAGTAATTATGGTTCTTGTTGTAGTACTGTCTGTGATGTACTACAAAAAAGGTGAAAATAATATAAAAGCGCAATAAATTAAAATCCACCTTGTTAAGGCCTAATGATTGAATTGCAAAAGTGGAAAAGTAACAGGCTATTTTTAGTTACCTACATTTTGACTACGCAAAAGATGTTCTAAAAAGCAATAGTACTGTTACCAACGAGTAATAACAGGTAGTTAATCAAAAGTAGTTTAAAACGGATCAATAAGATCGTTAAAACACTATTTAAATTGTAAAGGAGTTTTCAATGAAAAAATTAGTTATAGCTGTCGGTGTTTCATCAATACTTGCATTATCTTCATTTGCTCATGCAGCCGCACCAGCCCCAGGCGAACAAAAAGGTTTTGAAGAGTTTCCGATCGGTGACGAAGTAACAGTTGGTCCATTACATATTGGCGCAGTATATTTCCAACCGGTTGATATGGAGCCAGTTGGTGTTGGTGGTTTACCAGCATCAAAATCGGATATGCATCTTGAAGCTGATATTTCAGCTGCGGAAGGCAATAAATTAGGTTATGGTGTGGGCAGTTTTGTTCCTTATTTAACGGTAAAATATAAAATTCAAAAAGAAGGCAGTAATAGAACTACCGAAGGTAACTTTATGCCTATGAGTGCCTCTGATGGCCCGCATTATGGTAATAACATCAAACTTGAAGGTGCAGGTAAATATAAAGTAACCTTTATTATTGAAAACCCAGAAAAACAAGGTTATTTATTACATGTAGATAAAGAGACGGGAGTTGAAGGTCGTTTCTGGAGTAAACCTATTGAAGTTTCTTGGGACTTCGATTATATCCCTCGCGCATGGTAATTTGTTGTAAAAAAGCAGTATAATGCTTTTTAAAATTAGGATGATTTATGGCGAGTATTAAGCTCGCCGATCTATATTGTAATAACCAGGCAATGATTATGCTTCAATATCTTATCAACATTACCGACAATACTTTTATTTCTGTAATCATGATTGCACTACTCAGTGCAGTAATTGCCAAATCAAATATCTTCTGTCATAAAAAAATTATTTCCTTTGGTTTTCTATTAGGATTTATTGCAGCATTAATTTTTGCCATTTTAAAACGTAACACAGGGTTTGCGGTGCGTGAATTTTATGATCTTGGAGTAATTATACCTTGGGTCATTATTGCGTTACCTTTATTAGTTTGCATTTGGATGCAAAAATCTTGGCATAAAACCTTGATTAAGGTTTTATCTATAATGTTATTTGTGCTGGCTAGTGGTTTAATTACGGCACAATGTTTACCGAATTTAATGCTCTATCCATTCGAATTTGCTGTCGGAATGGAGTCCATTTTTAATAATGAATATTTGTTTAAATGGGTTGGGTATGGATTTGCTCTATTGGTTTGTGTCTTAATTGGTTTATTCACTTATCGACTGTGTGGCAGGTTATCCAATAGGCTAGTTACAATAGTAACAACGCTTTCAATCATTATTTTTACCATTCAAAATGGTATTAATATCATGCAAATTTTAATCGTTAGACGGTTTATTGCTTCGCAGAAATGGATGATGGAATTGGTGATTTTTATTTTAGGTCATGTCAATTTTTTCACATTTATTTTTATGGCAATCCTACTGCTGTTGACGATAGTGCTCTATATCAAATCAAAAACAACCTCGTTAGTGGGTAGCAATCCTGCTCAAATCCGCAAACTTAAATCGCAATTACTTCGAGACAGAAGAACTTCACTATTTTTGATGGCTGGCGTTGCTATTACGGCTTATACAGTGACACGAGCACGTTATATTTTTGAAAAAGGGGTAGAACTTACGCCAGCCGAACCGATTTCAGCCAACGCAAACAATCTAATTGTTATCCCTCTTGATAATATCAATGATGGTAATTTGCATCGTTATGGCTACCAAGCAACCGATGGTACTTTAGTTCGTTTTATTGTGATTAAAAAAAGCGAAAATGCCTATGGTGTAGGCTTTGATGCTTGTGATATTTGTGGTGCAAGTGGGTATTACCAACGTGGTAATCAAGTCGTCTGTATTTTGTGTGATGTAGTAATGAACATTGCCACCATTGGTTTTGCTGGGGGTTGTAATCCAGTACCACTTAAATATGAAATTATTGACGGCAATATGGTGATTCGTCCTGCGCATCTTGAAGCTGAAAAAGGTCGTTTTAAATAAAGAGTATCCAAGGAATAGAGTATGTTTCGTAGAATGTTACTAAGCGTGTTAGTACGCCAAAAAAAGAAGCTCTTTTTAATTGCGCTCACTGTTGCCTTAGGTGTCTCATTAGCCACTGCCATGTTAAATGTTATGTTTGATGTTGGTGATAAAGTTAATCAAGAATTAAAAGCGTATGGAGCTAATCTAAATATTGTGCCTAAAAGTACTGCGTTAGTAAGTGAAATGTATCAGTTGGATAATAATGATAATCAACAAGCGGTGCAATACATCAAACAAGATGATCTCGTTAAAATTAAGATGATTTTCTGGGCATATAATATTGTCGATTTTGCGCCTTATCTTAATGCCCCAGCCATGTTAAACGATAAACCCATTACAATTGTCGGAACTTGGTTTAATAAACACCTTAAAATTCCGACTGGCGATGAGGTTGATACAGGTATGTTAGCCATGAAATCATGGTGGACAATCGAAGGCGATCAGATGACTGATGATAATCTGCAAGGTGTAATGGTTGGTAAATCAATTGCGAAACAGTGGAATTTAAAATTAGGTGACAGTATTGAGGTTACATCTGTTCTAACAAAACAAAAAATCACATTAACCGTGCACAATATTTTCCATAGTGGTGGCGCTGAAGATTCACAATTATTTGTATCCCTCCCAATTGCGCAGCAGTTAGCTGATAAAAATGGACTGGTTGAACGTGTTGAAGTAAGTGCATTAACCACCCCTGAAAACGAATTGGCTCGTAAGGCCGCGCAAGATCCTAACAGCTTATCACGCACCGAGTGGGATACATGGTATTGCACTGCTTATATTAGTTCAATCGCTTATCAACTAGAAGAGTTAATGCCAGATGTCCGCGTTAAAGCCATTATGCAAGTGGCGGATTCAGAAGGTTCTATTTTACAAAAAACGCAGTTATTGATGTTATTGTTAACCATTTTATCCTTAATTTGTTCCGCATTAGCTATTTCAAATTTAGTGACAGCAAATGTGATAGAACGCAGTACCGAAATTGGTTTACTTAAAGCACTCGGCGCAACAAATAGTGCTGTTGCCTTGCTCATTTTAACCGAAATCTTAATTATTGCCTTAATGGGCGGTGTTTTGGGTTACTTTATTGGTCTTGGCTTTGCGCAGATTATTGGTCATACCGTATTTGGTTCGTTTGTCGAACCTAAAATGATTATTGTTCCTTTAGTATTAATAATGGTTACCTTAATTACATTTTTAGGTAGCTTACCTGCACTGCGTATTATGATGTTTTTACGCCCTACTGATGTACTGCATGGACGATAAGGGTAAAGGTAAATCTGATGATTAATAAAAATCGACGCTTTATTATTAAAACCATATTGAGTTCGCTCATTCGTCGTCGCTCTCGCATTATTATTGCACTTTTAGGCGTGGCGATTGGCGCAACGGTATTATTAGGCATGGTTACGCTCTGTTTTGACATTCCAAGACAGATGGGGCAGGAGTTCCGTTCTTATGGAGCGAATTTATTATTAATGCCCGCGAATAATCAGTCAACTATGTCAATGACTGATGTACAAAAAGCAGTAAGCTTACTACCACAAGATAAACTACTTGGTGTCACGCCGTTTCGCTACGGCGCAGTGCGCGTTAATCAGCATCCTTATACCATTGTTGGTACTAACTTTAACCAAGTTACCAAAACCAGTCCTTATTGGCATATTGAAGGTAGTTTGCCACAAAAAACACATGAAGTGATGATTGGGACCGATATAGCTAACTTTGCCAATTTAAACGTTGGCAGTGAAATATCCATTTCGGGTAAATCTAAACAAGATTCTCGTTTTGATGAAGAGTTAACTATTACCGGTATAGTTAAAACAGGTAGAGCTGAAGATAATTTTATTTTTGTCGATCTGCATGATTTAGAACAATTCTTTGAAGAGAGTGATCAAGCTGAAGTTGTTGAAGTCAGCATCACAGCATCACAAAATGAGTTAAAGGACTATATAGATACCATTAAAAGTCAATCAACCACAATCGAACCCCATTTAATTAAATGGGTGACACAATCAGAAACCTCAGTATTAGGTAAACTGTCATCACTCCTTTATTTAGTGACCCTTGTGGTTTTAGTTCTCACTATGATTTGCGTGGCAACTACCATGATGACGGTTGTAATGGAGCGCCGTAAAGAAATCGGTCTTAAAAAAGCCATTGGAGCCAATAATAAAAGTATCGCTAAAGAGTTTTTAGCCGAGGGATTAGTTCTTGGTATTATTGGAGGGATTATTGGGGTAATTTGTGGACTTATTTTTGCTCAGGTAATCAGTTCTAATGTTTTTGGTCGTTCAATTATTATTGAATTTTATTTGATACCAAGTACCATTTTAATATCAGCAATTGTGACGGTAATTGCCTGTTTAATTCCGGTTAAACGTGCATTAGATGTAGAGCCAGCATTAGTATTGCGTGGCGAATAGGATGTAAAGTATGAATATACTCGAAGTTAATAATGTATCTAAGATTTATGGTTCTCTTCATGCCTTATCAGATGTGAATTTAGTTGTAGAAGAGAGCAAATGGTTATCCATTATGGGACCATCGGGCAGTGGCAAAACGACCTTGATGAATATTATTGGTTGTATGGATAAACCATCTTTAGGTTCGGTCATTTTAGATGGACAAGATATTACCCAATTATCTCTACCCGAATTAACCGAAATCCGCCGTGATAAAATCGGTCTTATCTTTCAACAATTCCATTTAGTGTCTTATCTAACCGCACTCGAAAACGTAATGGTTGCACAATATTATCACAGCATGGTCGATGAAAAAGAAGCCATGCAAGCGCTGGAAAGGGTTGGACTTGCTGCCCGTGCTAAGCACTTGCCAAATCAGTTATCAGGCGGAGAACAGCAACGTGTATGCATTGCCCGCGCCTTAATCAATTATCCAAAATTAATCTTAGCCGATGAACCTACTGGTAATTTAGATGAAAATAATGAAGCAATGGTTATGAATTTACTGCATCAACTGCACGAAGAAGGGAGTACTATTATTGTTGTGACTCATTCACTTGAAGTATCAAAACATGCTCAAACAACCGTTGTACTTGAACATGGCAAGGTTGCCCGAGTAATTAATAATTAATATTTAAGGTTTTAAATTATGCAAAATCGTGTTGTTTCATCACTCATCTATATCATTATTGGCATATTATTTATTTTATTTCCTCTGTATATTTTACCCGTCTGCCCACATGAAACCGTTAACCTATCAACTGCAACAATGCAAGGTCAAGTAGAACATGTGCATACAGGTGTTGGTAAAATTATGAAATGCTTTTGGACAGGCCGAGCTGAAGTTGGCGTGGGCAGTTTGATTATTGCAATTGGCACTTTAATGCTATTTTGTCGTAAAATTTTTCTGCGAATGGGATTAAGTATGGCAATTGCTTGCATTTCATTATTTGCTTTGGCTATTCCAACCGTTTTAATTGGCGTATGTGATAATCAAATGATGCGCTGCAATATGGGTGCTAAGCCAGCACTCGTTTTATTGTCATTGTTATTATTTATTATTGCGCTGGTGAATACTTTCTATCTTAATAAAGCGGCCAGAAGAAGCATATTTTAAAGATATACAATCTTTAATAAAAAATAGGATCTAAAACATGCAAGAACAACCCATCACCATGGCTAATTTGGCTTGGCAAAACATTCAACGGCGACCATTTCGAAGTTGTTGTTTGATTATCATTGTTATGTTGTTTTCTGCCACACTTTTTGGTGGTAGCGTGATTATGAAAAATCTCAGTTTGGGAATTTCTGGCATGGCTGATCGCCTTGGTGCAGATATTTTGGTTGTTCCATACGGTTATGAAAAAAATCTAGAAGTGGCCTTATTACGGGGTGAACCAAGTAGCTTTTATTTAAAAGTTGATTTGATTGATAAAATCAAAAATATAAAAGGAATACAAGCAATATCACCCCAGCTTTTTATCGCTTCGCTCAGTGCAGGTTGCTGTACTTCAAAAGTGCAATTAATTGGTTTTGATCAGCAAAGCGATTTTGTGATCAAACCTTGGTTGCAATCGCAACTTACTCAGCCACTTACTGATAACCAAGTAGTAGTTGGATCGAAAATTAGTTCAAATATTGGCGATGAGGTCATGTTTTTCAATCATCCTTTCAAAATAGCAGCCAAAATGGATAGTACGGGGATGGGTTTTGACACTTCGGTATTTATGACTATGCAAGCAGCACACACTTTAATGAAAGAAGCTGAATTAGTGCAAGGCGATATCGATCATTTTGCGGATTATGCTTCTTCCATTTTTATCAAAGTCGATCCTGATTATCAGCCTAAAGATATTGTTAATCAAATCATGCCCAAATACGCCATCGACTATAAACTTGATTTTGTTATGACTAAAGGTATGTTAAGTGATATTTCCAAATGGTTAAATGGCTTTTCGACTATTGTATATAGTTTATCGGCAATTTTTTGGGTATTAGCAATAGTGATTATTTTTGTCATCTTCTCGTCAAATTTAAATGAGCGCAAGCGCGAAATCAGTTTATTGCGTATCTTAGGGGCTTCACGTCGAGATTTAGTAAAAATGCTGCTGCGTGAATCTTTAATTATTAGTGCATTAGGTGGCTTAATGGGCATTTTATTAGCAGGTGTGTTGCTCTATGCGTTTAGCTTATTAATCTGCCAAACCATTGGTTTGCCATGCATTAATCTTTCAGTGATTGATGCGTTATGCTATGCAGTAGTGGTATTGGCATTAACCGTAATTATTGGACCATTATCAAGTATCTATTCAGCTTTATCTATGACTAAGTTTGATACTTACAGCACGCTCAGAGAGGGTGAATAATGTTACTGAATGTTCGAAATTTGCGTAAAGATTATCAACGTGGTCAACAAACCTTTGCAGCAGTAAATAATGTCAGTTTCAGTATGCAATCAGGTGATTTTAAATGCATTATGGGTAAATCGGGTAGCGGTAAAACGACGCTTTTGAATATGATTGCGGGTTTATTAACACCAACACAGGGGAAAGTAACATTCAATGATGTAAATCTATTTGAATTAGATGATCAGCAAGTATCGACTTTTCGTAATCAGCATATTGGTTATATTCCTCAAGGCAGCAGTTTACTCCCTAATCTTACTGCGATTGATAATATTCGCTTACCTTATTACTTAACTAAGCGTCCAAATAAAAGTAGCTTGGGTTATGCGAAGAGTTTGTTGGAAAAAGCTAAAGTCAGTTATTTGCAAGATGTTTATCCAGCCAATATGTCAGGCGGTGAAATGCGTCGCATTGCCATATTACGTGCATTAATTTGCCAGCCACAAATCATCATTGCAGATGAACCCACCAGCGATCTCGATGAGGAAAGTTCTACTGATATTATGCAACTGCTAAAAGAAATTAACCAACAAGGTACTGCGTTATTGATTGTCACCCATGATAATGATGTAGCAAGTTATAGCCAAAATATCATGAAAATGTCGGCAGGGCGGTTTATTGATTAAATTAGTCAATGCTCACTGACATAATCTTAAGTGAACACTGACTTATCCATTTTGCCTCACTTGTTAAAGCAATAAGGGATTACAGCCCATTTCAATCATTATGTTATTAAGCTTTAACAGGGGCAATCCGACTAATGAATTAATATCATCTCCCTCTAACTTATCAAACAACGTTATGCCGAGTTCATCACATTTAAAACTGCCAGCACATTGTAGCGGCATCTCTTTAGCAATATAGGCATCGATTTCAGAACTACTGAGTTGCCGAAAGGTGACTTTGAACGGCTCACAAAGAGTAGTGGATTGACCGGAACGGGTATTAATAACTGTCATCCCTGTGTAAAAATAGAATGTTTTGCCACTGCTATTGGCAAGTTGTTTGCGCGCATTTTCAATAGTATGAGGTTTGCAAACAATTTTTCCCTCTAGAACCCCTACCTGATCTGAGCCAATAATTAAACTGTCTGGGTATTTATCGACTAATGATTGCGCTTTGAGATTCGCTAAACGTACCACTAACTGCTCAGCAGACTCACCCGCAAGCGGTGTTTCGTCACAAATAGGCGGAACACATTCAAAAGGGATAGCGAATTTTTCAAGTACTTTTTTACGTGATAGCGATGTTGACGCTAAAATGATTCTCATATTGATTTATCTCTTAAAATCCAAGCGGAAGGATGAGCATTAAATCCGATATGTCCATAATAATCAACCGCACTTGGTGCAGCCAGTAAAGTTATCGAGCAATTTTCATGAGTATTCTTTTTTACTTCTTTAATTAATTGTTTACCAATACCTTGTTTTTGATAATCTTCATCTACAGCGAGATCGGCCAAATAAGTTATATATACAAAATCCGTTAAACAACGCGCTATACCAATTAATTTATCATTATGCCAAGCGGTTATAACTAAGTTAGCATTATCTAACATAGCTTTAAATCGAGTTGAATCGGTAAGAGGTCGGCGTTCGCCTAGTGAACAGTGACGATAAAGTGCAATAGCTTGTTCAAGTTCCGGTTTGATGTCTGAACGGTAAATAATACTACTCATGGTGATCTCCGTCATGAAATGAGTAAAAAAAGGTTTCATTTTTCTAAATTGGTTTTAGGATATTATAGTAAGCATCAACTAACTTAACTATTAAAAATAAAAAAATAAACCCAAAATGAGTATCATAATAATCAAATGCCATGATCCTTAAACCATATGACTGTTAGACCGTATTGTCAAAGATCATTTATCAGGTTTTATTTAGCGAGGGGGTAGTTTTATGTACAACAAAATTTTAGTACCGATTGATGTGCTTGAAGATGAGTTAACCCAAAAAGTCATCCCACATGTCGAATGTTTGGCAAAATTATCAAATGCCGAGGTGATCTTCTTCCATACCTTGCCAGTAGCGTCAGCAATTGTGAATGCTTACTCATTTGGTTTTGATGAATTTAAAGATAAAGCAACTGTACAAACTGAACAGTGGTTACGTAAGTTAATGGCTTCTATTAATTTACCCCAAGAAAAATTGTCGTTTTCTATTGCGTTTGGTAATCCAAGAGATGAAATTCTTCATATTGCGGAAGAATTAAAACCCGACTTAATTATATTAGGATCACGTCGTCCTAATATTACCACTCACTTACTGGGATCGAATGCGGCAGGTGTAGTCCGTAGTGCGCAAACGTCAGTTTTAGTGGTTCGATAGTTGCGAAATTTATTCTTTAAACTAAAACGAGGAGCGAATAACTCCTCGTAAGTAATTTATAATCTGATGCTCTTAGTAAATAACCTAAAAATCCATATCAATACAATCTATGCAGATGGACGACATGCATTTACTTTTGCTGTTGGACAATAAAACAGCAGTGAATTTGCTTATTACGTTTAAAGTCCAAAGATAACGTTTTATTGGTGATATCTTGATAAGTCAATCCAAGGTTTTGCATACCCGCGTTATCCATTTTAAAACCCCGTTTATTGTTCGAAAACACAATAATGCCATTTGGTTTTAATAACCGTTTTAAATTTGTCATTATTTTTAAATGATCACGTTGAACATCAAAAGTATCACTCATTCTTTTAGAATTTGAAAATGTAGGTGGATCAATAAAGATTAGATCGAACTGATCATCACTTTGTTCTAAATACAATAAACAATCAGCTTGAATTAAACGATGCTGTCTACCTGTTAATCCGTTTTGTTTTAGATTACGATCGGCCCATTGTAAATAAGTGCGTGACATATCAACCGTCGTAGTTGACTTAGCACCACCTAGACCCGCATAAACCGTTGCACTACCGGTATAAGCAAATAGATTTAGAAAATCCTTACCCGCACTCATTTCACCAATCATTTTGCGCGCTAAACGATGATCTAAAAACAGCCCTGTATCTAAATAATCGGTCACATTTACCCAAAACTGAGTTTTGCGTTTATTAATGGCATACTCGTGCACCAAAAAATAATCCTGTTTTTGGCTCAATTTTTGATATTGCTGTTTGCCTTTTTGCTTTTCACGTGTTTTTAAAACTAATTGATCAGCAGTGAGTTCTAACACTGACATAGTGGCGTTAATAATATCAAATAGCCGTTGACGAGTTTTTTGTGGATCGATATTTTTAGGTGCTGCATATTCCTGTACGACTACTTTATCTTTATAACGATCGATAGCAACATTGTATTCAGGTAAATCGGCATCATAAAGGCGATAACACTCTAGCTGTTCTTGTGCAGCCCATTTTTCAAGTTTCTGCTTATTTTTTCGTAAACGATTAGCAAAATCAGCCGCTGGCAATATTGGTGTGCTGACTTGTTCAGTAGATCGTTGCGCAATAGTATAATTTTTTTGTACACAATCTAACGGACCATTCTTCGCTTTAAATTGTCTTTCTGCACGCATTTGTAAACAGTCTAACAATTGAGGTGCGCCACTAAATAACGAAAGTCGCCAGCCACCAAAGTATTGCTTAATTTGACGACCAAGCGCTGTGTGCAAGGCAACAAGAGCAGGCTCACTTTCTAATCTTTCGCCATAAGGTGGATTACTAATTATTGTACCTGTTATATCATTAGGCAGTGGATTGGTTAACTGCGTTACATCCTGTAATGCAAATGTAATCAAATCGCCTACACCCGCCTGAATGGCATTTTGTTTTGCTCGCTCTAACACAACGGTATTATTGTCGTAACCGATAAATGGTATATTCGGTTTGCTAATATTGTGTTTAGCGGCAAATAATAGTTCATTCCAAAGTATTGGATTAAAGCCTTTCCAAGCAAAGAATCCCCAATGTTTACGTAATAAACCCGGTGGAATTTTAGCAGCAATCATCGCTGCTTCGATTAGCAGTGTTCCCGAACCACACATAGGATCGATTAATGGCGTATCCATCTGCCAGCCTGAGCGCATAATAATTGCAGCAGCTAAGTTTTCTTTCAATGGCGCTTGTCCAGTTTGCTGACGATAACCACGTTGATGCAAACTATTACCACTTAAATCTAACGAAAGTGTTACACGGTTCTTATTTAAATAAGCATGAATACGAACATCAGGATCTTGCTTAGCCACATTAGGGCGCTCACTAGTATGACGAGTGAAGTGATCAACAATTGCATCTTTAATTTTGAGTGCGCCATATTGGCTATTACGGATGAAATCGTTTATACCAACAAAATTAATCACAAAGGAGTTATCAACTGCAAAAATATCTGGCCATTTAATATTAAAAACACACGAATAGAGATCTAAATCACTGTAAATATCAAACTCAGCAATTGGCAACAATATACGCGATGCCAGACGCGACCATAATAATGATTGATATAATGTCTTTTCATCCGCATCAAAAAAGACACCCCCTTGAGCAATTTTACAATCGACCGAACCTAACTCTTCTAACTCTTTTTTCAATAACTCTTCAAGCCCGCGTGACGTGCTGGCAAATAGTGTTTTCATGCATAATCCACTTAACAATAAAATTGAATGCATTATAGCGAGTTATTTTTATTGTGGGAAATAAAGGATAATCCTTTTTAGGTCTTAAGGATTTTTGAGTATAAAAACAGTAAATTTTGTAAAAAATATTCAGGAGTCTATGCCGTTTGCCGATTGTGTTTTGCTGTAATTTATTTTTAATTCTTATTGTTAACCACTGACTTCTCATGAGTAATTTACAGTTTGATGATCTTGGTAAATAACTCAAATCCATATCAATACGATCTATTATAAATTGTATTTATTATCAACATTAATTTTAGAATGTGTATAAATCAATGTATGTTATAAATTATTGATTATTATGCTTTAATGCAACCATCTGAAAAATAAAAAGCCGAATTAATTACTTAGTTTAATCATTATCTACAATTAATAAAACTTAATAAAAAAATAATTGACTCGTTCAAAAAAAATACTTAATTTATATATCTCAGATTATCGTTAATAAATATCTGTGTTTTTGAAAAAGATCAATTTTGCTATTATAAATTAAGGATTGAAGTATGAGCACAATGGAGCAGCTCGGCGATAGCTTAACTTCGCTTTCTGGACACTTATCACACAATAACTATTCGTTGTCAGTTGATGGATCCGACGCATTATCAAACATTTCTGTTGTATCAATTAAAGGTCAAGAGCGGTTAAATGAACCTTGGCAATATCAGATAGATTTCACTAGCGAAGATAAGCAAATTTCAATTGCATCCATGCTCAGCCAAGCCGCCTCCTTGACTTTTCATCCTAACCAATCACCGCTACAAGTGACACAAATCAGCTCATTTGATCATGTAGCCAAAACAAGAAAGCTTTACGGGATAATCACAGAATTTAGTTTAGTCTCAATCAGCGAAGATGAAGCACGTTATCGGGTGAAACTTGAACCTAGAATGGCATTACTTGCAAATCACCACCAAAGTGCCATTTTTCAGAATAAGAGTGTCATCGATGTGGTCGATGAAGTGTTGCGAAATCACAATTTTATCGGTATTGATTTTCGTTTTGAGTTAAAAGAAACCTATCCTGTACGAGAATTTATTACGCAATGGCAAGAGAGTGATTTAAATTTTATACAGCGTTTGTTGGCAGATGTGGGTCTTTACTTTTACTTTGAAACGCATCCGGAGCACCATTGTGATGTGATAGTGATAAGTGATTATGAAAAAGGGTATGCTGATGGTGGTAAAGTGACCATAAAGCAACCGAGTGGTCTCAATGACCGTCTTCGCTACAGTGTTTGGGATTTACAATTCAGCAGTAAAACTAAACCAAGTCAGGTCAGTGTTAACGATTATAACTATCGGATGTCCGACAGTAATCTTTACAGCAGTGACAACAGTCAGCCCAAAGATATGACAATGCGAGGCGAAGACTATCGGTATGAAGAGCACCACAAAACCCAAGGTGATATACAGACAGTCGAAAGCGGCAATTGGTATGCGCGTATTCGGCATCAACATTATGTAAGCGAACAATTTATTCTAACGGGACAATGTAATGTTTATGAGCTTATACCGGGACAGTTAGTGATTATAGAGGGTTGCCCGATAGCTGAGATTAAAGACGGTGTGGTGATTGTTGCAACCGAATGTTATGGTGACCGAACCGAATCTTACCAAACTCGCTTTACTGCTATCCCTTATGATGTTCTTAAACCGTATCGACCGGCACCCTTACCTTGGCCACAAGTGAGTGGTACCTTACCAGCCCGAGTGACCAGTAAAGATGATGATACGTACGGTTATATTGATACGCAGGGTCGTTACCGAATTAAATTCAATTTTGATTTAAAAAATTGGCAAAAAGGTGAGGAAAGTTTATGGGTCAGACTGGCAAAACCATATGCCGGCGATACGTATGGTTTTCACTTCCCTTTGATAGATTCAACAGAAGTTGCAATTGCGTTCACCAATGGTAATCCAGACCGCCCGTATATAGCTCATGCCATGCACGACAGCAGTCATCCAGACCATGTTACGACAATCAATAAACACCGTAATGTGATACGCACGCCAGCGAATAATAAATTGCGAATGGACGATAAACGTGGTCAGGAGCATATAAAACTGGCAACAGAATATGGCAAAACCCAACTCAATTTGGGGCATTTGGTGGACAGTGAAAAAACGAAACGAGGAGAAGGTTTTGAGCTGCGTACCGATGAGTGGGGCGCAATATCGGCAGAAAAAGGGATTTATATTACCACCGAAACTGAATCAAAAGCAAAAGGTAAACAACTGGATATGGAAGGCACAAAGATCCAGCTTAGTAATGCGCTTTCTATTGTTCAATCATTACAAAAAGTTGTAGAAAATTCAAATGCTCATTCAGCCGATATCGAAAGTCAAACAGAACTTAAAAATACTCTTACACAACTTAACGAAAGTGGAATAGTGGGTTATGCTCAAGAAGGCATTGGTTTGACAAGTCCGAAAAATATTCAATTATCGACTGGCAAAAATATTTCAATCATTGCCGAGAATAACACAGAGATTAGTGTAATTAAAAAGATTACATTGGCGGCTGGTGAAGCATTAAGCTTTTTCGCTCACAAAATGGGAATAAAACTTTTTGCATCTAAAGGAAAAGTTGAAATACAAGCTCAAAACGATGAACTTTCGCTTATGGCTAAAGATGAAATACAAATTAATAGTATCGATAATTCAGTAACTTTGACCGCTCCTCGTGATATTACGTTAATCAGTGGTGGCTCTTATATTAAAATAAATGGCCAAGGAATAGAACTCGGTACGCCAGGAAATGTAGTCATAAAATCTGCTGCGTTACAAAAAATGGGACCAGCAAGTATGAATGTAAGTACTCAGGAAGTTCATTTTATGGATATGCCTCCAATATCTTTGTGCGTAGAGTGTTTAAAACGTGCTGCTCGTAATGCCAATACCATGTTGGAGATAAATTGATGACAACACCTAAAACATCACTACCACAGTTTTCAATAACTGAAAATATACTTGAACCAATAAATGAAGAATTTTCACATCAATATGAGGATGAACCTGTTTATTGCTATGCCATCGTTGATTGCGCGCATTTTGATGCGTGCTTTTACAAAATGTTTATTAAAAATCCTAATATAACGTGTTATTCATTACTTGCTGATACACCTTATTCTAAATCATCCGAGGCAGGACCACTATTAGTAAAAATAGAACCGGATAGAGAAGAGAATCAAGATATTATTAATGAGATTTTATTTGCTCAAGAAGAGAAACCGTCAGTGCTTTGGTTTTGGAGTAAAATCCCTTTTTTCTTTTTGAAAAAATATTTGAAAGAACTACTCTTTGCTGAAAATCAAGATGGGAAAAAATATTTTTTAAGATTCTATGATCCACGATGTTTTATCGATATGTTGGAAATATTCAAAGCTGATAATAACATTGACAGATATCTCAAAAAAATAGAGTGTTGGGCATATTATTTAGATGGTCAATATTATTATATTAATAAGGATAGTTGATATGGTTTTGAAAATTGACGATAAAATAGACAGCATTTTAAAAAAACAGGCAATAGATCTCTATTTGGATAAATTAGTTAAACATTGCCATAGTCATTATCCGTACTTAAAAGAAAAAATAGATTATCATCAACTAAAAAAAATATTAAGTTCATGTTTAATTATCACAAAAGAGATCGGATTTAATCAAGAGGATACCACTCGATTTTACATCGATTTGATCATACTGTTTGGTATTGAGTTTATCCATGATCCCCAATATCGTTGGGCAAAAAAAATTTTAGATGACTATCAAGATTTTACTGAAGTTACACAAGCAGAAGAACTTTACTTTAAAGCTATACCTTTTTTAGAAGGAGCTTATGGTAAAAACTTATCTAAAAAGAATGAAGTATTTAAAAAACTAGACAATTATTTAAAATCACAATCCACAAATTATGTCTTTTCAAAAGAGAAGAGTTTATTAGATAAATCCGACATAAAACAACAAGTAATTACTGCTTTGAATGAAATTGTTCAGTCAAAATTTCAGATTACTGAATCTGAAGATTTTGATCATCTATTTTCATTTGGTATTGATCGAGCCCAAAATCATCTTCTTATGAATCATCCCACAGAAATTGCAACAGCAATCATCTTGATGTTTATATTTGGAAGTCATTTTGATCAAGATCCATTTTTATCAGGCGAACTAATGGACAATACTCAATTAGCACCACAAACAATATACGATGAAAGCATTAACTTTAATTCAATTTACCATCGTTTTTGCCATCAGTTCCCTTGGTTACCTAGTTTGATTGAAATGAATATAAATAAACAGGAATCAATATAATTTTAAAGGAAATAATATATCACTATTTTAGTGTATAAAAGGATTTTAACTCATTTTTACATGATATTTGATTTTATAATAATTAAAAAGGAATTTAGATATGCCAGTATGTAATCCCCCTAGAGCTAGCTCACCAATAGGTCAGGCCTCCACCTCTTGCTTGCGAAAATTTACCATTCATTTTAGGAGGCCAAAGAAACTTAAAGAAAAAAGTAATTACAGTTATCGAGGTGAATATGGTTTTGATTGGTTACGTGATGAGTATATTTATCCGATAAAAAAAGTTGCTTTTGAAGAAGTTGTTAACCCAAATATGCCGACACCTATAGATAAATGTATTGCATTATGCAGAAAACCTGACTTACTTAGGCAAGAATATTTAAAAGATGTAGAACCTCAAGGAAAAAAATTTAAACCTCATGGTCAAGATTATTATCCTGCTTGGTTGTCTATTTTTGCTTGTAATGTGACAAATAAAAAAGCAAATCCAAATGCAGGATCGACAATGCATAAGGATGGTGTTTATTTAGATCTGCAACTTGATGAGATAGATAAGATAATTAATGATGGCACAGAAATTTATTTCAAACCCAGTGAGCCATGTCTAAAA
This sequence comes from Gilliamella sp. B14448G11, assembly GCF_016101765.1. Classification (NCBI taxonomy): domain Bacteria; kingdom Pseudomonadati; phylum Pseudomonadota; class Gammaproteobacteria; order Orbales; family Orbaceae; genus Gilliamella; species Gilliamella sp. B14448G11. The sequence goes on along the minus strand of NZ_JACFPX010000001.1, from coordinate 48,115 downwards.
ATCACACCCGAAAAGATTTCTATTTCAGAATTTCTAAAAACCTCAAAAAAGAAACGAATACTTAATAATAACATAGATAAACCACCAGTAATTAATTATTATCTGCTACAGAATGCCGTTAGAATTATGTGTCAAGAGGACACACTACAGCAACATGGAAAGATAAAAGTATTTGCCAAACTAGGTTCGACCGAGTATGAAGTTGGTCGACTGATGGTGTATGAAAATAATAATATAGGTAAAGCCGATATTTTTGTAGTCAACGTCATTACAGATTATATTGCCAATAATCAAGTTGCTCCTAAATCACGCCCTCCATTGGATTATTTATATAAATTCCAATCATTTAATCAAGCCATGATTCGTGCTGAAGTTAGAGCTATTGAAAATTTTGATTTAAAGGCCTTAGAAAAAGAAACTAAAGATAGTGATATTACTTTATTCTTAAAAGATGCTAAAAATCCTTTGTATATAGATAATGACAAAGTGCCAGATCCTGAAGACCTTACTAATCAAAGAATGACAAACGGTGCGGTTGCTATACTAAAGCGTCTTTCTGCTTTATATCATAAATATGGAAAACATACTACTGGAGGCAATATAGGTCTTAATGAAAGAAAACATCATAATACTTATTTATTTTTTACTACAATAAATAGTAAAACAAATTCAGGAATAGCATATGGTGATCCGAAAAACAATAACTTTGAATGGGGAAATGTGTATATGATTTTTAATGATGGCCTTAACGATGAGCATACTATTGTTCATGAAGCAGGACATAGTTTTTCATTACCTCATACATTTTCTTTGCGACTTTCTCCACATGTTTTTCAAAAAGGTTATACTGATAATTATATGGATTATCCGTTTCATCTAGGTATAGATCCAAAATCTTCTAAAATAAAAAATGTGGATAGTGAATATAATAATAAAATGTACTCTTTCTTTAAATGGCAATGGGATCTGATGCGTGACGATCCAAGTATTAAAAAATAATATAAGGAATAAGTAATGAATTTTAAGCATTTTTTCTATAATTTTTTTATCCTGTTATTATTAAGCTTTTCATCAAAAGCTAACATACCTAGTCGTCAGGATATTTCGACATTTACTATTGAGAATATTGGTCGTTTTGAAAGTTCGTTATTTATCAAAATTACAACTAATTCAATTATTATTCCACATGGGTTTTGTAATGATAAAAAATGTCCTACAGACGGTCAGGAAATACAATATCTAGGACATCATGATATTTTTAACTTTGTTCCTGAGATATATTTAACAGGATCAAACTTTATTCATCCAATAGAATATGATGGTTGGGGGGGAACTAAAACGGAAATTTGTTTTGTAAATGGTCGTTGTCTTTTGAGAACATATGGGGAGCCATACAATGAAGAGGTAGAAATTTTTAATACTTTATTAAATCAAATATTATCTGGTAAAAGTGAATATCAATTTCATCCAAAAAAGACTCCTCCAATGCCCAAAGTGATTTTTGATAAAAAAAATCTGAAATCAATTAATCTATATCAATTAATTGCTTACCCTTTTACTGAAGTGCTGTTATATACAATTACTGCTGATTCAATAATAGAACATTCTTTTAAAAAATGTTATTTAATTAGTGGTGAATTTCAATGTTGGATAAAAAATGAAAACATTCAATACCAAGATAAATATAATATTTTTAATAGTTTTCCTACACTTTTTTTATCAGGTTCCAATTTTATTGATCCTAGAGAGTATAGTCGAGAAAATAATATAATAAATCCTTTTAAAGTATACAAAATAGAAGCCTGTTTTTCTGATGGTCATTGTAATATATGGAGTACCTCGGTTGCTGAGAGTTATAATGATGATGAAACAAAAAAATTCCTCAACAAAATAAAGCAATTTTTTTCTGATATAACGAAAAGCAAAACTAATAATAAATTAATAGGTAAAAAATAAATAGATAAAGGGAATAATGATGAAAAAAAAGATATTTTTGATTTGGCTATTGGTTTTTTTGAGTTTTGTTGTTAATGCAAAAATATTTGATACTCACAATGCAAGAATAATTATTTATAATTCAACACCAGAAGCACCGGTTGGAAGAATGCGCTTTGAAATTACTGAAAACTATATTGTTAAATACGCAACATTAATTTGTATTCAAAACGAGAATGTTCAAAGCTGTAAAGTTAATGAGCCTGATAGTAAATATACAGGTCATCATAATCTGTTTCAATTAATCCCAGAAAGATTTTTAACAGAAGATAGTTATTATAATATGCAAGAGTATGATGGTTCTGGCTATAAGATTTCCATTTGTGCTGATTCAATTTACGGTTGTAGTTTATTTAGCTCTAACACGCCAGATCGTAAAGATAAAGATGTAGCAGAATTTTTGGATAAAATCGATCAACTTTTAGCTGGTAAAAGTGAATATCAATTTGAACCTATCGTGATGGATAAATAATAGAGAATAAAAAATTTAAGTATCTATACAAAATAAGCAAGTTATTTTTAATAAACAATAATAAAAATAACTTAATGATTAATCATAAATTTAATTAAAAAGGAATGTAGATATGGCAGCATGTAAACCTCCTAGACCTAGCTCAAAAGTAGGTAAAACCCCAACCTCTTGCTTGCGAAAATTTACCATTCATTTTAGGAGACCAGATAAACTTAAGCAAAATCATAATGCTCCTTATAAAGGTGAGTATGGTTTTGATTGGTTACGTGATGAGTATATTTATCCAATGGAAATGGTGGCGCTGACAGGAATATATACTGAATTATGCACAAAACCTATAAATCTTAGAAAAAAATATTTAGAAGATGTAGTGCCTCCAGGAAAAAAATTTCAGATAAATGGTCAAGATTATTATCCAGCTTGGCTCTCTATCTTTGCTTGCAATTTGCAAGGCAATAATGCAGATGCAGGTTCAGAAATGCATAAAGATGGCGTTTATTTAGATTTGCAACTTGATGAGATTGATAAGATCATTGACGATGGTACAGAGATTATTTTTAAACCAAGTGATCCATGTTTAAAAATTACTCCTGACAAAATTTTTATTTCAAAATTTTTGAAAACTACGAGAGAAAAACGAATACTTGATACCAACACTGGTAAACCTGAAATTCATTATTATCTACTAGAGAATGCTGTTAAAATTATTTGTCAAGGGGACACGTTAAAAGAACACGGAAAGATAGAAGTATTTGCAAAACTTGGTGCGACAGAAATTGAAGTTGGTCGACTGATGGTGTATAAAAATAACCAAATAGGTAAAGCTAATATCGTCGTGGTTAATGTCATTACCAAAGATAACAATAACAAAAAAGTTATTCCTCAATCACATTCATCATTGAAATCTTTATATAACAATCATTGTTTTAATCAAGCTCTGATACAGGCTGAAATTGAAACAATTGAAAATTTTGATTTAGCTAAATTATCAGAAAATTCTAAAAATAAAGATGTTATTGAATTTTTGGAAGATATTAATGATACTAACTATATGAAGGGTTATAAATATATAAGAGATGATAATGGATATATTATCGATATTAAACAAGTAGTACCTGATGAAGAGATAAGGGATCGCCTTTGTGAATTATATGACAAATATGGCAAAAATCGCCCTAAAAATCCAGAATATCCTAAAAAACCTAAAAAATTTTTGAGCATTAATGATGGCAAACATTATAAAACTTATTTGTTTTTTACAGAGATATCACCTTATTTGGCGGATAGTGGTAAAGGTGATACATATGGAATGGCTTATGTACGGAGTAAATATTGGGGGAATATGACTGTGATATACAAAAAAGGACTTACTGATGATTATACTATTATGCACGAAACAGCACATTCTTTTTCATTAACTCATACATTTGAAAAGCTATCAGAAACTAAATTTTATCAGGGTTATACAGAAAACGTTATGGATTATTATAAGTATGAATTACCAAATAGTAATAACGAACCAGATGGTCAATATAAAAATAAAATGTATTCTTTCTTTAAATGGCAATGGGATATGATTCGGAAAGATCAAAGCATCGAAATAAAGAAATAATTTATGAAGTTAAAAAGCTTTTTTATCTGGCTTTTTTATATTGTTATTATCAAAGGTTAAGTATCTTGTAGCTAGGTTATTTTAAGGATAAACGTATATTTATTTACCGATAAGTATTGATAATAAAGAAATAAGAAATTTGTTTTATAAATAGTTGATACAGTATCAGGATTTTATATTGCTGATATCGTTCATTATGAAATATAAGAGTATCTATATAAAATAAGTCAGCTGTTTTGAATAAAAAAATATAGGCTATTGATTAATTAGAAATATAATAAAAAAGGAATTTAGATATGCCAGTATTTAATCCCCCTAGAGCTAGCTCACTAATAGGTCAAGCATCAACCTCTTGTATGCGAAAATTTACCATTCATTTTAGAAGACCAAAGAACCTTAAGCAAAAAAAAGATGCTCCTCCTTATAAAGGGGAGTATGGTTTTGATTGGTTACGTGATGAGTATATTTATCCAATTGAATGGGTTTTTTATGACGAAGTTTATGACATGAATAATCCGCCGCTACCTATCAATAAATATAAAGAATTAAGTTTAAACCCTGAGAATCTAAAAAAACCCGGAAAAATAAATGTAATTGCAAAGCTCGGAAAGTGTGAATCTGAAGTTGGTCAACTGATGGTGTATCAAAATAACGAAATAGGTAAAGCTAATATAATCGTGGTTAATGTTATTACAGAATATAAAAATAATAAAAAAGTTATTCCTCAATCACACCCATCATTGGAATATTTGTTAAACTACCAGTCCTTTAATCAGGCAATGATAAAGGCAGAAATTAAAGCAATTGAAAATTTTGATTTAGTTGCATTAAGTAAGAATAAGAACTCTAAAAAAATGAATGATGATGATAATGTTTTACACAATGTTAATGTTTTGCTAAATGAGATTCAAAACCAGCAATTTTTTAAGCGCGATGATGCACCAGAAATTATAGTTGAAGTGATTTCTAAAGCATATAGTAAATATGGAAAATATGTTCCTAAAGACATAAAAAATATTAATGAAGAAGGGCATTATAATACTTACTTATTCTTTTCTACAATACTTTGCAACGCCGATGAGGGTAATTCGCAAGTTGTAATGAATAAAGACGAGACGTTTGTTTTTGGGAATATGTCTCTTATTTTTGGTAATTCTCTCAAAAAGGATTTTACGATTGTTCACGAATTAGGACATAGCTTTTCATTACCTCATACTTTCCAAAGAGATGAGAAAAAATATAAACCACAACATTCGTTTTATGAGGGTTATACCGAAAACTTTATGGATTATGAAAAAAAATATATAAATCCTACTGTTAATAGCAATTTTAAAAATACAATCGCTAGAACATCTAATAACTATAAAGATAATATGTATTCATTTTATAAATGGCAATGGGATACGATGAGAAAGGATAAAAGTATTAAAATAATGAAAAGAAATAATTGATTAATTTTAAGTGTTTTTTATATTGTTATTATAAAACGTTAATTAAAAGGTTAAGTATCTTGTAGCTAGGTTATTTTAAGGATCAACATATATCCATTTACCGATAAATGTTGATAATAACGAAATTAAAAAATTTGTTTTATAAATATTTGTCGCTATATCAGGAATTTTATACTGCTTATATCATTCATAATGAAATATAAGAGTATCTATACAAAATAAGCCAGCTATTTTGGATAAACAAAAAATATAACTTAATGATTAAAAATAATTAAAAAGGAATTTAGATATGGCAGTATGTAATTTTCCCCAAACTAGCCCACCAATAGGTCAGGCCTCAACCTCTTGCTTGCGAAAATTTACCATTCATTTTAGGAGGCCAGAGACACTTAAGCAAAAAAAGGGTGCTACTTATAAAGGGGAGTATGGTTTTGATTGGTTACGTGATGAGTATATATACCCTATTGAAGAGGTATTATATGACAACTGTAATGACTCAAAACCCCCGATACCTATAAATGGTTATCGTGCATTATGCCTAAAATCAGATCAACTAAAACTTGAATATCTGCAAGTAGGTATAGCCGATCCTATTCAACCACATGGTCAAGATTATTATCCAGCTTGGCTCTCTATCTTTGCTTGTGATATGCAAGGTAATAATGCTGACAAAGTCTCAGAAATGCATAAAGATGGCGTTTATTTAGATCTGCAACTTGATGAGATAGATAAGATAATTAATGATGGCACAGAAATTTTTTTCAAACCCAGTGATCCATGTCTAAAAATCACGCCCGAAAAAATATCTATTTCAGAATTTCTAAAAACTTCAATACAAGACCGAAAACTTAATGAAGATACCGGTGAACCAGTAATTTATTATTATCTGCTAAAGAATGCCGTTAAAATTATATGTCAAGGAGACACGTTAAAAGAACACGGGCAGATAAAAGTCTTTGCCAAACTCGGTTCGACTGAAATTGAAGTTGGTCAATTAATGGTATATCAAAATGATTCAATAGGTGAAGCTAATCTAGTCGTGGTTAATGTCATTACAGAATATGACAACAATAATAATAAAGTGATTCCTCAATCACTCTCGTCATTGGATTATTTATTTAATAACCAATCTTTTAATCAAGCCATGATAAAGGTCAAAATTAAAGCAACTGAAAATTTTGATTTAGTTGAATTACGTAATAAAACTAATGATAATGATATTATTGATTTTTTTCATGATATTAAAGATGATATATATGAAAAGTCAAAGAAAAAATCCTAAAGATTCCTCAAAAACAATAGATTCTGCTAGTGATATAAAAAATCGCCTCATTAAGATATATGAAAAATTCGGAAAAAATATTCCTGAGGGCGGTAAAAAAATCCATGATAAAGAACATCAAAATACTTATCTTTTGTTTACAAATTTAAATCCGACAGCAAGCTATGGTATAACACTAGGAGAAACTTATTCTGAATTTAATGAAAAAAATAACGTAATTGAATTGGGGAATGCATTTGTAATATTTAAATCAGGTCTTAAGGATGATTATACTATTATTCATGAAGCAGCACATTCCTTTACATTATTTCATACATTTCAGATCTTTTCAGCGAATTCTTCAATGAAAAATAAGCATATTTTTTATCGGGGTTATACAGAAAACGTTATGGATTATATTGAGTATCTAATTTTAGATAACCCACTTATTGCTGATCCTAATAAATATCAAGGTCAAATGTATTCTTTCTTCAGATGGCAATGGGATTTGATGCGAAAAGATGAAAAAAGTATTAAATTTCCGAAGAAACAGGAGGAATAGGTAATGAGTATTAAAAATATTTTTTATTTAATTTTTAACTTACTTTTATTAAGTTTTACGGTGAAAGCGGACGTATTCAATCGCCAAGATGTTTCGACGATTACTATTAATAGAATTCATCGTTTTGATTATGAAAAATCTTTAATTATTAAAATAACTACTGATTCAATTATTATTCCTCATGGATTTTGTAATGATAAAGAATGTTCTAGAGATGGTTCGGAAATAGAGTACCTAGGACATCATGATATTTTTAAATTTGTTCCCAAACAATATTTAACAAGTTCACACTATATTAATCCAATGACCTATGATGGTATGGGTACGACTAAATTAGAAATTTGTATTTTAGATGGTCGTTGTCATTCATGGAATTATGGAGAGTCTGATGATAAAGAAATGATGCTTTTTTATGATAAATTAAACGAAATAATATCTGGTAAAAGTGAATATCAATTTCATCCGAAAATGACTTCTCCAATGCCGAAGGTTATTTTTGATAAAAAAAATCTGAAATCAATTAATCTATATCAATTAATTGCTTACCCTTTTCATGAAGTGTTGTTATATACCATTACTGCTGATTCAATAACTGAATATCCTTCCAAAATATGCCATTTAAACATTGGGAAACTTCAATGTCGGGTATTAAGTAAAAGTATTCAGTACCAAGATAAATATAATATTTTTAAGTCTTTTCCAAATTTATTTTTATCAGGTTCTAATTTTATTGATCTCAGAAAATATGGTGGAGGATATATTAATGACGATCGATTATTCAAAATAGAAGGTTGTTTTACTGATGGTCATTGCAATATATGGGATTTGTATATTGGGGATCGCGAGATTGATAGCTTTTTTAATCGCTATCTTGATGATATTACTAATCGTTATAATGATGATGAAGCAAAAGAATTTCAAAGCAAAATAACACAACTTTATTACGATACAGTGAGAAGTAATCTTAAATTTAATAGTAAGAAAACAAAAGAATAATAGGAATAATGATGAAAACAAAGATATTTTGGGGTTGGTTATTTATTTTTTTCAGTTTTATTGCTAATGCAAAAATATTTGATACTTATAATGCAAGAATGATTATTTATGATTCAACACCAGAAGCACCAGTTGGAAGAATGCGCTATGAAATCGCTGAAAACTATATTGTTAAATACGCAACATTAACTTGTGTTCAAAACGAGAATGTTAGCAGCTGCACAGCTAATGAACCTGACAGTAAATACACAGGTCATCATAATCTTTTTCAATTAATCCCTGAAAGATATTTAAGAAGTGATGAAGATTATAATATGTAAGAATATGATGGGCCTGGCTATAAGATTTATATTACTAATTATAGAATAAACAACTTATTTAGTTCTAACACGCCAGATCGTAAAGATAAAGATGTCGCAGAATTTTTGGATAAAATCGATCAACTTTTAGCAGGTAAAAGTGAATATCAATTTGAGCCTATCGTGATGGATAAATAATAGAGAATGAAAAATTTAAGTATCTATACAAATTAATTTCGCTATTTTGTATAGACAACAAAGATAAATTAATGATTAATTATAAATATAATTAAAAAGGAATGTAGATATGGCAGTATGTAAACCTCCTACACCTAGCTCAAAAGTAGGTCAAACTTCAACTTCTTGTTTGCGAAAATTTACTATTCATTTTAGACGGTCTGATACACTTAAAGAAAAAAGTAATTATATTTATCGAGGTGAATATGGTTTTGATTGGTTACGTGATGAATATATTTATCCAATGGAAAAGGTAGATGTTGATTTTAAGTCGATTAAGAATTTTGTTTACTTTAATAAAGCGGTACCCTTATGCAGAAATCCTGACGATTTGCGAAAAGAATATAGGTATTATAACGATAAGAAAAATAAAAAAAATCCATTTACACCTTATGGAATAGATTACTATCCAGCATGGTTGTCAATTTTTGCTTGTAACGTTACAGGGAATGCTGGATCGACAATGCATCAAGATGGGATTAATCTAACCCTGCAACTTGATGAAATTGATGAGATTATTGATGATGGTACAGAGATTATTTTCGAACCTAGTAAACCATGTTTAAAAATTACTCCTAATAAAATTTCTATTTCACGTTTTCTACAAACACCAAAGAAACCTCGCTCACTTGATAAAAATACTGGTACACCAACAATTAATTATTATCAACTCGATAGCACCGTAAATATTAAATGTTTTGGCGATACTCTTAAGAAGCATGAAGAGATCAGAGTTTTTGCAAAACAAGGGCCAACGAAAGTTGAAGTCGGTAAGCTAATGGTATATCAAAATGATAATATCGGTAAAGCCAAAATTGTAGTGGTAAATGTGATAACTGAATATGATAAAAAAGGTAATAAAATATATCCTCAGGCGCATAAATCATTGGATGATCTTTATAACTGTCAATCTTTTAATCAAGCTATGATTAGAACGGAAGTTATTTTAGGTGAAGAGTTAGATCTGGTTAAATTATCTAATGTTGAGAGTAATTATGATGTTAGAAATTTTTTAGATGATATAAAAAAGAAAACCTATATAGAAAATAGCGATTCTGCTGTAGATGTAACTATACGCTTACGCGATTTATATGACAATTATGGAAAAAATCGACCAGAAGGAGGATTAGTCGATGGGGATGGACATTTTTATACTTATCTCTTATTTACTACATTATCACCTGGGGATTATTATGGTATGTCTACAGGTGATACGAAAAAAGGAATATCTAGTTCAAAATTTGAGTATGGAAATATTTTAATTATATTTGCACAAGGTCTTAATAATGATCATACGCTTGTTCACGAAGCTGCACATACGTTTTCTTTAGAGCATACATACTCACTTTTTAAAGAAAATAAGTATGTCTTTTATTATGGTTACACTGAAAATTATATGGATTACCATTTCCATCATACATTTAATAATTTAGTCGATAAAAAACTTATTTATACTACTAGTGAAGGTAAAACACTCATACACCAAAAAGATAATCGTTACAGAGGTAAAATGTATTCATTTTATAAATGGCAATGGGATCAGATGCGCGAAGATCGAAGTATTGAAAAAAAATAAGGAATACCTCATGAAGTTAACAAGCCTTTTTTATAAAATATTATTGATGTTTTTTCTAATTAGCTTTATTGCTGAAGCAGATATGCATAAGCGTAAAAATATTATATCCGTCACTATGTATAATTTCATTTTTGAACCACGAGAATATTGGTCGACTGAAATCATAATTTTTCCAAGGGTTAAATTCACTGTTAATTTCTTATTAATAGAAGATAAGGTAAATTGTAATTCATTTTATTGTCCTAAAGAACGCTTATATTTAGTGCATAATAATATTAATGATTTTGTGCCAGATGTTTTTTTAACGAAATCTTATTATGTCACTCCCGAGAATGCTGATAATAATGAGTCGGAATTGGAAATCTGTTTTACGGATGGAAGCTGTAATAGATGGAATAGTGAATCTTATCCACAGGAATTTAATACTTTATATGATGACATGCAAGTGATTTTAATGAATAAGGATTATTTACCTTATCATCGATTTCGTCAACTATATACTAAGGCGATTTTTGATAAAAAGGATTTAACTGAAGTTAATATCTATAAATTGAGCGCTTATCCTTTTAATGAAACGTTATTATACAAAATTACCAATAATGCAATAATTAAATACGCAAACGAAATATGCCAGCTAATTAATGGCGAAATTCAATGTTTAACACAAAATAACGAAACCAAATACAAAGGTAAACATGATTATTTCAAATTATTTCCAACTTTGTTTTTAAAAGGCTCCCATTTTTCAGATCCGAGAGAAAATGGCAAAGATGGATATAAAATAGAAAGCTGTTTTAAACTAAATGATTGCGTTATCTGGAATGACCATTCTCCCTATTATAAGGATAATGAAATTAAACTATTTTTAGATAAACTTGATGAATTGGTAACTGAAAAAACGCAGTATAAATTCGAGCCCGTCGTAATGAATAAATAAAAAAAATTCAATATTTGTTATAGCGAGTTATTTTATTATGGAAAATAAAGGAAACTTCTTTTAACTCTTGATGATTTTTAATATAGATTTATGCAGCAGTAGTAGTTTAATTTTATTGTGAAATTATTTTGAAACGGTATAAACTCCTGAATATTTTTTACAAGAAATTACAATTTTCTATCTATGACTATCTGTTTTATTTGTCATTATAGTGTGTAAATTAAGATTTAAATTAACTTTCTTAACTTTAAGTAAACATGGTAGATGTTGGAAATTAAAAAAATTAATTTTGGGTTAATAGTTTGATAGACACTATCGCATTGTTGTCTAACTGATATCTAATCCAAAATAAGCATGTCACGATTAAATTGTGAATTGAAAATGTAGGTAAATTTTTTTAACATGAATGCGGTTGGCAAGAATACATTATTCACGATACTGCTACTTTTTCATTCTTTGTTAAGATCAGCACTCAGTTAATCAATCAGCCTTTATTCTGTTTTTTTCTTAAATAAATATCTTTTTAGCATTAATCCCTTAAGGAAAATAGTTAATATTCTGCTTATTAATAATTCTGACTGTCAGATCCGTAATGGCAATAATCAATGCAGAGCGTATCATTTGTTGATAACGATTTTGATACATGGATGATTTTAATGTGTCGACAATACCTGACTCTTTGGCTTTTTGATGGTGTGAATCCCAATTAGGCGGTAATACCATATCATGTAATAGACTAATCGGACCTAATATTTCATCGTCGAGGTAGGAGTATTTTTTATCGTCATGGTCAAGTTCATCTAATATGGCAATTAATAGCTCGATATCTTCATACTCCTCGCGCGTTATGATGCCTAGCGCATAAAGTAATTTTAAGCACACGGATGTATCATTGAGTGGGCCATTTTTACCAATTAGTGATGGTATGACAAATTTTATGGCGTGTGGTTCTTTACGAAATACTTTTATAATTAATTGATTAACACTGTGATTAATCATTTTTATAGCTTCAGCCAACAAGCTGTGTATATCAGCTTGCTGGTTAAGTTTTTCAAGTATTGTATCTTCTGCTAATATCGATTCTAGCATCGGCTAATTAATATTGATGATTTTGCATTGCAGTATAAAGTTGTTCAATCTGACTAACAATAGGATTATTGCTTTCAATACCAGAAATATCACAAAATGTTTGAACAACCCCTTTGTTGCTAATTTCTCGGGTTAGGTCGGTGGCTTGATCGTCGTCATCATTGCGATAATTTAAGGCTGCAGCAATGCCGATAAGCAAATTACTATTCTTTAGTTCATACTCAAATGTGCCAAGTAACGGTTTCACTAATCGATCGCCAGATCCTAATTTGCGAATGGGTTGACGACCCACACGAGCCGTATCATCATGGAGATATGGATTTTCAAAGCGTGTGAGGATCTTTTCAATATAAGCTTGATGTTTAGCTGGGTCAAAATTGTAACGTTTTATCAGTACTTGACCGCTTTCCTGCATGGCTCCTTGTACAACAGCGCGAATGCTATCAACTAAAATAGCATCGCGGATGGTCGCAATGTTATTGTAAAATCCTAAATAAGCGGTAATGGCATGACCTGTGTTTAAGGTAAATAATTTACGTTCGACAAATGCCATTAAGTTATCAACTGGCTCCATACCTTTGATTTGTGGAATATCACCAATAAATTGATTTTTATCGACAATCCATTCGGAAAATGTTTCAACTGTGACTTCTAATATGTCCCCTGTTTTAGAGGTTGCCGGTGGTACGATGCGGTCAACGGCTGAATCAACAAAGCCTATATGATTGTTCATCCATTGGTGGAGTTCATGAGGTATATATTTAAATATTTCTTGTTTAAATTGGCTGGTTCCTCGTACCATGTTTTCACAAGCGATGATGTTAAGAGGGGCAGTGTTGGCTTGCTGATGCCTTGCAATTAATCCCTTTGCCATATTTTCAGCAATGCGAGCTAAAATCTGTGGACCCACTGCGGTAGTCACTAAATCAACTTTCGCAATATAGTCACTTACTTCGTTTGATGAGCTATTAATAGCGTCAACATTGTGGACGATTTCGGTGGTTGATTGTTCGCCTACTACATTAACCGGGTACTGGTGACGTTTAGCGATTTCATTAATCACTTGCTCGTTAACATCAGCAAACGTTACATGAACACCTGCATCTGATAATAGTTTACCGATAAATCCGCGCCCAATGTTGCCAGCGCCAAAATGTAATGCTTGCATTTTTTTACCTTTAATTTTTATTGAATGTAATTAATTAAACAACTTTCCCGCAGTAGAGCGGGGAAGTCATTGTGATGTAATATTTAACTTAATATTGCTAACACTTCATTAAAGTGGGTTGTGCTTGATAGTTTGGCAATAATGTTTGGATCATCCAACGCGTTAGTTAATTTGGCTATCACATCTAAATGTTCGTTATTGCGAGCAGCAATTCCGATAACGATTTTGGCTTTGTCATCCGCTTCTTCACCAAATTTTACCCCAGCAGGATATTGGCAAAAGACGATACCAGTATTGATTACACTGTCTTTGGCTTCAATTGTGCCATGAGGTACAGCAATGGATTCACCAAGATAGGTTGATGTTAGCCTTTCACGTTCGAGCATTGCTTCAATATACACGGGTTTAACATAGCCGTTATCCACTAATTTTTGTCCAGCAAAACGGATTGCTTCTTCTTTGTTTTGAGCCGTTAATCCTAAAAAGATATCCTTTTCTGTTAATTTAAATAACGGCTGGTTACTATCTGTTGATGTTGCAATATTACTATTATTCGTATTGCTAACGCCTTGTGCTGCAACCAATTCGTTCACAAGTTGGCTATATAAATCACTATCTAAGAAATTAGTTAATGAGATGTGATGGGCATTTGGTGCATATTGTTTGGCTCGTTGAGTTAAATCTTTATGAGTAATAACAATATCGGCATCGGAAGTTAGATTGTTGATTGCAAGGTTGATAACATTAATATCTAGGTTGGCATCTTGTACTTTTTTACGCAATACACCCGCCCCCATTGCACTCGATCCCATTCCTGCATCGCACGCGACAACAATTTTTGTTACGTTACCAAGATTAAACGTTTCTGTTTTTAATCCTTTGGATTCGTCTTTCATTGCTATAACATCTGATTGCGCATCTTCAAAACTTTTATCTGCATTTTTAGTTGTTTTTAATAATACTACTGAGACAAGGAATGATACCGTTGCTGCGGCTATAACTGAGATACTTACACCAAGCATTGAAGCTTTAGGAGTCACCGCTAATATGGCAATAATTGAACCAGGTGAAGCGGGTGAACTTAGGCCAGAACCAAAAAGGGTAAGTGTAAATACTCCCGTCATCCCACCTAAAATCATGGCAATAATTAAACGAGGATTCATTAACACATATGGGAAATAAATTTCGTGAATACCACCAAAGAAGTGAATGATTGCCGCGCCACTTGCTGAACCTTTTGCCGCACCTTTACCAAAAAACATATAGGCAAGTAATAATCCCAAGCCTGGTCCAGGATTCGCTTCAATTAAAAAGAAAATGGATTGTGCATGCTCGGCTGCTTGTTGAATACCAAGTGGTGAAAATATACCATGGTTAATTGCATTATTTAGAAATAAGATTTTTGCTGGTTCAACAATAATAGAGGTAAGTGGTAATAAATTATGTTGTACCATAAAGTCAACGCCACTCGCCAGTACACTAGATGCGACAACTACTGAAGGTCCAATGGCAAAGAATGACAGTAAAGCAAGGAGCATACCGATAATACCTGCTGAAAAATTATTTACTAACATTTCAAAGCCACTTTTGATTTTACCGTCTACGGCTTTATCAAATTGTTTAATCATCCAGCCGCCTAATGGGCCAACAATCATTGCGCCTAAGAACATTGGAATTGATGCACCAACAACCACCCCCATGGTCGTTATAGCGCCAACAACGCCCCCGCGTTCGCCATGAACTAATTTACCGCCACTGTATCCAATTAATAATGGTAATAAATACGTAATCATTGGGGCAACAAGTTTGGCAACATTTTCATTAGGATACCAACCTGTTGGAATAAAAATTGCGGTAATAAATCCCCAAGCAATAAAAGCCCCGATATTAGGCATCACCATATTACTTAAGAATCGCCCAAAGTTTTGGACCTTTAATTTAATGTTTGATGTTGTCATAAAATTAATCTTTCCTTGTTGATTGATATAATCATGATGCTGTTATTGTAGAGGGGTTTATTAACCATATTCATCTAAAAAAAATAGTAAATGTGATCTTTATCACACTTCAAAATATAGGGTATTTTATGGTTTTGTGATTTAGATCACATTGTTAGTACGGATAAATGATTTTAAGAAAGTTTGGCATAGATTTTATGCTAATGGTTTTAGATGGTTGTTTGATTTTAATCGATAATAACTCATAGTAATTAAACCATTATCGGCTTAATTTGCTTTTGATTTTAATTTTCTTTACTGATGATTAATCAAAAATTGTTTGTGCTAATTTCAAAGTGTTTTTTTAATGTATGCAACGGGCATTTGTCATTTATATTATTTTTTAATACTTCTTTAAATTGTGCTCCTTTTTTGGCTGAAAAATAATTTATTCCAGTTACAATAAAGATTCTAACAATTCCCAATAGCTGTCAATTTAAGACAAAATAACAGACTAACGAAATAATTATTGCTACGAGTATTAATAAACCTTTAATTGTTTAATGATTAGTTTTCATTAAATCTGTTTATAATGCATTATTAATTTTTTTGCATAATAAATTGATTTATCATCCATTTTATTTAAAATAAAGGTTAATTATATTTTTTAAATAACTTATTTTTAATGGGACAGAAATATTGACTCATCTATACAATAAAAAAATTTTATGCTTAAAATGAAAACATTGCAGTATGATCTGTTTTATTCTTTTTTGTACTAAAAAACAGATCATTAAATAATTCGATGAATGAATAAAGCCTTTTGGATTGGTGTTTATAAAAAACTAATTTTTAATTTTAGCAAAGCTTTTAATAGTAAAAATTCCGAATGAATAACTTAAGTTAGGTTAGTGGTTCACAATATTCTTTATTTACTACTAAATCTCTAAATTTCTTTTTATCAGTAAAACTTCGGCTGATATTGGCACATAAATCCGCAAAATTATCATTTCCTTTTTTATCTTGATAATAAAAAGGTTTAATGCTGACACAGTTTTTATGTTCAAATATTGTTTGCAGTAAAACACGGTCAGAAGTCGCACAAGAGTGTCCCCATATATAGACTTGATAACTATCTCCCTCTAAAAAATCTAATAATTTTTGATAATTGTCTTGATATAAATAATGTAATGATTTTGAATATTTTAAATATCGATTATCATTTTTATCTTCTAATTCTTTATATGAACTATCTAATTCGTCACCATAACCAAAGATAATTCCACTAGCAGTATCTTCTAGTCTGCCATGTATTTGAACATGCATTAAATCATGTTTTTCTTCAACGTTTACTGGACTTTTTGTTATATATTTCTCTACCGTATTGGTATAATTAAAATTCAAAAACATATGTCTTCTTATCACAATAGGCAGTTGATCAGTTGGATCTCTAAGTTGAGTAGATAATTCGTCGTCATTTACGGGTTGCATAAGATGTTTGGCAATTTTTGATAAAATTTCAGTCTTTTGCTTAGATACAACCGTTTTCATATAATAAATAAAACAGTCAATTATATTTTTAAATTCTTTATTTAGTTTATCTATTTTTTTACTTTGTGTATTCTCTTCTTTATAAAATTCCTCAACATTAAGCAAAGTTTGATAAAAGTCATGTTCAATGCCACCCCAATTTTTATCGACTTTACAATTATAAAAAATAAATTTGAAAAGTTTGTTCTTTATTATTTCACCATTTAGATAATTCAATGTGTGTCCATATTCACCATAAAAACTTTTAAATTGCTTATGAAAATTTTCATCAGAATAAATTTGATTAAAATGCTCAGAATAATTTCTATCTGTAAAATATTTAGCATATTTTTTATCCAAATTAAAATATGAGAATCTTTCTTCTAATTTTCCAATGAAAGATTCTTCTCCTTTCTCTAAATCATTGAAACGTATTGAATCTCTTACGTAGTCTAAAATATTTTTTATATTTTCAGCATTCTCATTAATGGCTTTAATATCAACTATATCATTTGAAACTAAAAAGTGATTATCTATATTCCTTTTTTTATATTTTTCACTTATTACATTTAACATTTCAAAAGCGCAATAATTAATGAAATCGTAAAAAGACGTTTTCAATCCATGTGCCAAATCAAACCCATTTCCAATTAATATTAATCTATTCATTTCTACTTCACTCATTTCTTCCTTTCAACAAAACATCCCAATAAGAATATTATTTTATATTTGTTTTAACAAAAAAATCTAATTTTTATACAAAATAAAAATTAGATTTATTAAGTTAACCAATTTTTGTTTGAAAGAACTCGCAAGTTATTGGTAAGTAAATACTGACAGTTTAATCAGCAAAAGAGGGTTGTTATTCATAGTTTTTTAATGAGTGAATTTGAGAACGTTAGTTTTAATTTCATATCAAAACTATAAACTAAGTTCTCAAATTTTATTTAGCAAATTTACTCAACCGTTACCGATTTTGCTAGATTTCTTGGTTGGTCGACGTCTGTGCCTTTGATTAATGCAACATGGTAAGCCAGTAATTGGGTTGGCACCGTGTAGTAGATTGGCGCAGTGATCTGTTCAATATGAGGTAAATTGATGATATGCATGGTATCGTCGCTGACGAAACCTGCATCTTGCTCAGCAAATACATAAAGTTGACCGCCGCGGGCACGAACCTCTTCAATGTTGGATTTTAGTTTTTCCAACATTTCGTTAGTAGGAGCCATAACTACTACTGGCATATCTGCATCAATTAATGCTAAAGGACCGTGCTTGAGTTCACCAGCAGCATAGGCTTCGGCATGAATGTACGAGATTTCTTTTAGTTTTAGTGATGCTTCCATGGCGATTGGGTATTGATCGCCTCGTCCTAAAAATAGAGTGTGATGCTTATTAACAAAATGGCTTGCTAGTTTTTTAATTTGCGGTTCACACATTAATACTTGTTCAATACGATTTGGTAAGGTCTGTAAGGCGTGTATAATGGCTTGCTCGGTGCTTTCTGCCATGTCATTTAGGCGCCCTAATTTGGCAACTAATAACAGTAATACCGTTAATTGAGTCGTAAATGCTTTTGTGGATGCAACGCCTATTTCTACCCCAGCTTTAGTTAATAGTACCAATTCAGCTTCACGTACAAGGGTTGAGGCTGCCACATTACAAACTGCGAGTGTACTTAGGTAATTGTTTTCTTTCGCTAGCCTTAGGGCAGCTAAAGTGTCAGCAGTTTCGCCTGATTGCGATAACGTGATAAATAAGCTATTTTTTCGACGTGCTGGGTTGCGATAGCGGAATTCTGAAGCTATTTCAACATCACAAGGAATACCTGCTAATGCTTCAAACCAATAACGAGCAACCATACCTGCATTATAAGCGGTACCACATGCGACAATTTGTATATGTTCTACCTGCTTTAAAATATTTTCGGCATCTTCTCCGAGTTCTGATAAATCCACTTTGCCATGTGCCATACGACCTTCAAGGGTATTTTTTATGGCATTAGGTTGTTCGTAGATCTCTTTTTGCATATAGTGGTTGTAACCCGCTTTACTACCTGCGTCGTATCTAGCATCGGATTCAATACGAGGGCGGGTGACTTGCTGATAGTTTTTATCTAAAATTGTGATTGTACGATGACTAATGAGGGCAATATCACCTTCTTCCAAAAAGATAAATTGACGTGTTACAGGAAGTAATGCAAGCTGATCTGAGGCAATAAAATTTTCGCCCATACCACAACCAATGACTAATGGGCTACCAGAACGGGCAGCGACTAATATATCAGGATTACGAGTATCCATTATCACAGTACCATAAGCTCCGCGCAACTGTGGTATGGCTTTTTGTACAGCCTCAAATAATGAGCAATCTTCAGTGGCAATGATGTCATGAATTAAATGAGCAATAACTTCTGTGTCGGTTTCAGAACGGAACTGGTAACCTTTAGCAATAAGTTGTTCTCGTAATGTTTCAAAGTTTTCAATAATACCGTTATGCACTACAGTAATAAATCCAGAAACATGTGGATGGGCATTATGTTCGACCGGTTCACCGTGTGTTGCCCAGCGAGTGTGAGCAATACCGATTGAACCTTTCAGTGGGTGCACTTCAACAGCATCTTTCAGAGCTTGAACTTTGCCAACACGACGAATACGTTGCAGTTCACCTTCTGGAGAAATAATAGCAAGCCCCGCAGAATCATAACCGCGATACTCTAATCTTTTTAAACCTTCTAATAATATTTCTGCTACATCACGCTTGGCGATAGCGCCCACAATACCACACATAGTTTATCCCTCGTTTTTTATTTTGGTTGGACGTTTCCAACCACTTAATTGCTTTTGTCTAACTCGGCTTACGACTAATTCGTTATCATTAACATTATTGGTTACAGTGGTGCCCGCAGCAATAGTTGCGCCTTTACCAACTTTAACTGGGGCAATGAGCTGGGTATCTGAACCCACAAATACATCATCTTCAATGATAGTTTTAAATTTATTGGCACCATCATAATTACAGGTAATAGTGCCTGCACCAATGTTGACATTACAGCCAATTTCGCTATCACCAAGATAGCTTAAATGTCCAGCTTTGGTTGCTTTACCTAAGTGTGCTTTTTTAAGTTCAACAAAGTTGCCAACGTGCACTTGTTCATCAAGCTCTGAACCAGGTCTTAATCGTGCAAAAGGCCCGATTGTACATTGCTGTGCAATGGTTGAATGTTCAATTATGCTGTATGGACTGATGATTGAATCATCATCAATGCAACAATCTTTTAGGATACAGCCTGCGCCAATAGTAACGTTGTTACCTAGTTTGACATTACCTTCAATAATGACGTTACAATCAATTACCACATCTTTGCCATGGGTTAGTGTGCCACGTAAATCAAAACGGTTAGGATCAAGCAGTGTGACGCCAGCAAGCAATAAGTTTTGTATTTGTTGATGTTGATAGTGTCGTTCTAATGTGGCTAACTGTAATCGATTATTCACACCTTCAACTTCAAATTGCTTTATTGGATGAGAGGTCAATATCTCGT
Organism: Gilliamella sp. B14448G11; assembly: GCF_016101765.1. Lineage (NCBI taxonomy): Bacteria > Pseudomonadati > Pseudomonadota > Gammaproteobacteria > Orbales > Orbaceae > Gilliamella > Gilliamella sp. B14448G11. Next base: position 27,449 of record NZ_JACFPX010000001.1, on the reverse strand, counting down.
ATCCGTCCTGATAAGCAAAAGCAATAACATCAGTCAAATAATACTCTTTCTGTGCGTTATCATTGGTTAAGCGCGCTAGCCAGTTTTTTAACAGTTTGCCCGTCACCAACATAATGCCAGTATTAACTTCATTAATTTTTTGCTGCTCTGGTGAAGCATCTTTTTGCTCAACAATCGCAACAACCTTGCCATCTTTTCGCTCAATACGCCCATAACCAGTAGGGTCATCAAGTATAACGGTCAGTAATGCAATACCTTGTTTGGGTTTACTCGCAATTAAATTTTGTAGGGTAGGTAGTGATATAAGTGGAGTATCACCATATAAAATTAAGATATCTTCGTCATCTTCAATATAAGGAATAGCTTGTTGTACTGCATGCCCAGTACCAAGCTGTTGAGCTTGATAGACCAATTGTACAGGCTGATCTTTAAGTGCATTTTCAAGCTGTTGTTTACCATGACCGTAAACAATATTGATGCGATTGGTGTTAAGTTGTTCAACTGTATCAATTACATGTTGAAGCATTGGTTTAGCACCGATTTTATGTAAAACTTTAGGAAGGTTGGAATACATCCGAGTGCCTTTTCCTGCCGCCAAAATAATTGCACTAAGTTTTGGGGTTGAAATTGCCATATTTATTTCCGCTCAGGTTAAATTAGCATAATACTATAATCAAAGTTTTTTATTAAATCATCCACAATTTATTAATTTTTATCATAAAAAAAGTTAAATGTAGTTTTATTATTATCTTTCTTAATTGTGAAATTAGATTCTAAAAAATATTATCAATATAGATTCTAGAGTTAAGTCGATATTTCAATTTCGATAAAAATAGAGGCAATATTTGGATGACTAATAAAAAAGCAATGGAGGTTGTTTCCATTAAGATCTATCCAAAGTTATATAAAAAATGATAAGCACGATAAGAAAGTTATTATGATTTATCTAAAATGCTTGGTTAACGCTTAAACAGACGATAATCTCAATCCATGTATCAATTGAAAATTGTTCCGATCTATATTCTACTTTTTAAACAAAAAAGATAATGAATTCCAAAAAAGGGGAGTCAAGTTAGTCGTACTTACTGAGTTGTGATGATATAAGTACAGATAAAGTACTGATTAATTTTCAATGTTTATATATAATAGTTTACGCTTGCAATCCTTATAATCAGTTAACCACTATCAAATGAAATAAAAAGAGGCAGGTATAAACCCTTTAATAGGAAATTTAAAAAATGAAAGTTTTATTACTCTATACTACTCACGAAAAGCAAACATTTAAAATTATGCAGCGCATCGAAAATCAACTAGCCAGTAAATGTGATTGTGATGTGATTGAGCTTTTACCTAGTACTAATATCGATCTTACCAAGTACCAAGCCGTTTTGTTGGGTTGTTCTATTCGTTATGGATTTTATAGTAAAGTAATGAAAAAATTTATTGATGATAATTATCAGCAATTAAATAAAATGAGATCGGGTTTTTTTGGTGTGAATGTTGTAGCCAGAAAGCCACATAAAAATACTCCTGAAACGAATTCATATACAAGAAAATTCTTAGCTAAAATTGCATGGCAACCAACCATTAAAGCCGTTTTTGCTGGTGCGCTTTATTATCCAAAATATAATTGGTTTGACCGTAATATGGTTCGTTTCATTATGTGGTTAGGTAAAGGCGATACAGATGTGACTAAACCTATCATTGAATATACTGATTGGGCTAAAGTCGATCAATTTGCCGCACTATTTTATACTCAAACGTGTAGTTAACCTGAAACTTCTTGTCAAAATAGATTAGTATTTTTCTGACTTTATCAAATGATAATGCTCTTTTAAATAAACTTTGTGATATAGATCAACATTTGGGCTAAAAAGGTGTACAATATCGCGCCTAAAGAATCTATCTCCTAATTGGGATTTTAATTGTGATTGAAAATTTAAGAAATATTGCCATTATTGCGCACGTTGACCATGGTAAAACAACTTTGGTTGATAAATTATTAAAACAGTCAGGTACGCTAGATAATCTGCGTGGTGACGACAACGAACGTATAATGGATTCTAATGCGCTTGAAAAAGAGCGTGGTATTACTATTTTAGCTAAAAATACAGCGATTGACTGGAATGATTATCGTATCAATATCGTTGATACCCCAGGCCATGCTGATTTTGGTGGTGAAGTTGAACGTGTTATGTCAATGGTCGACTCAGTATTACTGTTAGTTGATGCGATGGACGGACCAATGCCTCAAACCCGTTTTGTAACGCAAAAAGCGTTTGCTTATGGTTTAAAACCAATTGTGGTTATTAATAAAGTTGACCGTCCGGGTGCTCGTCCTGATTGGGTTGTTGATCAAGTATTCGATCTGTTTGTAAATTTAGGTGCAACTGACGAACAGCTTGATTTCCCTATTGTTTATGCTTCTGCATTAATGGGGATCGCTGGTTTAGATCATGAAGATATGGCTGAAGATATGACGCCATTATTTGAAGCAATCGTTAAACATGTTGAGCCACCAAAAGTTGATTTAGATGGACCATTCCAAATGCAAATTTCTCAACTTGATTACAATAATTATGTTGGGGTAATTGGTATTGGTCGAATCAAACGTGGTCGCGTAAAACCAAATCAACAAGTAACTATTGTTGATAGTGAAGGTAATAAACGTACTGGTAAAGTTGGGCAAGTACTGGGTCATTTAGGCTTACAACGTTATGAAGCAGAAGTTGCCGAAGCGGGCGATATTATTGCGTTAACTGGTCTTGGTGAGTTAGGTATTTCTGACACGATTTGTGATAACAGTTGTGTTGAAGCGCTACCTCCATTAACCGTTGATGAACCAACTGTTACGATGTTCTTTAATGTTAATAGCTCACCGTTTGCGGGTAAAGAAGGTAAATTTGTAACTTCTCGCCAAATCCTTGAGCGCTTGAAGAAAGAGCTTGTACATAATGTGGCACTTCGAGTTGAAGAAACGCCAGACCCTGACGCATTTAGAGTGTCTGGTCGTGGTGAATTACACTTATCCGTATTAATTGAAAATATGCGCCGTGAAGGTTATGAACTTGGGGTTTCTCGACCTAAAGTAATCTTCAAAGAGATCGATGGTAAAAGACAAGAGCCATTTGAACAAGTAACTCTTGATATTGAAGAGCAACATCAAGGTTCTGTGATGGAAGCACTTGGTTTACGTAAAGGTGATCTAACCAATATGTTACCTGATGGTAAAGGTCGTGTGCGTTTAGATTATGTTATTCCAAGCCGTGGTCTTATCGGTTTTAGAACTGAATTTATGACGATGACATCAGGTACTGGTTTGCTTTATTCTACTTTTAGTCATTATGACGATGTACGCCCAGGCGAAATTGGTCAACGAATTAATGGTGTTATGATTTCAAACGGTACAGGTAAAGCACTAGCTTATGCGCTTTATAGCTTGCAAGATCGTGGTAAATTATTCTTAGGTCATGGTGCTGAAGTTTATGAAGGTCAAATTATTGGTATTCATACACGTTCAAATGATTTAACCGTTAACTGTTTAACTGGTAAAAAATTAACTAATATGCGTGCATCTGGTACTGATGAAGCAACGACACTTTCACCACCAGTCAAAATGTCATTAGAACAAGCGTTAGAATTTATTGATGATGATGAATTAGTGGAAGTAACGCCACTGTCTATCCGTTTACGTAAACGTCATTTAACTGAGAATGACCGTAAACGTGCGTTTAGAAATAATAATAAAGACTAACCTGGGTGAATAATCTGTAATAGATTAATTACAGGTTATAACTACTGAATAAAAGACCTCGCTATTTAGCGAGGTTTTTTTTGGCTTTAACTCTGGCAATCGCATCAGCAATAGATTGTTTACGATCTTGTTGACTCGTTTGGTTACTGTGATTAACAGCCATTGTGCGCGGAAATAGTATGGTTGGTGGCACAAGTTGATTGTAATTTAATCGTTGCTGTTTTCTCTCAGTGAGTTGTAATTCTTCATTTTCACTTAGCGCTGTACCTAAGGTACTTAATGTAATACAGTCTGTTGGGCAAGTATTGATGCAATTACTGCACGAAGTACATAACTGCGGTAATATGGTGTGTAATACTTGTTTACTGCCGACAATGGCATCGGTCGGGCAAACGCGAATACATTTGCCACAGCCAATACAATTTTCTTCATCAATAAAAGCTTTATATTGTTGTTTGGTTTGCATAATAACTTCTTGCATTAACTTAAACCTACAATATTACCATCCTTGTCAATATCAATTTGTCGATAAGCTGGATTAGTACCAAGTCCTGGCATCGTCATAACATTACCAGCATAAACGCGAATAAATCCAGCACCAGCAGAAATGGCTAAATGACTGATATCAACATCAAAATCAGTTGGTACATTTTTTAAATTCGCATCAGCACTGATTGACATAGGGGTTTTGGCAATACAAAGAGGTAGATGATCCAGTTTTAATGCTTCAATCTCTTTGATATTTTCGAGCGCCTTTTCAGAAAGATTCGCTTTGTTGGCACCATATTTTTTTACCATTGTTTGAATTTTGTCGATTAAAGGCATGTTATCTGGATAAGGTAGCTTAATTTCACTTGGCATATCACATGCTTTAATAACATGTTGTGCCAGTTTTTCAGCACCTTTACCTCCTTGGGTAAATACTTCACTAACTTCACAAGCAAACGCACCATGTTCAATGGCATATTTTTGTAAGAAAGCAAGTTCTTCATCACTATCATGAGGAAAACGGTTGATAGCAACAATCACCTGTAAACCATAACTTTTCGCATTGTTAATGTGCCATGCTAAGTTAGCGGCACCAATTTCGAGTAGTTCGACATTCGATTCTGATATCTCTTTTGGAATGGCTTGTCCTGGTTTAATGTTATATTTACCACTGTTTGATTTAAGGCTGCGTACGGTTGCAACTAACACCACACAAGATGCTTTGATACCTGCTTGACGATATTTGATATTGAAGAATTTTTCCATGCCCATATCCGATCCAAATCCAGCTTCAGTAATCACATAATCAGCAAGTTGTAAAGCAATGCGATCAGCAATCACAGAAGAGTTACCATGGGCAATATTAGCAAAAGGTCCAGCATGAATTAATACAGGGGTATGTTCGACAGTTTGCATTAAATTCGGATTGATGGCATTTTTTAATAGTACCGTCATTGCACCCGCAACTTCAAGTTGTTCTGCGGTAATGGGTTCACCTTGAGTATTATAGGCTAAAATAATTCGACCAATACGCGCACGCATGTCATGTAAATCAGACGCTAATGCTAAAATTGCCATCAGTTCTGATGCAGCAGTGATTTCAAAACCATCACGGCGTTCAATACCATTTACACCACCACCAACGCCAACATTGATATGACGTAGTGCACGATCATTGTGATCAATAACACGTTTCCAAACGATACGATTGACATCAATATTTAAACGCTGTAAACCCGTATGTGCTGTAAACTCATTGCCCAAACGTTCTTCATGATAAAGGCGTGCATCTAATGCAGCTGATGCTAAATCATGAGCCGCTGTGATAGCGTGAATATCACCTGTTAAATGTAAATTTAACGTTTCCATAGGTAAAACTTCGGCCTGACCACCCCCGGCAGCACCACCTTTTACACCAAACACTGGACCTAAACTTGGTTGACGAATACAGGCGATGGCTGTTTTACCAATGTAATTTAATCCTTCACTCAGTCCAATTGTATTAACGGTTTTACCTTCACCAAGAGGGGTTGGGGTAATGGCGGTAACTAATATCAATTTACCTTTTGGTTTGTTTTGATTTGATTTAAGAATAGATAAATCGATTTTTGCGACATGTTTACCATAAGGTAAAACGTATTGTTCAGGAATATTATATTGCTCTGCAATTTCAGTAATTGGACGTAAGGACATAGTAATTCTCATTTAATTATAATTTTGAAGTATCAGTATAAATAATTTAAATTGCCGAATAAAGCGACAATTTTATCTTTGTCGATTTTCGGCACAATTCTTAATTATATTGTTATAATAATGCAATACATTCAATCAAAGGAAAATTGTTAAATGAATTGGTTTTCACAGTATGCTCTCTTCTTGGCAGAAACAGCAACAGTGGTAATTGCTATTTTGTCCATTCTTATTTTTATATTAAGTCAACGTCGCAAATTATCAATCGTTGCGGGGCGTTTATCTGTTAAAGACATTAGTCAGGAATATGAGCAAATTAAAGATGATATATTGATGTCGAGCATGGATGAACTTGAAGCTAAGCAATATACGAAAGATCTTAAAAAACAGAAAAAACTTGAGAAAAAGCAGGCAAAATTAGCCGTCAAACAAAAACAGAAACAGGATAAAAGTAGTAACCAAGATGCTGGTGCTAAACCTAAGCTGTTTGTTTTATCATTTAACGGTAGTATGGATGCACATGAGGTTGAAGAATTACGTCAAGAGATCACAGCTGTTCTTGCTATTATCAAACCAGAAGATCAAGTCGTCATTAAATTAGAAAGTCCTGGTGGTGTTGTTCACGGTTATGGATTAGCCGCTTCACAATTATTACGTTTTAGAACGCGCAATATTCCTTTTACTGCTGTCGTTGACAAAGTGGCTGCAAGTGGCGGTTATATGATGGCGTGTACCGCCAATAAAATTGTTGCTGCGCCGTTTGCTATTGTTGGCTCAATTGGTGTAGTGGCTCAAATTCCAAACTTTAACCGCTTACTTAAAAAACATGATGTCGATATTGAACTACAAACAGCTGGTGAATACAAACGTACACTGACGATGTTTGGTGAAAACACTGATGAAGGACGCCAGAAATTTAAGCAAGAATTAGAAGAGACTCATCTATTATTCAAAGATTTTGTTAAAGAGTACCGTCCTAATGTTGATATTGAGCTAGTAGCAACAGGCGAACACTGGTTTGCAGCCCAAGCAAAAGATAAAGGCTTAGTAGACGAAATCAGTACCAGTGATGATTTTATTCTATCGCATCTTGATACACATAAAATTATTTCAGTTAGCTTTCAACGTAAACAAAAGCTGTCTGAGAGAATTTCCAAAAATGTGGTTAAAAGTGTTGAAAGATTATTGTTTAGACAAGGAAACGGGCTTTAGTAGCCCTTTTCTTTATTCTGTAAAATTAAGAGGTTTATTCATTAAATATAAGTAAATATTTCAGCTCTCATAACGGTTTACTTAAACTTCACTAATAAAAAATATTACCGACCATTATCTTTTTTATCTATTCATTCAAAATTCTGGATAGGAATGGGATTTTTTATTGCCAAAAAAGCTTAAATAACATACTATTACCAAAAAATAAAAAGGTTAAGGATAATAATGGTATGAAAAAGGTTTTTTGTTGTTTGTTTCTTATATTAAGTGTTGTTTCATTTTCTTCATCCGCAATCAAAAAAGAAAAATATAATCCAGTAGATAAAGATATTTTTGTTTTTGATCAATATTCCGCTGATGCTATTAACCTAAAAAAATACAGTGGGTTATATTCTGAACCAAATTCACGTTCACTATTTTATCCTTCTTACAAAAAATATAACGGAATGGAAGGTTATTTGGACAAAGAGGTCAAAGTTGGAAATAAAATTTACTATAAAATAGTTTTGAAAAATGGAGAAGTTCTTTATCTTAATAACCTCAATTCTTATGATCAGATAGTGAGTGTAAAAAATTATCAAAAGCGATTAGATGAGATTGAGAAGTTGAAAGAAATTAAATTTCCCAATATAGACGATTTATATGTGGCTAAGGTAGAAACAGACCCAAAATCGAAGGATATTTATATCATTACATTTTCAAATGGTCTAAGACTACACAATGCTAACCTTAATGGACTGTTATCCCTATCAGAAAAAATAACTAATCCAAATGATTTACATCAATTCATTGATATTATTAATACTGATAATATCAATTTTACCTATAATTCTCAAAATAATATGATCAAGGTCGAGTTAGAAAGTGAACCTTTGAGTATAGAAACTTTTATTTTTAAAGAAAAATTATATACGACAACCGTTACTGCCGTATTTAGCAGTAAGGAACGATTATTTATTGATAATTTTAAAATATTACAAAACGATAATATATATGAACCATCCAGTGACTTAACTTTCAAGAGTAAAAGTGGTACCACTGTATCTGAGTGGACTAAATTTATTTTAAATAATCAATTCGTATCTTATATCAATTCACTTAATGATAAAAATGATGTGAAAGTAAGATTTTATGGTTCACGAAAAAATGTGGAAAAGAAAATAGATTCAAAAACTATTGCTAAAATCAAGAAACTATCAACATTAAATGCTCTATTGGCTAAGTATTTTAAATCGGGTCTAGAATAACATTTATGCAATAATTGTTTATTCAATCATTTAAAAATAACCCGCTTCTGCGGGTTTTTTATTGTTTATAATGCTCAAATTCAAACCTGAATAATTATTAAACAAATAAAATCTTTATTATTAAATAAAATATTTTGTTCTATTTACCGCCCTATAAATTAGTCATTCTTTTCTTTAAAATTTTGGTAATCGAATATGTATATCAATGAATATTGACTATTTTTAAGTTCAATATCTCTTCGTATTTATTCATCTCATTTTTTCTAAGGATTTTGTTATTTTCTAGCAATAATATTAATCGTTAAAATTGACTTTCTATTCTTTGCATTGAAGTTTAATATATGTTCATATTCATACATTCCCATGAATATCGTTCCATTCCTTTATTTATCTTTTCTATAAATCATTAATCATAGCGCTTGAGGACAATTATTATGTTTCAATGGCTTTTTAACTGGATTTTAGATGGACTCAAACACTCACCAGAAATACTTTTGTTTTTATCATTAAGTTTAGGGTATTTAATCGGTGGTATTCGGATTGGTAAATTTCAACTAGGTGGCGTAGCAGGATCGTTATTAGTTGCTGTTGCTTTAAGTGTTTTTGGCGTTACCGTTGATGCTGGCGTTAAAGCCGTTCTTTTTGCTCTGTTTATTTATGCGGTTGGATTTGAAAGTGGTCCACAATTTTTCCGTTCATTAGGTGTTAAAACACTTCGTGAAATTTTTTTAGCACTTTTTATTGCGGTTGCAGGTCTAATTACTGTAGTTGTGCTTGCCAAAGTATTTCATTTAGATAAAGGGCTTGCAGCAGGTTTAGCGGCAGGTGGTTTAACACAATCGGCCATTATGGGTACAGCGTCTGATGCATTAACTCAATTAGGTGTTAGTCCTGAAGAACTTAGCCGATTACAAGGTAATGTTACCATTGGTTATGCGGTAACTTATATTTTTGGTTCACTCGGTGCGATCATCATCTGTGTTAATATTTTACCAAAAATAATGGGGCGAGATATTGGCGATGATGCTATTAAAGCTCAAGCTGAACAGCTTCATGGTTCGCTATTATTAGGTGCTAACCAAAATTTTGCTTTATCCGATATTAGTGGTCGATTATATCGTGTCACTAATAAGATTAACCAAAGCGTGTCTGATATCGAAAAAACAGTTAATGGTATTAGTATTGAACGTATCAAACGTAGCAATAAAATTTTGGAAGCATCACCTGATACCTTAATAAAAGCTAAAGATATCATTTTGGTGGTCGGTCACCGTGATGCCATGATACAGGCCAACGATCTTCTTGGTTCGGAAGTGGATTCTGCTTCAGGTATGGATGTTGTGATGAATACACAAGATGTTGAAATGCGTAACTCTCGTTATGTCGGTCAAAGTTTATCACAAGTGTTATCATCTGATGAAGTAATGCAATTAAAACATGGCATCTATCTTGTCGCTATCCATCGTGATGGACAAACACTGCCGCTTAATAACGATTTTCATTTCAAATTAGGTGATGTAATCACCATCTATGGTACCGATAGTGATCTTCGTCGTGTGATTGATAAAATCGGTGCACCAATCACAAAAAGCGAAAAAACAGACTGGATATTCCATGGTTTAGGTTTAGTAGTTGGTCTGATAATTGGTTTAATTGTTATCCGTGTTAGTGATATTCCAATTACTTTAGGTGCTGGTGGTGGGGCGTTGCTTTCAGGTTTGTTATTCGGTTGGTTCCGTTCACTTCATCAAACTATTGGTAATATTCCAACCGGTGCGGTGCAATTGTTAAAAGATTTTGGTTTAGCTGGCTTTGTTGCGGTAGTAGGGTTAAGTTCAGGCCTGCAAGCTATCAATACTATTCGCGAACAAGGATTGTCATTATTCTTAATTGGTGTTGTGGTCACCGTGTTACCAATGTTGCTCGCAATTTACTTTGGTAAATATATTCTTGGTTACAAAAATGCTGCTGTATTTGCTGGTGCTCTAGCTGGAGCTCGTAGCGCTAATCCTGCTTTTGGTGAAGTTCTTAACAAAGCGGGTAACTCTACACCAACAAACTCTTTTGCTATCACTTATGCTTTGGCTAATGTCTTCCTGACTTTATTAGGACCATTGGTTGTGGCCTTTGTTTAATTACAATCTTACTTTAAGGATACAGAATATGAAGAACCAAACACAATATGCTAAGTACGCTAATTTAAGTCCTTTTGAGTTAAAAGATAACTTAATTAAACTGGCACAAAGCCATGCTGATCGAGCCATGTTAAATGCAGGTCGAGGTAACCCTAACTTTTTAGCCATTTGGCCAAGACAAGCATTTTTCCAATTAGGGATCTTTGCAACGCAAGAATCTGAAATGTCTTATTCTTATCTAAATGAGGGGGTTGGCGGATTTCCAATTAAAGCAGGATTAACAGGGCGCTTTGAACATTTTATTCGCCAAAATTATAATAAAGAAGGCGTTTCGTTTTTAGGTAAAGCGTTTTCTTATATTCGTGATCAACTTGGGCTTGATGAAAATGCTTTTTTACAAGAGATGGTTGAAGGCATTTTAGGTTGTAACTATCCTGTTCCTGATAGGATGCTCCGTTTTAGCGAAGAAGTGGTAAAATCTTATGTTCTACAGCAGATGGGTGCCCAATACCTTGATCGAGATGATCTTGACTTGTTTGCTGTTGAGGGCGGTACCGCCGCTATGGCATATATATTTAATTCTATGAAAGAAAATAATTTAATCCAAAAAGGGGATAAAATTGCCATTGGTGCTCCGATCTTTACACCTTATCTTGAAATTCCAGAACTAAACGATTATCAATTGGTTGAGGTGTTGATCAACTCTGATCCTGATGCTAATTGGCAGTATCCAGAGTCAGAATTGCGTAAACTTGAAGATCCCTCTATAAAAGCATTCTTTTTGGTCAACCCTTCCAATCCACCATCCGTAAAAATAGATGATAAAGGATTAAAAATCATTGCTGATATTGTTAAAAAACGTCCAGATCTTATTATATTAACCGATGACGTTTATGGTACCTTTGCTGATGATTTCCAATCTTTATTTGCGATTTGTCCTAAAAATACCATTTTAGTTTATTCATTTTCTAAATATTTTGGGGCTACAGGATGGCGTTTGGGTGTTATTGCAACAACAAAAGATAATGTTTTAGATAGAAAAATTAAAGCATTGCCTAGCAAAACCAAGCAAGTCTTAAATAAACGTTATAGCTCAATTGTAACTGAACCCGAAAATCTTAAATTTATTGATCGTTTAGTTGCAGATAGCCGAGCTGTTGCGTTAAATCACACAGCTGGACTTTCAACACCACAACAAGTGCAGATGGTTTTATTTGCATTATGTGAAATGATTGATACCGATCAAAGTTACAAAGCTGCATTAAAATCATTGATCCGTCGTCGTGCTGCGTCTCTTTATCAACATTTAGGCCTTAAACACACTGTGGATAAAAATAGTGTTGATTATTATACTTTAATTGATCTTGAACATATTTGTCGTGAATTATATGACGATAAATTTGCTAAATGGATCTTAAAAAATAAAAATCCGTCTGAAATGTTATTTAGAATAGCTGATGAAGCTGGGGTAGTTTTATTACCAGGTAAAGGTTTTGCTGTGCAACATCCTTCTGCTCGTGCATCTTTAGCGAATTTAAATGAATATCAATATGCAGCGATTGGTTTGTCAATGCGTAAACTTGCACAAGAGTATTATGATGAGTACAAAAGTAAAGCAAAGAAAAAATAGTTAATCATTTAATCTGATTACTTATAAAACCCTAGTTTATCTAGGGTTTTTTTATTCTAATTGATTAGTTAGTATAAATCTTATTTATTTAAATTGACTAAAAACAAATTAATTTAATATTGTTTTTTAATTCTAATTAGTTATTTGACAGCTTATTTTTTAGTCTATAAGATTGTAAATGAAAATCATTATCAACTATAGCGTGTTCGGATGAAAAAAATAACTGCAAAATTTAGTCTATTTAGTTTGTGCCTTATGAGCTGTTATAGTTCTATTGTTCTAGCTGAAAATAATATCAAAGATATCAAAGAAGATAGTGAAAAAGATAAATTGGACACAATCACTGTTATTGGTGAAGGGGTACAACGTAGTGAATTACAAACGAGTTCAAGTTTAAGTGTTATAATCAATAAGGATATCGAAAGACGTCCCGATCTTTACTCTTTAACAACTGTACTTAAACAAACTTCCAATATATTAGAAACCGGATTAGGCAATCAATTACCCACAATTCGAGGTGTTGAGGGCTCATCAGCTCATGGTGCAATATCTTTTTTAGCGGGTGCTCGCCCTAGAGTTAATGTACAAGTTGATGGTGATAATTCTAATTATAATGAATTAGCGTTCGCAACTAAATCGCTATGGGATATCGAGCAAGTCGAAGTTTATCGTGGGCCACAAAGTTATGCTCAAGGACGTAATTCTATTGCTGGTGCTATTGTTATGCAAAGTAATGATCCCATCAATAAATTTGAAGCGGCAGCAAAAACGGATTATGGTAATCAAAATAAACGTCAATTTGCTGCCATGTTGTCTGGTCCATTAGTTGATGAGCAATTACTCTTTCGTTTTACGGTTGATGATCAAGGTCGTAAATCTTATGAACATTTAGCAAATTATCATCCAGCAGGTGATTCAAGGAAATTTAAAGCCACCACAACTAAGGCTAAATTACTTTGGTTACCTTCAGCTATGCCAGATTTTTATAGCCGTTTAACCTTTAAACATGTAGATTCACGAAATCCTCAGGGTGAGTTTAAACCAACAACAGATTATGATACCTATCGCTCTGTATTCAAAATTCGGACTTCAAGCACAATTTGGGATGCAGGTTATCAATTCAATGATACATGGGAATTTGAAAATAAAGTTGTTTATTCAAATTATATTCATGACCGTTTTTCTCTGCCCTCTGGAGCACCATCAAGAGTTGAGGGGCATAAATGGCAAGTTCAGCCAATTTTAAGATACAACAATGGTACATACAAAGGTTTATTGGGTCTATTTTATTTTCAGTCACCACAAGATGACAGTATTTTATTAGGAGTCCGCAATCGTTATCATGATGTTACTAAAACTAAAGCGGTTTTAGGGGAGTTTACCTTTAGACCAATTGAAGTTATCGAAGTTAATCTATCCGCTCGTTATGAGCAAGAAAAACATACCCGCAAAGGTGGTAGCTTATTTCTTTTAAATTATGATAATAAAACAAATGTTTTCTTACCGAAATTTGATATTGCTTATCTAATCAGTGATGACCAGCGTATTGGCGCTAAAATTGCTCGTGGTTATAATCCAGGAGGGGCTGGAATTACATTTACATATCCTTTTTCCACATACAGTTATGGTACTGAATATCTTTGGAACTATGAACTTTATCACCGCTGGCTTTCAGACGATAAACGTTTAAAAATTAATACTAATATTTTCTATAACGACTATAAAGATATGCAAATTGAGTATTCTCATCCACTCGGTATCACTATTGCTAATGCCGATAAAGCTATAACTTATGGTGCAGAATTTAATATTGAGTGGCAAGCAACACAAAATTTAAATTTAACCACCAGTTTGGGCTTACTTAAAACCAAAATAAAAAAATACAGTGATAGTAAAAGTTATAACGGTAATAAGTTAACACGTGCTCCTGGTTATACATTTAACTTAGGCGGTTATTATAACCTACCATATGGATTGGAAACCGGATTAAATGCATCGTTTGTAGATAGTTACTTTACTGATGCATCAAATAATAAGACATCTAAAATTGATAGTTATTATCAAGCAAATGCTTATTTAGCTTATAACTTCAAACAAGGTCGAATTATGCTTTATGCTGATAATGTTTTCAATTCTCATGACAAAATAAGTCTTATGTCCTCATCTTCTCGTTATAGTACTTATCAGCAACCACGACAAGTAGGTATTTCTGCGCAAATAAACTATTGATAAATTAGTTAAATATTATATTTAAGAAAGATTTAAGTTTGTTTTAGTTTAACAAAACAGATTGTTTTAAATTTACCAAATCATGGGTGGTAATGGGTTATTAAAATATTTTTTTACTATTAAATAATTATATTAATAAATATGTTAGGAACACAAAGTTAGTACTTCAAAAGGAAAAATGAATAAATGAATGACAAAGCAACAATTAAATTGCCCAAAAATGTTTGGTTATTATTTGTAAGCCTTTATATTACAGAATATGTGGGTACTGGTTTTTTGACCATCGCCTTAGCATTAATCTTAAGGAAAGATGGCATGGAGTTAAACCAATTAAGTCTGATTCCTTTAATGATGTTACCAATAGGGTTGAAAATTTTATGGGCACCTATTGTTGATAAATATTTAAAAAGACGATTATCTCATTATCGTAATTGGTTAATCATCTCTTTAACCTTTATGTTAATTTGTCTGATGAATATCGCTTTCCTAGATCCTATTAAACAATTTTACATCATTCTACCCATTGTCTTTATTTTTTCGATAATGACAGCTACTCAAGAATTAGCCATATCCGGATTGGCCTGTAATATTTTTTTAGCCGAGCAGCGTTATCTTATTTCAAGTATCAAGACGAGTGGTTCAATGATCGGTAATATTTTAGGTGGCGGTGTGATATTGCTACTTTATGCTTATATTGGTTGGATGTGGTGCTTATTATTGATTACTGTTTTAGTGGGTTTTACATTAATTCAACTTTTCTTTTTTGAAGAGTACCGTTACAGCCAAAATCAGCCTATTGCCGAAAGTAATGATCCTCAATATTGGAAAAATCTGATTACCATTTGGAAAGGTAAAATAAATTGGTTAATTATCTTAATACTTATGCCGTTTAGTTTCCTCCCCGCTTATAATCTATTATCGCCAATACTTGTTGATGATGGTTGGTCGTTGCCAGATATTGCTATTTTATTAAAAGTATTTGGCTCAATTGTGAGCTTAGTGGCAGTTGTGTTAATTTCAAAAATCCTAAAACGTTTAACAAGAAAACAGAGTCTAGTCTATTCGTTGCTTTGTCATGCTTTTTGTTTACTATCATTTATACCGATTTCGTTAGGATATGTGAATGTATTTAGTGTCTATTTAGCCTGTTTTCTTTATTTCTTTAGTTTACCTTTAATGTCGATAGCGATTACTGCCATTATCATGGACAATTCGGATAGCTCACAGGCTCGTTCCACTGCTTGGAATGCCCAATTGGCACCAAGTTACTTTTGTGGATTTGCGGTAATATCATTAAGTTATTATCTTGCACAAAATTTTGGTTATTTTCCTGTTGTCATTGGTTCAATAGCACTTGCATTTTTCAATGGGGTTTATGCAAGTAAAGTGATAAAAAATTAAAATAATAATGAATTGTTTAATCATCATTTTTCAAAAAAGCCCCGACTAGCGGGGCAGATGATGTACCATTCCCTGTCTTTGTAACAACTTATATCCCTAAAACAGTTGCGTTTTATTTGCTCATTGGAAGTTAAACTGGCTGTTTTAATTGTTATCGAATCAAAACAGCCAATTAGACCGTTTACCGTCATGCCTAAGACGTTCATCAAAACCGCAGTATGTTCATAAGCCCCTGCTAGCTACTTGAATCTTATTAACCCACTAAATAACTCGTAGTATTGTTTAATGACTCTGTTAACTCGATTGGTTTTGATGCAATAATGATAATATAAGTTATCATTATTGTCAATAATATAAGTTATTGATTGAAAATTTAAGTTATGAAAAAAAGTTATCATTTGTAACCGAGTTAAGCGAAAATGTAGTATAAAAAAAGCCCATCTAAGGGCTTAATAAGCATCATCAGACATTAATGCCATGCGTTTTAGAGATAGAACCATAACAAGCTTAATGAATATAAATTAACATATAGATCTGTATGATGAATAGACCAATTAAATGAGTATTGATGATTGCCACCACACACGTCCTAAGATATTAATTTCATCTTGTGGGATAACTTCATCTTCATAATCAGGATTGTAACTTCTGATTTTGATTAGGTTATTGGGCAATCTTTCAAGTATTTTAATTCTTAGTAAACCAGCGTGATTAATAGCATAAATTTTACCATCGCGAATATTGGTATCAGCTTGGTCAATAGCAACCGTTGCTCCATCTTGGAAAACTGGCTCCATACTATCTCCATAAACAGTTAAACAGACCGTGCAGTTTTTATCAATACCATATCTACGCATGGTTGAACGCGACATGCGTAATTGATAACCATTGTAATCTTCAATATCATCAGCAAAACCATCTCCAGCAGATAATCTGACATCTTTATAAAATGGTACTTCAATTTCGTCATCGTTAAGTGGTGTTTTACTATCCCATTCATCCATCGTTCCCACTATTTTTGCATTAGACAAGTTTTTACCTATATCAGGTTTTCCAATTCCTTTCGTTAACCAAAGGAGATCAACGTTCAAAGCAGAAGCAATCTCAATAATTTTACGGGATGTGCTGGATTTACCAGAAATAAGTTTTTGAATGGCTGGTTGACTAATTTTTACCATTTCAGCAAGTTGATGCTGAGACATGCCTGATGCTTCTAAAGCCCAATTAATTCTATCAGTAAAGGTATTCATATCGTTATCTCATGGTTTTAGTGTTGTAAGTATATAATTTAAGTTATCACGCATCAAATAACAATAGTTATTGATTTATTCGATAATATTGGTTATAATTTGAAAACATAAGTTATCAAAAATAAGTTGCCGATTAGAAGATAACTTATAATTTCTTTTTCAACAATAACCAAAAAATAGCCGTGAAATTTAGTGAGCAATTTAAACGAATGTCTAAATGGTTTTTTGGGATATAAAGCAAATTAAATTCTTATAAGAAAAATAACTATAAAACCTATAGATAATAAAATAAAAGCATTAATTATAAGAGGTAACAATGAAAGAGACTAAAGAGATTTTAACAGCATGGAAAAATACTCGTGTACTTAAACGTATCGGAACTGAGTATCCTTCACAATCAGCTGTTGTTACTGGTGCTGCTAGAAGTTTTGATTATCGCCAATATCTGACAGAGGAAGAAGCAGAAATAGTGGATAAAGCTATTTTAAATTTAAAAGAATACAATCTTGTTCAATGGACTGTTTTAATGACTTACTATTTAAAAAATGTCTCATGTAATGCACAAGCTAAAGTTATAGGTAAACGTCCTCATGATATTATTAATATACTCAATCAAGCAGAAAGTTTTATTGGTGGTTACATTTACCCATTTTTCAAATAAGTTAGATCAAATGCAGAGCACCGCGCAAATTAGTAATATACAATAACTCTATAATACAATTTTATATTTAAATAAAGCCTAGCTAAAAATCGCTAGGCTTTGTTGTTTCTAGACAAATTTTAATTATCGCTAATATCTGACAAAAAAGAATGAAATAATCAATAATATTATTTTTAGACTAAAGTTTATTAACTTTGAATGGTGGGGTGTTTTAATTATTTATTATTTGAAAAATATTTTATTTGATGAATAAATAAAAACCATAAACAAATTTTTTCATAACAACATTTGAGTCTTTTATTAGTCTCGTTAGTTTAATTGACGATTAGATTTGGCTTGCTAAAGATAAATCATATTAACCTATTGACATTGCGCAAATTAGCATATATAATTACCCCATAATGCAATTTAATATGCATGCAAACAAAGCCCAACTAAAACTAGTTGGGCTTTTTTATTTCTAAAAAAATTATTTTTATTAAATTAGTTCTAGAAACCATAAAGTTAGTATTGATTAATATGTCTAAAACAATACTCAAAAGTTATCGATTCTTTTATTATAATTAACCCATTTCAATTTTATTGTGATTTTTCATAACAATCGTTTATAAATATTAATACTCATTGACGAATATAAACTTTTAAAATTTTAAATCTTATAAGTTGCAAAAATTAAAACCAAGAATGGTAATACAAGATTTATGTTTATTAATAAACTTTTCTATTTTTGAAAAATAACATGGCTGATTAATATTAAAATAATTTACTAATAAAATATAACTGAATTTCCAAATAATATAACTAATAAATTTATTAATGTTCATGATAACTCTAGAATAGTAATGAAAGATAAAACGTTCAATAAAGAATAAATGCTAAATACTACTAGTCAAACAAATCATTCATCGCATCATCAACCTTAATTAACAGCCTATTAATATAGAAATATAGTTTTCATATTAGTGGAATCTTAATTTATATTCTTTTTAACTATTAAAATTTAAATACATAAAAGGGTCAAATAGTATGCCAATAAAAGATCCAGACAACATAAATTGGACCGTTATCGTCTATTTATTTTTCATCACTTTTTTAGGCTCATTAGCCAGTTATTGTTACCATTTACTCAATGGTAATAAATTCTTTCTATGGACACTTATCGCTCAAATTTTTATATCTATTTTTGCTGGTGCTTTGGTTATCTTTATTGCAAGTTATTTTAATTGGGCATTTGAAGTAGCGGGAGGTATTGCTGGTTTAGCTGGTTGGTCAGGTGCTAATTTAATTAAAGTTCTTGAAGAAAAATTAATAAAACAAATTAATAATAAACAATAAATTATTAATTAAAATGTTTTACTAATACAAATTTATCCGCTAATAAATTTATATAAAAGTTGTCTTTAGAGTTATTAAAAAATGGTGTTTTTTAACATTACTTAAAAAGTCAATTTTAATCATTACTTATCTTTATATGAACCAATCTAAGTCTTTTTTAGTTTCCATTCATTATCAAAATAAACTTCTTATTTAACGAATCACTCAAAAATTATCAAACATAAGGAAAATAAATGAATATTAGTCAAGAAGGTATCGATCTGATAAAAAGCTTTGAAAGTCTAAAATTAGAAGCATATAAATGTCAAGCAGGTACATGGACTATTGGTTATGGTCATACTAAAAATGTTAAAGATAAAGACATAATCAGTAATTCTCAGGCTGATTGTTTTTTAGTACAAGATCTCTATTTTATTGAGCAGTCAATTAATCAATTGGTTAAAGTTGAACTGAATCAAAATCAATATGATGCATTATGCTCTTTTGTCTTTAATGTAGGTGTTTTAGCATTTAATCAATCGACATTGTTGGCAAAATTGAATATGGGTAATTATATTGGCGCTTCAAATGAGTTAGAACGTTGGAATAAAATTACGGTTGATGGCATCAAACAATCTTCTACTGGCCTGACAAATCGCAGAAAAGCAGAAAAGAACCTATTTAATAAATAATAATTAATAGGATAGAAAAAATGAATAAATTTATTGGCATTTTTATCTTTCTTTGGTTAGCGTTATTTTATAAGTATATCGAAGAAGTTCGTATCTCAAAAGAAAGACATGCTCAAGTACAAGAATTAACGAGTAAGCTTTTTCAACTTGAGCAAAAAAATATAATTGATAATCAAATTATTGCCAATAATGAACTAACAAAAAGAAATCTTGAAAACCAATCATTACAAATGCAGGAAAAACTCGATGATTTACTTAAAAATAACAATTGCGCTAATGAGTATGTTCCTGATGATATTGCTAACAGGTTGTACGAAAGAGCGAAAGGTATACGTCAATCAACCGATATCCGAAAATCTGTTAACTGATTGTCTACCATTATTACCGCCTAAACCATTAACATTTGCTGGTAGTATTAAATATAACGAGCATTTATTAAATGTTATTGAAAAATGCAATCAAGATAAACAATCCATTAGAGCTTTAAACAAGTCTATTTATTAAAATAGTTATACTATCTTGACCATTTTTAATAATTAATATTTTTCTGTGATGATATCACTATGTCAAATATGAATAAATGTTAAAACTTATTTCAGCATTCTTCACAAAGTAAATTAATCTAATCTAATTAATCAGTACAATTTCTTATCCCATAGAAACTGTAATTGAAGCCGAATAATCTCATTTTGGCTAATAATCTATTTAAATCTTTTTTTCTCAACAAAAGAGAGCCTAGTAACGAATTGTGCAATAACAATCTCGTTATCTACCCTATCGATAGAGCTGACTGAAATTTACCAATCAGTCAGCAATTTCGATTATTACCTTGAGTAATAACAGTAGTAAAACATTGCGCAATAAACTTTAGTTCAAAGTTAAACGCAAATATCTTTTTAATTTAAATTTTTTTAAAAATGGAGAAAGTTTATGTCAAATTCACAAAATTTAATTCAAAACAATACATTATTTTGCTTGGCTGATATTGAAAAATTGGTTAGTCTCGAAGCTTTTAAAATTTATAAGAAATACATTGAAAAAACAGGTGATACAAGTAATCAACAAAACGCCCGCCCACACAATTTAGCTTTAGCATTGTTAATTAATAAGTTAGTCTTAGAAGGGTTGCATCAAAAATGCACAGGCTTGTTTTATCTAGCATCACCTAAAAATAACTTTGAGCATATTAAGTATAGTATAATTGGTGAAAATGTTATAGATCGATATACAGATTATCCAACAGTTCGATATAACGGAACGAAGATTGAAAGTCGTGCAGATCTTTATGATCATCAAGAAATTGATGGTTCAAAAAATGATTTATGTTTGATGTTTATGATGTCAGAACCTTCTAAAGGTGGATTTGATTGGGGGGGCGAAGATGAAGTGAATCATATACATGCTTTTTCTTCTGCGGGTAATGCAGATTACTTCGAAAATGCTATATTTAAATGGAATAGTGGCTCTCGTTATTCAGCTGTAGCAAAATCTGAAGATACACAAGCTCCTATCGGAGTTTATGTTATTCATGTTAATGGAACTTCATTACAATACCATCATGGTGCCGTTAATTTAACTAAGCAGGTTGCGCAGTCATATGCTAAATTCTGTCCATCATTATTAAATTACAAAACAATAAAGAATCCAGGTAATGGTACAATGAAAATGTATGCTACATTTAGTAATGGTAGAATTGGGGGAGATGCTTTAACTTCAGCTGAAATTAATAAGATTCAACAAATTTTTACCGAATTTGAAGCGTTCCTATAATTAGTTAATTCATTTTAAATTTAAAAGCCCAAAATTATTATGGGCTTTTTTCTTACAGACAAATAGTTAAAAATATTTTAACCTATTTAATTGATTGAAAATATGACAAATAAATTTTTATGTATTGTTTGGGCTATATAAAAATAGAGTCAAAAAATTTATTTTTATGACGTTTTATAAATGTCTCTTGAGAATATCCACAATAGCTTATATCAGCTTATCCACCACACATTTAACCAATTAATATTAGTGATTGTTGTTGGATATATTAGACAATTATTACGAATTCTTTAAAAGAGCAATTCTAATCATTAAGTGAGCCAAATTTTAAGGAAATATACTCATATCTATATTTAATAGTTAAATATTAAGTGAATTATCGTATTAATTATTTTTAAGTAGGTATAGTTTATAATTTAGTTATATTTAATAAAAATGGATGATTATAATAATTTTCTCCCTTTTTCTCAAAGCAAGCATGACCAATCAAAATTCTAAGAGTTTTCATTTTTAAATTAGAAGTATCTACATTTTTTGAAAAATAATTTATATACATCAAAGCACCGTCAACCTAACAGCTTTAAAAATATAAAAGAGTACGAATATAGTACAGGTAAATGGTATCTTCATTTTTGTAAAAAGTAATAACAAATCTGATTTAATTATTTAGCTGTATTTTTTATAGGAAAACAAAGGTAAAAATAATATGACAAATGTAAATGAAACATTGAACGATTTTTCAGATCAAACAAACTGTAACCCACAAAATTTTTATGATGTAAAAGAGGATGGTCATTATATCTGTTATGGTAACGGTGATTATGTTTTAAAAATTGACAAAGACGGTAATTTTCATTTTACCAATAAAGAACCCTCTTTATTTACAGATACTCAAAATAGTGGTTTTTCAATTATTGATAGGTTAGGTAATGTTGTATTTAGAATTGATGAAAAAGGATTTACGGAATTTAAAATCAATCGTCAATTTGCTGCTAGATTGAAAGTAATTTTAAATCAATTATAACAATATACACTTTCAACACTAATTTCTAATAAAAATAATTTAAAACTTTAAAAGCAAATCATATAGTTGTGTCTACTATTCATTTTAGTTTTCTCAAATCTGAAATTTCATTAAAAGTAAAACAGGTTTATTTGCTTGTTTTTTATAACATATTTTGTGTAATTGGATAACTATATTTTGCTTTTTTATATATAACAAAGGACAAATAGCAATTATGGTAAATTTAAACGATTCATTGGATGACTTATTGAATCCTGAAAAGTTAATTCCAGAAAATTTTTATAATTCTAAAGATAGTAATAATTATGCGTTGAAAATAGATAAAGAAAACTATGCTCAATTTGTTAATAAAACAACTTTTTCATTTAATAATATTCAAAATGATGGCTTCACTATTGCTGATGAACAAGGCAATGTTTCTTTTAAAATTGATAAGGATGGTAATACGGAATTTAATATTGATCGATTGTTTGCTGCTAAGTTGAAAACATTAATTTATCCAATTGATTCAGGGCTTGCTGATATTAATCATATTATAGCTTATGGTCAATCATTAGCGGAAGGATCTAACTCCGTACCACTACTTACTAAAACTTCATTTTCTGAATATGCCAAAATGTTTAATCATGGCATTCGAACTCGTTATGCTGTCTATAATAAATATCAATCATTAGTAAATCATATTGAATCACAAAATGAAGTTAATTATGAGTCACCATCTGCTGGTACTGCAGATATGTTTATTCGTGAGATTAAACTAGGTAATTTTAAAAATAAAGTGATTCTTTCTTCAAATTGTGCTCATGGTGGTATGTCAATATTTAATTTGTCTAAAGGCTCAAATGACTATAATAATATTATCAATGATGTCGAGAATGGTAAACGAATTGCAGATGAACAAGGTAAATCATACAGATTAATTGCAATAACCTACACTCAAGGTGAAGCCGATTATAAATGTGGTGTAAATAGCTATAAAGCTGCTCTTAGAAAATTACGGGCAGATTTAATTGAAAAAATTGAAAATATTACTGGCGATGACTATTCTAATCTGCCTTTTATTACCTATCAAATTTCATCTTCGTTTAATGCCTATGGTGGTGCCGCACCTTATCCTGATGTTGCTTTAGCACAATTAGAGTTAGCTCTTGAACAGGATAGTGGATTTTATCTAGCAACACCAATATATCAGTTAAAATATCAAGATATATGGCACATAGATGGACCTAGTTCTAAATTACTAGGCGCATATTACGGGTATGTTCTAAATAAAATAATGTCGGGTGAAGACTGGCGGCCATTACATCCAATTTCCCACACCATAAGCGGCAATGTTTTAAATCTGAAATTTAATAAAACAGGGTTGACTTTTGCATGGCCTGAAAATTTATCAAGGAATAAATATTTAA
This sequence comes from Gilliamella sp. B14448G11, assembly GCF_016101765.1. Classification (NCBI taxonomy): domain Bacteria; kingdom Pseudomonadati; phylum Pseudomonadota; class Gammaproteobacteria; order Orbales; family Orbaceae; genus Gilliamella; species Gilliamella sp. B14448G11. Next base: position 3,543 of record NZ_JACFPX010000001.1, on the reverse strand, counting down.
AAAACAGAGGGTTTTCTATAAAAAACTCATCAGGTGAGGATATTATTCAAAATGTTGAACTACTCAACAACAGTAATAATTGTAATACGCTTAAAATCACTTGCAAAGAAAGCCCAGCTAATCTTTTAATTAATTATGGTTTTTCAAATATTGACGGAAGAAATGCTGGTGAGTTACGAGATAATAATAACGTCGTTTATAGTATAGATGGGAAAGATTACTATTTATATAGTTGGTGTGTCATTTTTCAATATTATTTAGGTTAATAGCTAAATTAATTCATTATGACTTATTACTAGAATTAAGAATGGTAAGTCAAACAAGTCTTTTAATAAACAAAAAATTATGGAGATTTTTTATGTCAGGTTTAGCAATTAAAGTTGCAAATGTCGATTGGAGTAAAAATAATTTAGGTGCTGTTAATTATGGTAGTGATAATAATGGTAATATTAATACAATTAGCACTGTAACTGAAAAAGCCTATGCAATTTATAAGGATTATATCACAAAATCAGAGAGACAAGACAGTCAATGTCTATTATTACTCATTAATGATTTAGTAAAGGAAGGATTAGATCAAAAGTGTAAAGGATTATTTTATCTTTCATCAAAACATCAAAACATTAATCACATCAAGTATAGTGTGATAGGAAATAATAATTTAGACTCTTACGCTGATCCAGAGATATCAGTTAATGGGATTAAAGCTAATAATAACGTTTCTTTATACGATCATTATGAGTATGATATGAAGAATGTTGATTCGAATCTATGTCTAGTTTTCCTTATGTCTCAAGCTTCAACTAGAGGGCTTGAATGGGGTGGAGAAGATACTTCAGATTATGTACATTCATTCGCTTCTGCTGGAGATGCTGATTGGCATGACGGAGTTATATTTAGATGGGGTAAGAAAGATAATACTATCAGTAAAGGTCAAGATAATCAAAAAAATGATGGAGTCTATGTTATTCATATTAATAAAGATTTATTAGTATATAAACATAAAACACTCACAATAACTAAAAAACTCTCACAACAATCCACAGCTAAGTTTTGTCCTCGTTTGATGGGTTATAGAACAATACAAGATAATTCTAGAGGAACAATGAAATTGTATGCGACATTCAGTCGTGAAGATTTAACTACTACAGATGTAAATAAAATTCATGAAATTTTCACAAAATATGAACGTTTACTATAAAAAGTAAATTAACTTCCAACATTGAAAGTCCATAGTTGATATGGGCTTTTTTATCACTTAATTCTCTTTTAATGATTTACCTATCTAAAATCCTCCCATCTTCCCTCATTTTAATTCCTTTCAAATATACTGAATTTTAGTTTTTATAAAAATAATTATATTGTTTATAAACAAACTACAGTTTTATTGCTATAAATTCATTTCTCTATAATTTAACTCTATAATAAATATTAATTAAAAAGTGATTCATTTTGCCATTTAAATTTATTTTTTATAAATCATCAATTACATAAAGAATAATTCTATCCATTTTTTTTATAATATTAGTTAAAATTTCAATCGTACAATTATTTATTAATTTCTTTAAATAATGATTGTTTTTTATAATGTTATTATTCTTAGTATTAGAGAAAACATATTATAATCAAATTTTAGTTCTGGTTTTAAAAGTTTATTTTTGCAATACGAATTAAGGCAAAATATGGGTCTAAGTTGAAATTGTAAGGATGATGCGGTATTGAAAAGTTTTTTTCATACGTTAAAAGAACATATTATTCATCATAGTAATATAAAATAAAGGCATTAGCCGATAAAGTATAATTTGAATATATTGAAATCTATAATAATCGTATTCGTCGTTATTCAGTTAATGGCTGGATATCGTCGTTGCAATATGAAAAACAGTATCATTTAAACAACATTATAGAGGTGAGTACTGTTTAGTAGTTTTGCTAGAACCATCCATTTGCATTTGTCCCTGATATACAGTGCGTTTTTAATAACGAAACAGTATAGACTCCGGAATATTTTTTACAGAATTTATTGTTTTAAAATCATATTGTTATATTTATCTAAATTTAATTATTTAATATTCCCTATATTCTATTCATTCTCTTAGTAATCGTTTTAAAAATATTTTTTACTGTTGTACTGACAGTTATTTGTGTCAAAAAGTTTCAGGTCATGGCTATATATGAGTAAAAATGATTTTTTAGTTACAAATCTTAGTAAAAATTCTGTGCAAAATACTCAATAAAAAATCTGCAAAAGCCAAATTCTACTAATCCTTTTTTGATCATGTTTAGGCGACAATTTGTTATCTATATTTTGATGATATTATTATTAATATCAGTCAGTTATCTATCTAACTTAAATTTAAAAATTTTTTTAAAAAAAGGTTGCAAAATACCCTAAACAGTGTATTTTATATTCTTTTTTAGATTATTTTTAAATCTGACTGATTTTAACTCCTTACTGACTATTGGCAATTTTTATAATAATAATTAACCGGTCAGATAAAAATAATAATAAATAGTTCAATAAAACAAAGTTGTATTTGCTATATACATGAAATATATCGAGGATAACATGGATAAAGGATTAACCAATTTGGTGGATCAATTGGGTAATGGTTTAAGTCGTGGTTTAAAGAATGGTTTGGTTAATGGAGTCGGTCACAATCGCTATACGTTAAATATTGATGGTTTGCCTGCTGAGGTTTCAATCTTACAAGTCGAGGGTAATGAGCAACTTAACCAGCCTTGGCATTACACGATTAATTTCACCAGCTCGGATAAACAACTTTCTGTTGAGTCATTTCTTAACCAAAATGCCCGTTTGAGTTTTAATCCTGCTAATTCTGGCAGTTTAAGCGACTTTGCAACTCAAGGACTTAATGCACTTAATTCCTTAACTTCGGCTAATCCATTAGATGCATTAAAACAGTCTGAGCCATTAAAACAGTTAGATAAACTTAAACAATCTAATCCACTTAATTCTTTAACCCAATTTAATCCGCTTAATCCGTTAAATTCACTATTATCTCAAGGTGGCTCACGCACTCTTTATGGTGTGATTACCCAGTTCAGTCAATTATCAGTCAGTAATGATGAAGCCCGTTATCAGGTTGTCTTATCCTCGCAATTAGCCAAACTATCATTAAGTCATAGCTGTGCTATTTTTCAGAATCAAAGCGTTATCAGCGTCGTTGAAGAGGTCTTGCGTGGTCATGGTTATACCGGGATTGATTATCGTTTAGCACTTAAAGAGCAATACCCGGAGCGTGAATTTATTACCCAGTGGCAGGAGAGTGACCTTGAGTTTATTCAAAGACTGCTTGCTGATGTGGGGGTCTATTTTCGGTTTGAAACCCATGGTGAACATAATTGCGATGTGATGGTCATCAGTGATTATGAGCAAGGTTATCAGCAGGTGGCTGATATTGTGTATAAACAACCGAGTGGCACACTGGATAATGGCGTTGAAAGTGTCTGGGATATAACCTTACACAGTCAGATGGTGGAATCTTCGGTACAAGTACAGGATTATAACTACCGCGATGC